>CAYPUT010000014.1:0-36189 GCA_964413945.1 uncultured Spirochaetaceae bacterium
ATCGTGGAAAGAGTACTATACAGACGTGTAGCTGTAAAGAGCCGCTTTGCTTCTTAGGATAAGGGGGTGAGTGTTGGCTCCGGATGTCTCCCTTGGACCGCGACTAAAGATTCCCATCACCCCTTGATTCTCGCTCCGATGGCGGGTCTCTCCCACGGCGCCTTCCGGCGGCTCGTCGAAGAAACCGCTCCCTTCGATCTCTACTTCTCCGAGATGATCAGTGCCGGTCCCCTTCTGTCCCGGGGACGATTCGAAACGTATTACACGGACAGCTACCCGGCCCCTCATCGGGTTGTCTACCAGCTCCTCTCTCCCCGGGCCGACCTTCTCATCGCCGCGGGAGGGCGACTCGCCGAGCTCCGTCCCGGGGGCATCGACGTCAATTTCGGCTGCAGCGCCCCGGAGGTCGTGCGAAACGGTGGGGGCATCGCCTGGCTCCGGCGGCCCGCGGAGGCCCTCGAGGCACTCCGGGGCGTCGCCTCTGCGATAGCTCCCTTGCCGCTTTCGGTCAAACTCCGCCTCCCGGAGGGGTACCGGCAGGAGACGATGGAAACCTTTCTCTCGGCGCTGCCGGAGGCCGGTGTCGCCGCGGTAACGATCCACCCGCGGCACCAAAAACAGTCTTACAGCCGGCCCTCCCACCGATCGATACTGCGTCGCCTCGCCGCGGCTTCTCCGATTCCCGTTGTCGCCTCGGGAGACATATGCGACCCGTCGTCCTTCGACGCCGTCCGGAAAATCCCGGGGGTCGCCGGAGCCATGATCGGCCGGGGGGCGATTGCCCGGCCCTGGATAACCAGGGTACTACGAGGCGAGGCTTCCGGCGAAGGAGTGACTCGGCGGGAGCTTGCCGAGCGGTTTTTCGGGCTTCTCGAGGCATATCAGCCGAAAGAGTTCTGGGTATCCCGGTCCCGGCGTTTCTTGACCTATTTTCTCGGGGCCGTCCCCTTCGGCCGGCGCCTCGCGGCGCAGCTTCAAGAGGAATCCGACTATTCGAGGATACGCCGGGAAGCGGTCGCTTTTCTCCGGCGGCATGCGCCGGAGACCTCCTCGTGACAGACTCGACCGACCGCCGCTTCCGTCAACTCTTGGTTGCCTCCCTCATTGTGTTCTTTTTGATCGTCCTCGGAACAGCAGGCTACATGCTCCTCGAGGGCTGGTCCTTTGTGGACTCGTTCTACATGACGATTCTTTCGGTGAGTACCACCGGTTTTCGAGAAGTTCGCCCCCTCTCGGTCAGGGGACAGCTCTTTACCGTGTTGCTGATCGTCTTCGGTTTGCTCTCGATTGCCTACGTAGCCGGTCGGGTGGCTCAGTTCTTCCTCGAGTACTACTTCTTCAGGAGACGCTCCATGGATGCGAAGCTAAAGCGCCTTAAACAACACCACATCGTCTGCGGTTTTGGGAGGATGGGGCGTCATATCTGCTCGGTTCTTTCGGAATCAAACCGGGATTTCGTCGTCGTGGAGCGGAGCGACTTAGGACTCGACGAGCTTCGGGACCTCGGCTACCTCCACATTGTCGGGGACGCGACCTCCGACGAGGTGCTGCTTAAGGCCGGAGTCGAGGCGGCCGAGGGGCTTATTGCCGTCGTCTCCTCGGATCCGGAAAACGTTTTTACCTGCCTTACGGCAAAGTCTTTGAATCCGCAGATCAAAATTGTCGCCCGGGCCCTCGACGAGGGAACCGAAGCGAAGCTCCGGAAGGCGGGGGCCGATAGGGTTATCAAACCCTACGAGCTTGTCGGGCGCCGAATGGCCCAGCTTGTCCTCCGGCCCTCCATCGTAGAGTTTATCGAATCGATCGGGCAAACCTCGGGGCAGGACATCAGCATGGAAGAGATCGAGGTACAGGCGGGATCGAGCCTCGCAGGGCTCACTCTCGCCGAATCGCCCCTCCGGCGAGAGCTCAATATTATCGTTATCGCGGTGCGAAAAGCCGAAGGCGCGTTTCTGTACAACCCGCCTTCGTCTACGGTTATCGAGGCCGGGGACCGTATGATGGCCGTCGGTGACATGCAGGCGCTCCAGGGGCTTACGGCTCTCTGCTCGGAGCGGAGAAGGTAGCCCGATGGGAAACGTCGTGATCCGGAACGCCCGGCTTTTGGACCCCGACCGGTGAGATTGGCCGTCCTCTCGGATCTTCACCTCGACAGCTTTCCGGACCCGGAAGAGCTCTTGAACGCGGTCATCGTGTCGGCGGTCGAGGGCGGCGCCGAGGGATTCCTGTTGGCCGGGGATGTTTCCGGAGACTACCGGTTAACCTTGGAGGCACTCCATCGGATGGACGGGGCCTTCGCAAAGGGCTGTTTCTTCGTTCCGGGGAATCACGACATTTGGAATCAGAACCATCCAACTCTTTCGTCCTGGGACATCTACCACCGCCTCTTGTCCTACCCGAAGAACCTGGCCCGGGGTTCTTTCGAGTTTGAAAACGGGTGGAAACTAATCGGGGACATCGGGTGGTACGACTACACCTTCGGCTCGGCGGCTTTTACCCGGGAAGAATTCGACCGCATGGAGCATCGGGGACGGGTCTGGCAGGACAGGACGTTCGCACTCTGGGGGATGGCGACCGCGGACGTTCACCGGCACTTCTTGACGAAGCTGCAAAGGCAGCTCCTTTCGGGGGCGAGGAAGCGCCGGACAGTCATGGTAACCCACGTCAGTCCGGTCAGGGAATTCACGGTGCCCTTTCGTCCGCGTCTGTGGGACTACCTGAACGCGTTTATGGGGGGAGGTTCCTATGGGGAATTGGCGCACCGGTCAGGGGTCGATATAGCGGTCAGCGGACACGTTCACTTTCGCCGGCAGGTGGTCCGGGAAGGAACCAGGTTTGTCTGTAACTGCCTCGGCTACCGGTACCAGTGGAGGAGCGGCCGAAACCCCTACGTCGAAGTGCCCGGGGCGCTTACCTACCTGGAGCTCAGCTAAGCAGGCGAGGCCGCGGGGCCGGGGAGTTGGAAGCCGACGCCGGGGCCCGGCGCTACTGCGACATCGAGAAGACTTTTTTGCTGCTCTGTCTCAGAGCCAATTCGACGACGCCCGGGAAGAAACGCTCTGCGAAACGCAGGAGAGGACCGTAGACGGTCAGATAGGCGCGTTTTTTCCGGCGCCGGATCGCGGAGAAGATCGCTCTCGCCACGTCGGTTTGGCTGGTCTGCGAGGACCGGGTAATCGCTTCCTGGCTCCCGTCCCCACGGAAGACGGTCTTATCCGGGTCGTTCTCGGTAAAACCGACGTAGACGATTCCGACGTGAACCCCGGACCCGACCAGCTCGACTCGGAGGGCGTCGGCAAAGGCGGTTAATCCCATCTTGGCGGCAGAGTAGGCGGCGATTCCCGGAAAGCCCCGGAGCCCCGCGAGGCTCGAAATAAAGAGGAGGCTCCCTTTGGATTCTCGCAAGGCGGGAAGGGCGGCCCGAGTCATGACGGCGCTTCCTACCAGGTTCGTCTCGAACATTGCCCGGAATACCGTCGCTTCGGTGTCTTCGAAGCGTCCCCGCATGGATATGCCGGCGTTATTGATCAGGACGTCCAGTCGGCCGAAACGGTCGAGTGTGCTCAGGAGAAGATGACGCGCATCGTCTTCCTTGGTGACGTCCGCGGCAACAGCGAGGAGGCGGCCCGAACCGTCGTCGAGTTGGCCCTGAGTAGCGCTGAGCCTGGCGGTGTCTCGGCCGTTTATCACGACGCGGTAGCCGTTTCGGAGAAAGAGGCGGGCCGTCTCCCTGCCGATACCCTTGCTTGACCCGCTGATAATGGCCACCCGAGGGCCCCCTGGACCGTTCATCTTGCCTCCTCCGAAGAGCCCTAGGTTCTCGGGTTAAAGGTAGAGGTCTCGGCGAGACGCTGGAAAAGATCCCGCTCCCCCGCAGAAAGCCGGGGAGGCACGGTTATCGATACAACGGCGTAAAGATCCCCGGAGCCGCTTCCGGTTTTCTTGAGCCCCTTTCCTTTGAGACGAAGTCGCTTGCCCGAAGGGGTTCCCGGGGCAAGGGAGACCGAAGCGGTTCCGCCGACGATGGGGACGTCGATCTTGGATCCGAGGGCGGCTTCCCAGGGTGTTACCGGGAGATCGACCTCGAGATCGGAACCCCTTACCCGGAAGGTTGGGTGTTCCGCCATCTTGATGACAAGATAGAGATCCCCCTTCGGGGCGCCGCCGCCCCCTTCGCCACCCTGGCCGGCAAGGCGTAGGCGGTAACCGTCGGTAACTCCGGCGGGGAGATTGACCTCGAAGTTGCGCCGGCGGCTCCGGGTACGGCCGTAGTCGTCCGTTTCCCTCTGCTCGAGATTGATGCTCTTACGGCCCCCGAAGTACGCATCTTCGAGGCTGACCGTAACGATGGCTTCCTGGTCTTCTCCCTTGCGGGACCGGGGCGCCCGGGTAAACCCGTCGGCGGCGCCGAAACCTCCGAAGAGCGACTCGAAAAAGTCGCTAAAGCCACCCCCAAGGTCTTCGAAGCGAAAGGAGGTAAAGCCGCCGGGGCCCCCGGCGGCACCCCCGGCGGTTCGGCCGAAACCTTCCCACCCCGGGGGTGGGGTAAAGTCCTGTCCCGCTTGCCAGTTATTCCCGAGGGTGTCGTAGCGTTTCCGTTTCTCCGGGTCCTTGAGCACCTCATAGGCCTCGTTGATTTCCTTGAAACGGTCCTCGGCTTCTTTGGTCTTGTTTAGGTCCGGATGGTACTTCCTCGCCAGCTTACGGTAGGCGCTGTGGATTTCCTCCGGGCTCGCCTTGCGGTCCAGCCCGAGAGTCTTGTAGTAATCATGATACTTGACCGTCAAAGGCTCTCCATTCCCACAACGATTCTATTTCCCTGCCGGAGAATTCTAAAGAGAATTTCGTCCCCGCCGGGGTTGTTAATCTCTTGGTAAAACTCCTGCACCGAATCGACCGCATTATCGTTTACGGAGACGATAATGTCTCCCCCCCGGACTCCGGCAACCGCCGCAGGGCTTTCGGGGACGACCGAAGCCACAATAACGCCCTCGACGTTGCCGGGCACCTGACGCTGTTCCCGAAGCTCCTTGGTAATTCCTACGGCCAACATTCCAGGCCAGAGATCGCTGGAGTCGGCAACCTCCTCCTCGGTTCCCCGCCGCTCGAGGGTTACCGAGGCGGTCCGCTCCTCGCCGGTACGAATAAAACCGAAAGAGACGCTGCGCCCGGGCTCGATGTTGCCGATAACCCGGGTTAGTTCAACCGAATCGTCGACGTTGGTATCTCCGACCCGAGTAATGAAGTCCCCGGGGCGGAGCCCCGATCGCTCCGCCGGAGAGCCCCGATGAACGTTGAGCACCAGAGCGCCGCCGGTACCGTCGATTCCGAGGTCCTCGGCTAGTTGCGGTAGCACGTCGTCCGAGACATCCTGGATGCTGACTCCAAGCCAACCGTAGACGATTCGTCCTTCGGAAATAAAGTCGTCTATGGCCCGTTTCGCGTTGTTTATCGGTATGGCGAACCCGATACCAACGCTGCCGCCGGTTCGGGAGGCGATCCAGGTGTTGATACCGATGACCTCGCCGTCTAGGTTAACCAAGGCACCGCCGGAGTTTCCGGGGTTAACCGAGGCATCGGTTTGAATGTAGTCG
The DNA here is from genome assembly GCA_964413945.1 of uncultured Spirochaetaceae bacterium. Classification (GTDB taxonomy): domain Bacteria; phylum Spirochaetota; class Spirochaetia; order DSM-27196; family PWMO01; genus CAYPUT01. The sequence continues at coordinate 5,595 of CAYPUT010000014.1, forward strand.
GTAAATCCGGCAATCGACGAACCCGGAGCCGCCCGGCGCCCGAGGGCGCTGACGATACCGGCGGTTACCGTCGACTCGAAGCCGAAGGGGTTTCCGATGGCCATGACCCAGTCTCCGACCCGGAGATTGTCGGAATCTCCGAGCAGCGCGAGGGGAAGTTCCTCGTTCGTGTGGAAGCGGACCAAAGCGAGGTCCGTTCTGGCGTCTTTACCGACGATCTCGGCGTCGAATTCCCGTTGATCGGAGAGGGTGATCGAAATCTCGTTCGCGTCTCCGACAACATGGTTGTTGGTCAGAGCGTAGACCGTGTTACCGTCGCGCCGGACGAGAACACCGGAACCGAGACCCGGTCGACGAAATTCTCGTTCCTGGTTCTGATCGGGCCGGGGGCCGAAGAAGAAATCGAAGGGGTTCTGTGGAGCCTCCTGGGTAACCACCTGGACCGTGTTGACCTGGACTACGACGGGAAGGACCTCCTGGGCAACCCGACGAAAGGTGTTCTGGAGGGAGCGGGCGGCGTTGAGGTCCTCAAGCTCCTCTTCCGTTAGGTTCGATTGGCGACGGGGAGGAGAACCCGATTCTTCGGTCTCCGGCCGCCCGCTGACGAGTTGGTAGTCTTCTTCTGCGCCGCTCTCGGACGACCGGCCGGCGAAAAACGCCGGCGCCGCGACAATCAGGACCACGAGCAGCCCGCCAACGGAAAGTATTCCAATCCTTGTTCTCTTGTTCATCTGAGTCCCTCCTCCTCGATAAAATATAGTAACGCAGGGCCACGGGTGCCCAACTCTATCCGCAGGAACCGTGCCAGGGTAGAGGCCGAAAACGCCCTATTTCGGGGAAATCGATGGGTAGGCCTTATCCACTCCCCAGGGCGGTGGGTCGAATAGTAACAACGGACGCCGGTTCCTCTGGAAGTGGCGTCCCATTTCTACTAAGCTGTTCCTCACTCGATGAGCAGAGACAGAGCCAAGATTGTCGCAATAGGTTCCGGTAAGGGTGGGGTCGGAAAATCGACAACGGCGATAAACCTTACGCTTCTTCTGGCAAAGAGGGGACTCCGGGTTGCCTTGGCGGACTTAGATCCCCTCTCTAATCTCAGAACCATTCTCGACCTCCCGGAAAGCGAGACCTCAGGGGAGGACTCTCCGCGTCGGATTGCGGCATTCCCCCGGGTCGATCTTCTCTATCCGGCTCCGACCCTGAGGGGGGAGGAAACCCGCCGGCAGCGGAGTGATTTCGCCCTCGAGCTCTCCGCCGGAATGGCCGGGCGGTACGACGTAATCCTTCTGGATCTTCCGGCGGGCATCAGTGCGGAGGAAAACCTATCGTACTTGCCCTTGGTCTCGCACCTTCTGGTGGTGGTACAGCCGGAGCCGACCTCTCTGGTTTCCGCCGGGGGGTACATTCGGGCGGCCTGGGAGATCGATCCCGATCTCCGGATACACCTCTGGTACAATAAGTTCGCCTTCGAATCCGCGGCGGAGACGCTGACATCCGGGGTCGTGGAGACCTACAACCGGTACGCACCGGAAGAGCTGCAACTCCCCGAAGAGGTCGGCGACGCGATCTCTCCACTCGCGTACATCCCGCCGGACCTCGCCCTGGACCTTCTCGAGACTTCGTTTACCCTGGAAGGCCACGCCCTCTACAAAACTCAAGGAATACTCTCGTTTCTCTTCGATCGGTTGACGCCGTTACCGAGAGGTCTCGGCGGCCCGGAGGCGCGACTGATAAAAGCCCGGATGCAGCGGGTGTTCGTCGTACGGGACGTCGCCGAGACCGCCCGGCGTCTGGCGGAAGACGGGCCTGAGGGAGGGACGTTGGAAGGATACGTCGAGACCCTGAAGACCTTTTCGGTTCGCCGGCGAACCGGGACTGCCCTGGAGTTTATTTCCCGGCGGTTGGAAGAGATTCACGGGGCACCGGGTGGCTACGACGCTCCGACCGCTTCCCGCCGCCAACGGCAGGCGGTGGAGGTTATTCTCCGGCTCCTCAAAGAGGTCGCCGCTTCTCCCGCCCTGCTGCGAAACAGCGACGTGCGCAATTCGGCAGGGGTGCTTCTGTTCTACCTGGCGGTGCTGAAGCTCCTTTCCCACCGCGCCGTCGCCGCCGCGGTAGAAGGGTTTCTTCCGGTTCGGAGCGACGGCCGGAGAAGCGTCCGGGACCGTCGCAAGCAGATCGCCTTTCTCGTCGAGCGCGACGATGAGTATCACCGGCGGTTCTACAATCTTGTACAGCGTCTCTTCCCGCTCCTGATGAAGCAGACCGCCCGGTTGTCGGACTCCTTTGGTCTCGACCCCTTGCTTCTCCGGGACGGCACGGGGGCTGTGAACCGTTCGGCCTACCTGAAACTGCTGACCCGGTACCTGCATGATACCCTCAACAGCGGGCTCGGTGTCCTCGTCGGGCTTACGATGACCCCCGCGGCGGTGGCCTTTTCCAAAGGGGTGGAAACCCTGCTCCATGAGATGTATCCAAAAAGGTAACGACCTCGCGTCATGCGGTAGTTTGGGGTATACTAATCTGTCTTTGGGAGGGGACGATTTAGCATGGCTTCACAGCCGAACCTCGAAGCTAAACTAGGGCGTATACCGAACTGGCGTAGCGTCTCCTTTAAGAGCAATATTCTCGCAAGCCTCGACAAACTCCTCGACGACGGTGAAGAGATAGAGGACCTCCTCGAAGGCTTCTATCGAGGGGACCATATCGTTTCCTCCGGTTCCGGGGCCCCGGGAATTCTCTGTTTGACGAGCGATCGCTTGATGTTCCTCTTGAGCGGAGGGGGCAAGGGTATCTGCGACGAGATCGCATTCGAGGATATCGATACCCTCCGAGCGAAACGACGGGACACGACGACCAAGATTACCATCCTTCACAAGGGGGGAGAGAGTATCCTTACGTCGACCAAGAGGGCAGGGCAGGCCCGTTCCTTCTTGCAGAAACTCGAGGAACACCTCGATAGCGACCGCGTTGACGCGGACGTAGACGTCGGATCCGGCGACAATGGAATGCCCGAGGCCGATCGCCTGGAGAACCTCGCTTTTCTCCATCAAGAAGCCCGGAAGATTATCGAGACGGTAAACGAGTACAAGCAGTTCAACCAGGAGCCAACCTTTCTTTCCCGGCTGATCGACGATGTCTTCGGCGTAATGCGGGCGAGCCTCAAAGGGGTCCCCCGGCAGGTGGAGGAGACTCGCCTCTTCGTTTCGATGATCTTCTCCTACCTCCGGCAGGATGTCGTTCAAGACCGGGAGCTGGTCCTCGACATTTTGCGTTACGATAGCCTCCCCTTGAAGCACCGCCGGAAGCTTCTGGGATACTGGGATTCGATATACAACTCGATTCAGAAGACCGGGAAGCGCGACCCGAAGGAGTTACCGGCTCTTGCCTACCTCAAGGAGTACGACTCCCGGGAAAACACGCGGAATTTCGACCGGGTTGCCGCGGTACTCTTGAGTTTGTCTCAACTGATCGTGAAGGCCGACGGTAGCGTATCGGAGCAGGGGACCGAGACGCTCAGGCGTATCCGCGAGTTGATCTACGGCGAGGAAGCGACGAAGGGTGCGGCCGTCCGGCAGGTCGCAAGATCCCCCCAGAAGAAACAGGTCGGTCAGGCCGTCGCGGACGAAAGCCTTGAGGAGGTTCTCGAGCGTATCGACGGGCTTATCGGCATGACCCGGGTAAAGGAGCAGATCTATACCTTCGTGAATTTTATGAAGGTGCACAAAGAGAGGAAGCGCCGGAACCTGCCGGTTACTCCCATTTCGAAGCACGCGGTGTTTTACGGTCCTCCCGGGACCGGGAAGACGACCATCGCGAGGTATCTCGGGAAGGTGTACCGGTGTCTCGGGTTGCTCGAAAAGGGGCACCTTGTGGAAACCGACCGGGCCGGTTTGGTCGCCGGGTACGTCGGTCAAACGGCGATCCAGGTTGACGAAATCGTCCAAGAGGCCCTCGACGGTGTTCTCTTCGTCGACGAAGCCTACACCCTGAGCCCCGAAGGATCCGGGAACGATTTCGGACAGGAAGCCGTGGATACCCTCCTTAAGCGAATGGAGGATTTTCGCGACCGGCTTGTCGTCATCGTCGCCGGCTATCCGGACGAGATGCACCGCTTTATCGACAGCAATCCGGGGCTGAAATCGCGGTTTAGCCGCTACTTCTTCTTCGACCACTACGAACCCGACAATCTGTTGGCCATTCTCGACCTCTTTCTCGAAGGTGCTCGACTTACTCTTACGCACCCCGCCCGCCGGGAAGCGCGGAACCTTCTCGTCCACTTCTACCGCCGGAGGGATAAGAGCTTCGGCAACGGTCGTTTCGTCCGCAATCTCTTCGAGCGTATAGAGGAGAAGCAGGCGAACTGGATTTCGACGCTTTCTCCTCTTACCGACGAGGTTCTCTGCTCTATCACCAAGCCGGATATTCCGACGATAGAAGAGTGTAGCACCACAATTATGTGACGCCATTGGGAGGACAGATCCCAAAATATATGATATTTTGGAGATCGTACGGAGTTGATAAATGAGTATTCGGGTCAAAATTGTCCTTGTTGTCTTGCCCCTCCTCGTCGTTACCCTGGTTCTGGCGGGGAGTGCTTCGTATTTTATGGCGTCGACCGGGATTACACGGATCGCGAAAGACTTTCTCGGTTTCAAAGCTTCGGAGTTGGAGAAGTACGCCGCCGGGCAGTGGCTCCTGTTGGTGCAAAACGAGCTAACGGGCCAACCGGAGATGGTCGAGGCGACCCAAGTCGCGGTAGCCGGTTTCGCCGGGGGCATGATTCGGAGCGAGACCGAGTTGATGTTCGCCGTCGACCCTTCCGGCGATACGGCCTTCTCGACCGAACCGATCGAGCTTTCCCCGGGAGAGGGGCGGGTTCTGCAGGAGCTGTTTACCGGCGAGCGTCTTGAATTGCGGACAATCGAGGTTGCCGGGGTAGAGCGGGTCGCCCGGGGTTTCTACTTCGAGCCCTACCACTGGTACGTGTTCGTTACCGAAACCCGGGATGCCTTCTATTCCGACGTCGACCGTATTACCACTCAGACTATCTACATCGTGGTCGGGGCGAGCCTCGTATCGGTTCTTCTGCTTTTAATCTTTGCCAACCGCCTGATCCGGCCCCTTGTGCGGGTGGCCGACACCATGAGGACCATCATTACCTCAAACGACCTTTCGTCCCGGGTGCCGGTCGAGTTTAAGGACGAAACGGGAACCTTGGCACATACCTTTAACCTTATGGTCGGCGAGCTGGACAAGGCCTACTCGCAGGTCAAGAACTACGCGCTCCGGGCGGTTATCGCCCAGAAGAAAGAGGCGAAGGTCCGGCAGATTTTCCAGAAGTACGTGCCCCAGGAGCTTATCGACCAGTTCTTTGAGAACCCCGAAGCTATGCTCGTCGGCGATAACCGGGTCTTGAGTATTCTCTTCTCCGACATCCGCAGTTTTTCCACCATCTCCGAAGGCATCATGCCGGATCAGTTGGTGCAGGCCCTAAACGCGTACTTTTCGGTAATGGTCGACGTCATCATGAATCGCCGGGGAATCGTCGATAAGTACATCGGCGACGCGATTATGGCTTTCTTCGGGGCTCCGGTTAAGCGGGAGGACGACGCCCTACAGTCGGTCCTCGCGGGGATAGAAATGACCAAGGCGGTGCAAACGTTCAACAAGGGTCAGGAGGAGGCGGGGCTCCCCCCGTTCCACACCGGGGTCGGAATCAACTACGGCGTCGTCACGGTGGGAAATATCGGGACCGACCGGAAGATGGACTACACGGTAATCGGCGACATGGTCAACCTTGCCTCGCGTCTCGAGGGACTGACGAAATACTACCAACAGCCCCTGATTATCTCCGAAAGTCTCTACGCCAAAGTCAAGGACCACGTTGCCTGCCGACTCCTCGATACCGTCGCCGTCAAAGGAAAAAAGACGGGAACGCGCATTTACACGGCCAAAGACGACCTTACCGCGGACGAGGAGAAGCTCTGGAAGATCCACAACCGGGCGATGAACCTCTACTACGAGCAGAGTTTTTCTGAAGCCGAACAGCTCCTACGGCGGGCCTTAACCCTGGCCCCGAAGGATAGCGCGGCTACCCTTATCCTCGAGCGTTGTAGAAGATACGCGGAGGATCCACCGGGAAAAGAATGGAATGGCATCCACATCATGGACTCGAAGTAGGGGTTTGCCCTTCTTCCACGCATCTCGATATCTCCTCTTCGCCCTTGGGGTAGCTCTTTCGGCATCGAGCCAAGAGTTGTCGCTGCTGCGACCCGTTCTCCTCTACAACGACGACCCGTCCGTCGAAACCAAGCTTATCGAGGACGTTGTTCTCCGCGAGCTGGAGCGCCGGCTCTCCGAAGACCAGATTGAGTACCTTCTCCTCGACGAAGTCTCTTCTACCGAGGACAGTCCCGTGGAAACGGTTCTGGTGTCGGAGTTTGGTATCGCCGAGGATCGGCTCTACCTCTCCCTCACCTTACGAGACTCCGATACCGGCGCGACCCTCGCAGGTGCCGCCGGCCGGTCCAGCCTCGATATCGGTCTCTTTAACCAGGTGGCCCGGCTCTACGGCGAAATCAACCCGAGGGTCGCGATGGAAGATTCCCCGGTTGGCGATGAGGCCGCCGAGGAGGAGGAGCCGGCCGAAGAAGCGCCGACCTTGGTGGCAGGGGTACGGTTTCTCTCTCCCCAGGATGGAGTCGAAGTCCGTCGCGGGGGGGATGGACAACTCCTGGGTATTACCGACGGCGGTGAGGTGATAGCCGACTATCTCGTTCTCGGGGCGAGCGAGGAGTTGCCCTTGCTCCTCGAGCGGCCGGGATTCTATCCTAAAGAAATTACGGTGGAGGTTGATCCGGAGGACCGAAGCGATCCCATCCTGCTGCCGCCTCTGGACCGGGCCACCAGGGTAGCGACATACCTTGGCTGGAGCCCCCAACAGGTCCTCGGCCTATCTCTCGGTGGTCGATACTACCTGCAACCGGACTTGTCGTTTCTTCAGCTCGAGGTACTCTATCACCTCCAACGGGATTTCAGCGTTGAGGCAACCGGAAGCAGCTCCCATTTTGACACCCGACTGGCCGGGGGGCGGTACCTTCTGCTCGGCTATTCGTCCTGGTTTCGAGTTTCTCTAGAGGCGGCTGCCGGGTTGATCTACACCTCCTTTCCGGCCAAAGAGATCGAAGCTTACGTAGACCCGTACGTGGTGCCCCTTGCACTCTCTTTGGAGGCCAACGGGTCGAATGTTTCGGTTTTTGCGCGCTTCGAAACGCGCTTCGCGCTATCCGGAGCGAAGGCATTCTTTCCCCGGGGCGTTATAGAGGTCCCCGGGCAGGACCTGCCGATTGTCGCGACCCTGGGGGTGCTGTCGAAGTGGTAAGGAAAGGGGTCAACTACCGCGTCCTCTTGACGGCTTGCCTGATTCTGCTTCTCTCGGGCTACGGCCCCCATCGGGCCCTGGGAGCGACGACCGGCGGCAGGAGCGGGAACAGGGTCGTTGCGGTGTTCTTTGCGGTGGATACGGCCGAGGTGGGACCCGCTCACGGCACCGAAGAGGCCAATCTACTACAATCCGGACTCCTTACCAGCCTGGCGGCCCACTTCGAGGGCTACTCCTTCGTCCTCCTCGGAAACACCGCCCCGGATCGACGAGACCGAGCCGCGGTCGCCGGCGGGAGCGATGCCTGGATCGCGGTAACTCTCGCCCGGGGACCCATGGCGATTGACGTCCGTGTTGCCGTGAAGGATCTCTACTACGAGGATCCGGGGACCGCTCTCGAATACCAAATCCCGGTAGGAGCCGGGTTCCGAGGAAATACCGGTCGCTACTGGTTTCCGGCGGTAGATTTCGTCGAGTCCCGTCTGCTTTCGTCGGACTACGAGACGCTTCTTGTCGTTTCCGGCGTCCCGGGTACCGCGATAACGGGCCTTGGTAGGGAAACACTGTTCGTCGACGACGACGGAAATCTTGGAGTGCATCTTCCGTTTGGGGAAACGTTTCATTACCGGACCGATGCCAAACGCTATCACCCTATCGAGGGAGACCTTCGGACGACCTCGCCGGAGGCCCGGCTCTTCCTCAACCAGCCGCCCCGAGGACGGTTTACCTACGAGGCGTTCCTGACGGGGTTTAGCTACCCAGGGGCCGGAGCGTCCATCCATCTGGTGCCGGCCTGGAGCATGGTCCGTCTCGATCTATTCACCTACGCGATCGGTATTATTCCCTACGCCGAAGGGGGAGGCGAAGAGGGGAGCTTTGTCGCCAGCGATCCGGTCTCCCATCTGACCGCCTGGCTTCTCCAACACCTGCTCCCACCGGAAAGGCGCGTGCGTCCCTATGTAGGGGTCGGAGGAAGCATCCGGATGCTCCACACCGGAGGCATCTTCCGGCCCGAACCCGTCTCGCCCTATGGGGCTACCGTGGTACTTGGGCTCGAGGCTCCCCGGGGATACGGTGCCTGGTTCTTCGAGTACGCGCCGCTTTTCTACTTTGTGGAGGAGCCCGATCTGTGGGACAATCAGTTTCCCTCCGGCCAGCTGGGCTACGTGAGAATAGGGGACAACGCCCTGGATTTGATGATGGTTCGTTTCGGTTTTCGGTTAACGCCTCCGGGATGGCGATAGAAGGCTAATTTTCGACAAGAGAGAGAAGCTCTCGAATAAACTCCTGCATTCTGGGATCGCTACTGTTCTCGAGCTCCCGGGTCAAATAGCGCCGACGTTCTTCCTCTTGGGTGAGACTGCTCAGGTTGAACACCAAGTCGCCGGCTTCGAGCAGGGCGTTCCTTCGGCCGGATACTTCGAAGGCTCGGTCGTATTGACGGATAGTATCCCCGAGGCCCGGAAGCACCTCCCGTACGGTTTCCTCTTGAAGAAAGTCGTCGAGATAGAGCTTCGCGGCGATTCTTCCCGCCTCTTCGTTTCCCCGGAGGGTCTCGGCCTCTCGCTGTCGATATTCGCGGTACGCGGTTCGGAGCCGCTCGAGACGCGCCGCCGCGGGCCCGGATTCGGGAGTAGAGCCTTCTGCCGGGGTATCCGATTCCACAGCCCCGGGCGGCGGCAGTTCCGCGGTGTCGATTTCGGGGATCGGAGCGACAAGGGTGGCGCTTTGTTCGGCTTCCACTACCGCGACGCGGAGCTCCTGGTTCTCCTCTCGGAGGGACGTTACCTCAGCGTCCATCCGGTCTAAGCTCTCCTCCAAATCGGCTATCTGATCGTTCAAGCTTTCGATAAGGTCCTCGTTGGTCCGGAGGGCGCTTCGCTCGGAGGCGATGGCCTCCTCCAAACCGCCTAAGGCATCGTCCCGATAGGCGCTTTGGGGATACTCCTCTAGGAGCCGAAGAAAGGAGTCGATTGCCCGGCGATTCTGTTCACTTGCAAGGGCGGTGCGTCCGTCTCGGAGGAGAGGCTCCGAAGAAGCGGTCTGCCGAGCGACGGTCTGCTCTTCGTTGAGGAGGAGGGAGAGACGTTGTATTTCGGTTACCACCGATCCCAGAGCCGGGTCGTCGCTCGGCAGAAAAGAGACCGCACTCTGGTATTCGGCAAGGGCCTGTTGATAACGCTGTTCCGCCGCCGCTTGCCGGGCACGTTCGAGGGCGGCGCCGGTTCTCTCGGCTTCGAGGAGGTCCGCCCTCCGGATTTCGGCTTCCAAGCCGGCTTGCCGCCGGGAAAGCAAGAATTCGTGCCCTTCGGCTACGGCGGGAATTACATCCAAGGCTTCCGCGTAGACGCTCTCCGCGGTGGCGCTATCGCCGTCGGTTACCGCCTGGTTACCGCGGTTCACCAATTCGGTAACCAGTTGTAACTGTCGCGCCGCCGCAAAGACCGAATCGCTCGACTCGGAGCGAGACTGCCGTTCTTCGACCAGCTGACGGAGCGAGTTGACGACGAAACGTTCGGTTCCCTGCCGCTCTTGAACAAGGGGAATCTCCTGAAGGGCAGGGTCGTTCAGGTAGGTCTCGAGAGTATCGAGTCTTTCGAGGGCGCTCTGGTAGTCTGCGGCGCGAATATCGTCCCGGATACTGTTGTAAAAGCCGACGATCTGCGCCGAGACTTGGGACTCTCTCTCCTGCAACTCTGCGAGGCTCGACAGACGCCGCTGCGCCTCGGTAAGCTGGTCCTCTTGAGCGGAAAGAGCCTCCGCAGCCTGAGCCTCTATTTCGGCCTCCCGGGCGGCAACCTCTTCCCTTAGCGCCGTGCGCTCCTCTTCGAGGGTGGCGAGCTGCTGCTCGAATTCGTCCTCGAGGCGGGAAAGACTCTCTTCGAGCTGCCGACGTTCGGCGGCCGCTTCTGCTTCCAAGGCCGCGAGCTCCTCTTCGAGAAGGGCCTGCCGAGATTCCTCGAACCCCTGCAGTTGTTCCTCGAGTTGGGCTTCCGAAAGGCCCCGGTCCTGGAGACGCTGCCGTTCGGCGGCTAACTCGGCATCGAGTCGTTCGCGGAGAGCCCGCTCCCGAGCCGCGATCTCTGATTCGAGATTCGCCTCGAGAGATTGTCTCTCTGCCTCGATCCGGCTGAGGCGGAGCTCAATATCGCCTATTTGGGCCTCTTTCGCAGCGAGCTCTTCTTCGGACTGCTGCCGAAGGGCCTCGATCAGGGCGTTCTCCGCAGTCTGAAAGGCCGAGGGCTCGGAGACCAGGGTGCGTTCCTGCTCTTCAAAATAGAGGGAGAGACCGTAGACGCCCCCGAGGGCGATGAGGAGACCGAAAAAATTGACGAGAAACGGAAGAAGGAGCCCCCGGCGTTGAGCGGAAATGCGAAACGTGTCCCCGTCTACCCGGATCTTGTTCTCTGCGGCAATCTTGTCTATTTCGGAGAGAATCTCGTCTTCCCCGGCGGCCGGTAGGTCCGAAGACGGCTCCGCCAATTCCTCGGGATCGAAGGTGCCCGGAAGGCGATGAGTACGGCGATAGTGGTCTGAACGTTTAAGAAGCCCCGACACAGCCTTAATTATACCAATTAATCCAATATCTGGTAAACATCGGAGGAACTACCTCCCCGTATTGAACATCGGCCCGGTGGGCCATTAGCTGAAGCGCTTGGTTCTCTTGAGGGGTGTCAGTTAAGGCTGATCTCTCCCCCGAGAGAAAAGGTAAAAACGTCCTCGTCGAGAGAGGGAATCTCCGGCTCCTCATCTTTTCCGAGAAGAACCTGCACCAGGGCGTCGTTGACGATCCTTTCGATTATCGCCTCGGCTTTCGGAGAGAGGTGGACAAAACGGATGCCGAACCCATCCGGGAGAGTGCTCGAGGCCTGCCGGGGGCTTAGGACCTCGCACTGGGTGGAGAGGGCGAAGTTGGCAAAACGAATGGTAATGTCTTCGACGGTTCCGGGGTCCGGATTTCTGCCGCTTCGCTCGAGAAAAGCTCCCCCCGCGCTTAAGGCTCGTATCCGGTGGGTTGGGTCTTGTGAAGGGTCCGGTCCGAGGGTGGCCTGAAGCGGCCAATCGAAGCGGTTGAATTGCCGCCGGTCGGGTTGAGCTCGAGGAACGATGGCCGCTCGAAGGGAGGTTAGTATCTGCTCTTCCGACTGCTCGATCGGTACCAACACCGCCCCCTTTGGGAGCGGAAAGGGAAGCTCCGCCGGGTCGACGACCACCGCCAGGACGATCGTCGGGAAAAGCCGAACGAAGGAGCCCAAGAGCCGCACATCTTCGTCGACCGCTGCGTCGAGCTCGACAACAACCGAAACAACGTCTTTCCGGTGGACGACGTGCTCAACCATGCGTGTTGTGGTTTCTGCTACAACTACTTCCCGGTGCGGCGCGGCTGCCTTCACAATTTCCGGGGAAATGGCCCGGGCGTAGAGGATAACCGTTTCCATAGCTCCATTATACACGATTCGCTGCTCTCCGTTCCCTTCCGGCAACGATCAGGCCACCGCAATACAGAGCGAACGCGATGAACAGCGCCCCGCCGAGGCGTCGCAGAAAGGACGGCTGGGCCTGATCCGGCGCGGCGTCATGAGCTCTCAAAAGGATGACGCCGAGAACCTCCACACCCCTCGAACGCGAAAAGCTAAGAACCGGCTGAGCCAAGTAGGCCTCCGGTGCGGCCCCGGGTCTGCCGGCGGGAATTTCGATCACCTGTTGAAGCGACCGCGAGAGTTCCACGAGTCGCTCGTTCCCCTCTTCGTACAGAAGCTTGAACTCCCGATCGAGGCGCTCGAGGGCGGAGGTCCCTTCGCTCCTCCCTTCGACCACGAGGTTGACAATTTCCGCACCAAGCTCTCGAAGGCGTTGTGCAATCTCGCCGACGCGGGCATGGGCTTTCTCCTCCGCAAGGGAGACAAGGGAGCCCAAAAGGGCCTCGTACTCCGTGGAGTCCGGGAGCGCCTCGCCGGGTGTTGCGTAGAAGAGCTCAAATTGCGGACGGCGGGCGTCGCCCGGAGACCGGTAAAACAGGAGGACCGATTCAACCTCCCGGAGGCCGTCGACCCGGCGTCCGAGTTCGAAGAGCTCGGTTCTCGAAAGCGTGGGGCGGGAGAGTACCGGCTCCGAAATGGCCGCCGTCGCCTCGAGGACGAAACGCCCCTTTTCGGTTGCCTGCTCTTGGGTTGCGTTCTCGAGGAAGACCCGGGCCTCTCTAAAGGCGTAGGCAAGGGGTGCGAGGGGCAACAAAATCAAGAGAAGGGTAAACAGACGACGCATGGAGGTAAACGTACCGCTTCCTGTCCACTCCTCCAAGATCCCGTGTCGCTTTTTAAGATTCGTGGTATAAGGTGCCATGCCTCCGACCACGCGGATTCTACACTGTAGTGACCTCCACCTGGTTCACACAGGAGAAGCCAAGGAATACGGTTTGTCGGTTCTTGGAGCGATTCTCGATCTCGCGCGGGAGGAGTCGGTAAGCATGATCCTGGTATCCGGCGACCTCTTCGACACCCGGCGAGATTTCGAAGCGTTGCTCCCGAATGTCGACTCGCTTCTCGGCGAGAAACTCGAAAACGTTGTGATGCTCTTGCTTCCCGGAAACCACGAGGAGCTCGTCAGAGGCTCCGGGCCGCTAAAGCCGCTGTCTTCTACGCGTCACATCCACATCGCCCGGGAGCTTCCCTTCGGACACCAAATCTTCGACGGCTTCGACCTGATTACGGTTCCCTTTCAGAGCAGTTACGCGGGATTCGAGGAGTGGCCGGTTCCTTCGAGGGGGGCCGGCCGGAGGATAGTAGCCGCCCACGGGTCGGTTCTCGGTGCCTCGATACCCGAGGGCTTCGTCGAGGAGAGGGACAGCGTCCTCGACAGCGAGCTGTTTGCCCGGTGCGGGGCGGATTACGTTGCCCTCGGTCACATCCATCAGGGTCGGGAGCTCACACAGGACGGGATCCCGGTTGTCTACCCCGGCTCGTCGCGTGTCTCGCGCCAAGGGGAAGTTGGGACTCGGGGTGTTTACCTCCTCGAAATCGGAAAAGAGGTCGCCTATTCCCGCCGGACGCTAAAGTCTGCCGGGGAGTTCCGGGAGATACGCTTGCTTCTCGACGGTAGCGTTTCTCGAAGAGTTGCGGAGCTCTCCCGGAATTGGAAACCGACGGATTGGGTCCACCTTTCCTTCTTCGGGTTGGTCAACAGCGAAGAGGCGGCGGAACGAGAAACCGCCGGCCACGCGGCGTCCCTCTCGGGAGTGGTTCGCCGTGTTACCGTCGACCGAAGCGAGCTCTTGGTAGTTCCGGAGGCGAAAGACTCCCCCTTGGTCGCGCGTTTCCTTTTGGAGTGGGAGCGACTCGGGGGGGAGTACCGGGGAACCGAGCTCGAAGCCGCGTGGGAGGAGTCGCGGATAGTCGGGCTCGAAAAGATTGCGAGGGCCCTCGGGTGATTTCGAAAATTCTGCTTTCGAGGTACGGTTGTTTTACCGACGCCTCCTTCGACCTCGCTCAGGTTACCGTCTTCTCCGGGCCGAACGAGAGCGGAAAATCGACCATCTTCGACGCCCTATTCGACGCGATTACCGAGGCTCCGGGTACTCATGGCAAGGTCAAGGCGAACACCGGGCGCTACGGTAAGGAACGCCGGGTCCTCCTCGAAGGATCCTTGCCGGCTCCGGAGATCTCCCCGGAGGAGTTCCTTTCTATTCTTGCGGTTGACTCGGGAGACCTTACGGTTCCGGAAGGACGAGGCCCCTGGCTCGATCGCTTGAAGGCGCAGCTTTTTACCGATGGTGTGGATCCCGGCGGCTTGGCCCGGGAGCTCGCGGCGGAGGCAACGGAACGAAAGAACGCCCGCCACATGCGGGAGCTCCAAGGTCTTACCGAGAGGCGAGGGGAGCTCGTTGACGCGCATGAACGAGCCCTCGAACGGCGTAGCGAGATGGTGCGCCGCCGGAAGGAGGCGGACGAAGCAGCCTCAAGACGGGGTACCCTTGACGGGCGGCTAAGGACGCTCGTCGCGGCCCGGAAGGCGGCCGAAACAACCCTATCTGCCGTCGAGCAGCAGTGGCGGCGACGGCAGATCGGGCAGGCCCTCGGCGAGATTGGTGACCTTACGCGGATCGACGGGGAGTTGGCCCAGGCTTCGCTTCCGGGAGAAGAGGCGCTCCGAGAGTTGGAGGCTCTTTCCAAGCGGCGGGACGACGCCGTATCCGCCCTCGGCGAAGGAGCCCGGGAGGTCGAGGCCTGCCGGATCCGGCTCGATGAGGCGACTCTCGAGCTTACCGCACTGGAGTCCGAAGCCGGAGCGTTGAGGCAGCAGATACCCATTGCCCAGAATCTTCGGGGCATCCTCGAGGAGCAGTTCGGCTCCCGCGCCTTGGTCCGAAAGACCGTTACCCTAATCGGTGGAATGGCTTTAATGCTCTTTTCGGCCGCCGGAGGGATTCTGTTCCTGGAGGGTCCCGAAACGTTGTGGGTTTCCGCCGGCGGGGCACTCATGGGATTGCTTGTGGTGCTCCTCGGATTTCGTCGCAGGGGACCCGGGGTTGCCGATATTCGCGACCGATGGGCCGCCGCGACGGGAAAGCCCCCCCTCTCCGAGGGCGTCGAGGGGCTCCTTCGGGAGCTATCGGGAATCGAGTCGGTCTTGCAGCACCTTGAAGGTCAACTCTCCGAAGCGCGTCGCACGGTTGAACAGTGCGGGAAGAATCTTCGGGACGCCGAAACCCGGGCCCGGGACCTCGACGAGAGGCGAACCGAGGCAACGACACTCGTCGAACGATGGCTTTCCGAGCATCGGGTCTCGACGCCTGGAGAGGCGGCTCGCCGTGGTCTAAAGAGGCGAGACCTCGAGCAGCGGCGCACCCTGCTCCGAGACCACCTAAACCCCTGGCAGGAAGAGCTCGGGGTTACGGACCTCGGCGTACTCCAGGAAGAGCTCCGGGCTCAACTCGGCTCCCTCGATGCCTTGTCGGCCCAAGGAGCACTCGACGAATCGGATGTTCCCAACCTTCGGCGGCGTGTTGCCGAACTGGAAGCCGAGGAACAAGCTCTTAACGAAGAGGTTAAGCGGCTGGATACGGAGGAAAAGAGCAAACGTGCAACGTATTCGGAGGTCTACGCCGGACTGCCGGAACAGATTTTGTCGATAGAGCGGGAGCTCGAAGCCACGGAATCTCGGATAGCGGAGGTTGATCGGAGACGACGCGCCTCGGCGATCGCCTCGAAAGTCTTCGAGCATCTGGCCGCCGACGCAACGATTCAGCTCGAGGGGCTTGCGCAGGAGCTCGGAACGGCGTACCGGGGCATCACCGGAAGCGAGGCCCTGGTCGTCCTCGAGAGTATGGACGCCAAAGAGGCCTCGGCGGTTGACGCCGGGGGTATCACCCGGAACATCGCGGACTTGTCACAGGGTACCAAGGACGTATTGATGTGGACCTTTCGCGTTGCCATGGCCAAGAAGGCGCGTTCGGAGCCGGCAATTTTGGTTCTAGACGATCCGTTTCTCGCAGTCGACAAGGGACGCATCGGGAAATGCCTTCTCCTGCTCCGGGATAGCCTTATCTCCGAAGGGTGGCAAGTCGTACTCCTTACGAAGGACCGCAGTCTCGGGGAGGCAGCGACCAAACTGCACCCGAAGAGCGTGCTCTACGAGCTGGACCGTCCGGGTAGCAGTGCCGATACTTAGACTATCAGAATGGACCGAAGGCAACGAGTTTACTTCTTGTGCGCACTTCTCTCGCTTGTTTCCGCCATGGCTCAGGGACAGTCCCGGGAGATTCGGACACCCCTCCATTGGGCTGCCCGCCACGGGCTGGTAGAGATTGCCGGGCAGCTTCTCGAGGCCGGGGCAGATATCGACACTCCTGATATCCTCGGACGGACCCCCCTTCATCTCGCCGTACGCCATCCTTCGATGGTCGGTTTCCTGGTTTCCGAAGGCGCGACCCTGAACCCCCGGGATCACCTATCCAACACCCCGCTCCACGCCGCCATTTGGGTTCAGAGCCCCCAGACGGTGGAAATTCTCGTCGCCGCCGGGGCCGACGTCGACGCTCGGAATACCGGGGGCTACACCCCCTTAGACCTTGCGATTCGCAACGGCACTTCCCGGGCGAATAGGCGGTTGGTCTCTTCGTTGGTCGGCGCCGGGGCCCGGTAAGGTACCTAGGCTTTCTTGAGCCGATCGAGTATAAGACGGTGGGCTTCCGCCGGATCGTCGACTTCGATCAGCAACTCTTCGGTGGCGCAGAGCACGCGGTCGACCAGCCGGTCGAAGGTAACCTGCGCCCCCGCCGCCTCGAGGGCGGTTTTTCCGAGGTCGCTGATGGTCTCCGCGTGCACCTTTCGGATTCCGAGACGCAAGGTAAGGAGGGCGGCGGCCTTGCCTACTATGCGGTCCCGGACCGACAGGGCGGCGGGGTCTATCTGCAGGCCGGCCGGCGGGTTCGAGAGAAAGCTCTCCAGTTCCAGAAGCGGATGGAGCCACTTCCCGTAGCTGGAAAATATCGGTCTGCCGTTCAGAGAGACCGTGAGACTGGGGGTTGTTTCGGTACTCACGGTGGCGGAGTATAGCAAGGGGGTGTAAACGTGTCACGGTTAGGGTATCATTTGTGGCGAGCTGCTTTGTGAAAGACCGAGCCCGCACCTTAGCCGACATTGCCCGCCTCGCCGGAGTGTCAAAGGCGACGGTTTCTCGCGTAATCCATTCCCCCCACCTCGTTGCACCCAAGACCTTGGAGCGCATTCGGGGGCTCATGCTTGCCCACAGCTATGTGTACGACGCCCAAGCTGCCGAGTTTACGAAACGTAAACGCACCGTCGTTGGGTTGATCGTCCCGACCGTAACGAACTCGATCCATGCCGCGCTTATCCAGGGGATCCAGGACCGATGCAACGAACACGGTCTGTCGCTCTTTATCGGGAATACCGACTACACACCCGAGAGAGAGAACAAGTTCCTACAACTCTTTCTCGAACGCAGGGTACTCGGCATTCTGCAGGCGGGGGTAATGACTCCCGAGAGCTGGACTACCTTAAGAGAGGCACGGTCCCACGGGATTCCCGGGGTGGTGTTGTGGGAGAACTGTTCGGAAGGCGAGTTCAGTTGCGTCGGTGTCGACAACTACGGCGCGTCGGCCATGATGACGCGATACCTTCTCGACCTCGGGCATCGGAGGCTCGGCTTGATCGTCGGCCCGGTATCCAAACTGAAGAGAATCCGGGACCGACGCCTGGGGTTCTGTGATACCTTGAAGGCAGAAGGCATCGCTGTGTCGCCGGAAATGGTCGTCGAGACCGAGCATTCGATGAGACACGGCTACGAGGCCGCTAAACGGCTGCTGGCTGCGCGGGAGAGACCGACCGCAATCTTTGCGGCGAGCGATGTTATCGCCTTCGGTGCCCTTTCCTACCTTACCGAAGAGGGTATCCGGGTCCCCGAGGAGGCCTCCCTCACTGGCTTCGACGACCTGGAGTTTGCGGCATTCTGTAATCCACCCCTTACGACGATTCACGTCCCGGCTTACGAAATGGGCTACGAAGGTGCCGGGGAGCTCGTCAGACTCGTTTCGGATGCTTCCGAAGAGCCGCAGGTAAGATGTCTCGATACCGACCTGGTGGTGCGGAAGTCTGCCATAGCGCCGGAGCATTCGCGGGGCATGCCGACGCGAGAGCCGAGGCTCGCAGAGGCCGGTGGACGGAGAGCAATCCGGCGCTAAGAATCCACCCGGGAAACGTTTCTGCTCTTTCTTGACGCCTCAGTTCCGGGGTGATATCATGAAACCGGTTACATAATTCTCGAGAAGAGCTTCCCCTTCTAACGCGGAGGATCCCATCTATCATCCAACGCTTATCAGCGACAATCCAGACAGGCTGTTGACGGGGAAGGGACCGGTCTGGGAAGGAGGGCTCGGTGGAAACGGATAACAAGAGACCCCTTACCGTCGGTATCTGCGGGGCGGGCACGATGGGAGCCAATGCTGCGGTAGCATTGGTCGACGCCGGTTTCGCGGTCCGGGCCTACGATGTCACCCCGGAAGCTCTCGAGCGTCTCGCTCCAAGGGGCGTTACCGCGGATGCCTCGGTCGGGGCGCTTGCGACTAACAGCGATGCCGTCTTTCTGTTTCTCCCCGGGCCCACACAAATAGAGCCCGCTCTCGTGGCCCCGAAGGGGATTCTTTCTGCCGGGGGGCGCCTCAAGGTCGTGGTCGACCTGAGCACGGTCGACCCGGTGTTTACCAGGAGGATGCGCTCCGCCGCCGGCAACCGCGGCGTCGGATACCTCGACGCTCCGGTTCTCGGGCGCCCCGGTTCCGTCGGCAAATGGGTGCTTCCCGTCGGAGGCGAAGAAACGTCCCTTCGGATGGTCCGCGGCGCATTGGAATCTCTGGCCGCTACGGTCGTCCACGTCGGGGATTCCGGGGCCGGAAACCAGATAAAGCTTTTGAATCAGTTGATGTTCGGGGCGATCAACGCGGTTACCGCAGAGGTAATGGCGGTGGCCGACCGGTTGGGCGTGTCTCAAGAGCTCTTCTATAAGACGATCGCCGGGAGCAGCGCGGCGACGGTAAGCCCGCTTTTTAAGGAGTTGGGGCGGCGAATCGTAGAAGAGAGCTACGCGGACCCCACCTTCACGGTCGATCTCTTGATCAAGGATGTCTCTCTCGGGCTGGCGATGGCTCTCGAAGGCGGAGCGGACCCGCCGATATCGAAGGCGGTCGCCTCTCTTAACCAAGGCGCCGCGGAGGAAGGGTTCGGCTCGGCGGATACGGCAATTATGTGGAAGTCCCTGCAACGTGCGTGGTCTTCCGACCAGAAGAAATAAATCACCATTTTAAGGAGGGAGAAGATGAAGACAGTAAAACTCGACTACGGCGACACGAAGATGGAAGTTAGCCTTCCGGACAGCGCCACGGTCGTACGATACAAGGAAACCTACGACGACCCCCCCGCGGTCGACCCCGTCTCGGCGACCCGGGAAGCACTAGACAACCCGGTGGGCATGCCGCCTCTGAAAGAGCTCGGGGGGCCCGGCAAGAAGGTCGTAATCGGCTTTCCGGATCGGGTAAAGGGTGGGGTCCAGGAAACCGCCCACCGCCGCGTAGTGCTCCCGATGATTATCGAGGACCTCCTTTCCGCGGGAACGAAAATAGAAAACATCACGCTTCTCTGCGCCATGGGCCTGCACCGGCAGAACACCGTGGAAGAATGGAATTGGTATCTGGGGAAGGATATAGTCGATCAGTTCTATCCCGACCGTCTTCTAAACCACGACGCCGAAGACCCTAAGATGGTCGACTTCGGCGTAGACGCGATGGGAAACGTTATCCATTGCAACCCGCTGTTGGCCGAGGCGGACGTTCCGATTATTCTCGGACACTGCGCCGGGAATCCCTACGGTGGTTTTTCCGGGGGCTACAAGATGCTCGTAACCGGCCACACCTCCGCCGCGTGTATCGCGAATCATCACGTACCGAAGACCATGCACCGGGACGATTGGCTCGGCGCCTCCACCGAGTCCATGATGCGGAAGCAATTCCGAAGTATCGGCGAAGCGATCGAATCAGGCATCGGGAAGAAGATATTCTGCGTCGACGCGGTCCTTGGCCAGAAGGCGCAGCAGCTCGGCGTCGCGGCCGGGTCCATCGCCGCCGTCGAAGACGCCACCTGGCCCTTGGCGAAAAAGCGCACCAACATCGAGTTACCGGACACCGAGCCGGCGGACGTCCTGGTTTTCGGCATTCCCCGAAATTTCCACTACGGCCCCGGGATGGGAACCAACGCGATCCTCATGAACCTCGCCGTCGGTGGGCAACTCTCGAGGTGTTGGCACGCCTTTCGGCCCGGGGGCGTGATAATCGCCACGGGTATCTGCGACGGGTGGTTCAACGACTCCTGGTTCCCCTCTTATGAAGAAACCTACGAGCAGCTTATTAACTACAACGACCCCGCGGAGTTCTTGGCGTCGGAGGAAGCCCACAGAATCTCACGGGACGTCGACTATCTGTTCAAATACTCCAATCAGTACACCTATCACCCTTTCCACGCCATGTCGATGATCTCCGGCGGCGCAGTTCCGGCTCAACGCTGCTCGGAAATGATATTGGTCGGGGCCAAAGCGCCGAAATACGCGAAGGGCATGGGTTGGACAACAGTCGCCACCTTCGAAGAGGCAATGAAGCAAGCCGAGCGGTATGTCGGGAAGAACCCCCGTATTCTTTGTACTCCGGAGGCATTCTCCGGGGGGGTGGGGGTCCATCTTCACGCGAAGAGCGCAGGATGAGCGTGAAGGTACTCGTAACCGGCTCCTCGGGTTTTATTGGGAGTTACTTGATTCCCGAGCTGCATCGGGGCGGAGCGCAGATCGCCGGGATCGATCTTGCACCCCCACCGGCAACGATATCCGCCTGCGGTACCTACTATCGGGGGGATCTATCCTCCCCCCGGGACCTTTACCGGGTTCTTGCCGTCGAACGGCCGACCCACGTCGTCCACCTGGCATCGATTCTCGCCGGTCCCTGCGAGGAGAACCCGTCTCGGGGCTTCGAGGTCAATTTCGGTTCGACTCTAACCCTCCTCGACGCTGCCTCGGCGGTGGGGGTACGGCACTTTGTGTTGGCTAGCTCGATCTCCGTCTTCGGACGAGGACTCCCGGAACCGGTCGCCGACGACGCGCCGAAGGAACCGGCAACGATCTACGGCAAGACCAAGCTCGCCTCGGAACAGGTTCTTGATTGGTACCGCAAGAAGAGGGAGATAGAAGGCATCGCATTGCGGTTCCCCTGGGTCTTCGGGCCCGGACGGGAACGGGGAATTACCGCGTTATACTCTTCCAAACTCTTGGACGCCGTCGCCCGCAAGGAACCACTTGTTGTCGAGAGCCCGGACGAGCGGGGAGACTGGCTCTACGTCAAGGACGTCGTCCGGGCCCTGCAAATCGCACTGTCCGTCAAGGGGCAGGGCCAGGTTGGGTACAACATTATGGGCGGGGTCTACTCCATCCGGGATGTTCTGACCATTGCAAAAGAACTCTATCCGGAGGCAGCGATAGAGTTTCGTCCCGGTGGGACGCCCCAGTCTCCCTATCCATCGGCGTACGACGACTCGAGAGCCCGAGACGAGCTCGGTTGGAAGGCTCAATACCCGATCCGGGAGGCGGTTCGGGATCACATCGAGACGGTGGCAGGGGCGAATCTCTCGAAATAGCGCGGCCGAATCTCTCGACAGACCGCCTTTTCCTCTGTAGCCTGCCGTGGTGCACGACGCGAGAAACCTGCGAACAGACGGACTCCTTCTCCTTACCTCCGCTATTTGGGGGTTCGCCTTTGTCGCCCAACGGGCGGGTATGGAGACGATCGGGCCGTTTACGTACAACGGCGTACGCTTCCTCCTCGGAGCGGTGACCCTGCTTCCCCTCTCCTTTATGATCCGCCGGCGACCGGGGGCCGGAGGACTTAGGATAAGCGACGCGCTGATCGCCGGCGTTCTTCTCTTTCTCGGCTCCTCCCTTCAGCAGGTCGGACTGGTCTACACGACCGCCGGTAAGGCGGGCTTTATTACCGGCTCCTATGTTGTCTTGGTTCCTATCGTCGGAACCGTGGCCGGGCTATCCCGGACCGGATTGGGACGATGGCTCGCCGTGTTTCTCGCGATCGCCGGCCTCTATCTTCTCAGTATCCGAGAAGGGCTTACCATCGGAAGGGGGGACGCCCTGGTAGCCCTTTCGGCGGTCTTTTTCGCGCTTCATGTCCTCTACCTTGCCGAAGTGGCCCGCCGGAACCCGGTTGTGCCCCTGGCAATCGTGCAGTTCCTTGTTACCGGAGTTTCCAGTATCTTCTTCGCCTTTATCGTCGAGGGACCCCAAGTCTCGCCGATTCTCGAAACCTGGCTTCCCATCCTCTACGGCGGCTGTTTTAGCGTGGGGATCGCCTATTCCCTCCAAGTGGTTGCCCAACGGACGGCGCATCCAACCCATGCCGCGATAATTCTGAGCCTCGAAGGAGCCTTCGCGGCCCTCGGAGGCTTCCTCCTTCTCAGCGAGCGGCTCTCTGCGCGAGAAGCGGTGGGATGCGGTGTGCTCCTTCTGGCCATGCTTCTCAGCCAGATCGCCGTACCTCGGCGGAGTGGGGTGGCGCCACCGCCGTGACCATTCGGCAATTCGAATCGTATGTGACCGCGGTCCGACGCCTGCTCTCAGAGCCATTGCCGGGGCTCGAAGCACAGCTTCTTATGGCGCCGGAGGGTAGGATCGGGGAGGATTACGATCCACAACCGAAAGGTGCTCGGCGGGGGTCGGTACTCATACTTCTCTATCCTGGGGAGGGGGGCCCGACGATCCCTCTTATCAGACGGAAAGAGGGCCCCTCGGTGCACTCCGGACAGATTGGCCTTCCCGGTGGGGCCCACGAGGCGCCGGAAGGTTTCCCGGTGGACACGGCGCTCCGGGAAACCGAAGAGGAGATTGGCATTCCCGGCCGGGAGGTTGACGTTCTCGGCACCCTTTCTCCCCTCTACATACCTCCGAGCAACTTTTCGATCACGCCGGTCGTCGGGGCTCTCCGCGAGTCTCTTCCCCGATACGTTCCGGAGCCGGGGGAGGTCGCGGCGGTTCTGCCGCTCCGAATCGCTGTTCTCTCCGAGGGCCGCAGGATTGCGAGCTTCTTCGGGAGCAGGGGGGCAGTGGTGGCCCCGTGCTACCAGCTCGGCGAGGAGCGTATTTGGGGGGCGACGGCGATGATACTCAGTGAGTATTTTGCAGTGCACATTCAGATTTTGAAGGCGAATTAGAAAGTGTGTTATAATCCGGACGTGACCCTCACATCTTCTCTAATCACTCGACGATCGTCAACGAGAATTAAGGATCTCGAGAAGGCTCGGATTTTCGGGGAGATTCTTTCATCCAACACTACCTCGCGAACGCGACTCGCCCGGGAGCTGGAGCTTCGGCCGACCACGGTCTCCAACGTAATAAAGGAGCTGATCGACGACGGACTCGTCGGAGAATCGACCCGCCCTTCCGAGGGCCGCCGCGGGCGGCCCCACCTTTTGCTTCGCCCTCATCTCAACCGTCTATCCGCCATATCGGTTTACGTCGTATCCACGGCGATTCGAGGCGCCTTGGTCAACCTCGGCGACGAGCTCGTCTCCGAACGGAAACGCCCCCTCCCGGTGGGTGCGGAAAACGACCAGATCATGGAGGCCATCCACGAGGTCATCTCCGAGCTTGCCCGGGAGGTTCCGGCCAATTCGGAGTTGGTCGGCGTGGGCCTGAGCCTTCCGGGGCGTCTCAACTCGCAACGGAGCGAGTGGTCTCAAACCAGTCGTTGGAATCGTTTGCAGGATCTCTCGTTCGGAAGCGTCGAGGGAGACCTGGGGGTTCCGGTGCAGCTTTTCAACAGCATGGATGCCCAGCTCGAGTACCTTCTCAGTGCCCAGGCGTACTTGAGGCGTTCGGGTGTCATTCTCGTTCACTGGGGGTTCGGCGTCGGTGCTTCCTACTCGATGGCCGGAGAGGTACTCAGGGATCGGACCGGTCATTTTGCCGAAATCGGTCACTGGAGGGTAAATCTCGGGAACGAGCGCCTCTGTGCCTGCGGTTCGGTAGGCTGCGTCGAAACCGTTTCCGCCCTCTGGGCGCTCCTTCCGGAGTTTCGAAATCGTTTTCCCGGGACCCCGGAAGACGAAAACGATTTCGCGGCCTTTCTCTTGGATAACCCGATAGAAGAGGACGCGGTCATGGAGGAAGCCATCGACACCATGGCGGTGGCCCTGAGGAACCTGTATCGGATACTGTTCCCGGAGTTCATTATGGTGCACGGGCCGTTTACGAACAAACGGACTCTGTTTACCAAACTATCCCGGCGTTTTTATCAGGAGCTCGGGAAGGACCAGACACGGAGGGTTACCCTCAAAGCCCTCAAAATGGACAACCGCCGCGAAATTCTCGGAAGCTGTTATCCCTTTTTTCGTTCCGCTCTCGACCAATACCTGATTGCTCGGTGGGGAAGCACCCCGAGAGCAGAGTAGGCACGAGATGGCGGATGCTCTCGGACCGGAAGACGTCGGGGAGGCCCTTCTCCGGCTTGGAAGCGATACCACGGTCCATCATTTCGATGATCATACCTCAACCTCCCAGGACGCGGCCCGGGTTCTCGGAATTCTCCTCGGGCAGATAGCCAAGAGTCTTTGCTTTCTCGGTGGTGGTGCGCCGTTCCTCGTCGTAACGAGCGGCGACACCAAGGTTCTCGAGGCCCGGATTGCCAAGGCGCTCGGAATCGGCCGAAAGAAGATCAAGATCGCGAAACCCGACCAATGCGTGGAAGTCTTCGGCTACCCTCCCGGCGGCGTGCCGCCGGTGGGCCTGAGAGACCCCCACATTCCGGTCTATGTCGACCGCACCTTGAGCCGGTACGACGTCGTTTGGGCCGCGGGAGGGTCTCCCCACGACAATTTTCCGACCTCTTTCGACGCGCTCCTCGAGCTTACCGGAGGGACGGCGGTCGAATGGGCTGAGGTAGTCCCTTAACGACATATTTGACCGGGGGACCACTTCACGCCTACTCTAGAGATATGAAAGTGGCAGTTCTGAGCGACATACACGATAACATTTGGAATCTGGAACGGGCCTTGGACCAGGTGAAGGCCCTCGGCGTCGCGCGCGCTCTTTTCCTGGGGGATTTTTGCGCACCCTTTACACTCAAACAGCTGGCCGAGGGCATCACCGGGCAGATCGATGCGGTATTCGGCAACAACGACGGTGACACGCATCTATTGACCCAAGTAGCTTCGAACCATCCCAACGTAGTCCTCCACGGACCATTCGCGGAGTTGGAGGTGGAAAAACGACGTATCGCCCTTACGCACTACCCGGACATCGCCCGGGGCCTCGCGGAAGGCAACTACGACGCGGTTTTCTACGGGCACGACCACACCGGTTTCTCCGGCGAAGTCGGGGCAACGCTCTTAGCCAACCCCGGGGAGGTCATGGGGCGCTTCGGGTCTCCGAGCTTCGGGGTCTACGATACGAGTGCCCGGAGCTTTCAACACGTTTCCCTTTGAGTCATTGGCTCCCCGGAGGCTCTAACAGGTCGTGCACTATTTCGGCTAACTCTCCGTAGGTCGTACAACGGAAATGTGGGGCAACCGTCGGTTCCGGACCGCCGTCCGCCGGCGCCATCCAACAGGAAATCGCGCCGGCTCGGTGGGCGGTTTCTACATCGTCCCGGTAGTCCCCGACAAAGAGTACGGCGGAAGGGCTCAACTTCCAAGCTTCCGCGATGTGGATGAGGGCCTCCGGTTCCGGCTTTCTAGGAAAGGGATCCTCCCGGGTGATAATGGGGACGAACCAGTCCGGGCGCAGCCGCACAAAATTACCGAAGGCACGCATCAAGGAAGCGCGGGTGTTCCGGGTCAGAATAGCGAGGGGAACACCCTGGCCCCGAAGGACGGCGAGAAACTCTTCCACCCCGTCCCGAGGAACCGATGCGCCGGCGGCGTCCCGTTCGGCTTTCAGGAGTATTTCGAGGGCATCTGTTCGTCGTGTCGGATCCCGGATCGCTTCGATCCATTGGATAATTGACTGTTCCTCCGGACAGCCTATTTTCTTGCGGATCGCCCTAAAGTCTATGGCCCCGGGATGGGTCAACGTGCCGTCGAAGTCAAAGACGATACCACGAGCCTTTTTCTGTATCATAACGACAAATGTTAAGAACCCATGATACGATGTTGACGCCGGGAATCAAAGGCGATAGAGTATAGATGCCAGGAAACGTGAGACATCACAGCCTTATTGTCTGGTATGCGCGTCCGCACCTCCCCGCGGGCGCCTTTTTTTGCCCTTCAAGATGGGGTGAAACCGGGTTCGGGATCAGGCTGCCCGGCGTCAGTCCCGACCGGGGCCGCCACCCTCTCGTCGGGGACGCGCTTCGTTTACCTTGAGTCGGCGCCCCTCGAACTCGAATCCGTTTAGGGCAGTCTCCGCCGCTTCGGCGGCCGCCTGGTCCGCCATCTCGACGAAGGCGAATCCGCGGGAACGTCCGGTCTCCCGATCGAGGACCACATTGAGGGAAGCCACTTCGCCATATTGCTCGAAGAGAGCCTTCAGGTCCGGACCCTGAGTCTGATAGCTAAGGTTTCCGACGTACAACTTGACCGCCATGCACACGTCCTTTTCGCCGCCCCAAGTGGCCGGCGCACTCGAGATGCCTTAAGATACACCCGCAACTCCGGCTACGCAAGTATCGCGATTGACCTCCGGCGCCGGGGATTCTACCTTTCCAGGGTGGACACGACTATCTTGGACGAGGCCGCGTGGTACCTCGCAAAACGCCGGATCGCGGTCTTGACCGGGGCGGGGATCAGCACCGAATCGGGGATTCCCGACTATCGCGGTCCTAAGGGAGCCTTGCGCCGACGCATCCCGATACGGTACCACCAGTTTCTCTCGGATCCCGACGGCCGGCGGCTCTACTGGGCCCGAAGTGCCGTCGGCTGGCCTCGGGCCGCCTCCGCGGGGCCGAACGCGGCACATTTTGCGCTTGCCCGTCTCGAAGAAACGGGATTGATCACGTCGATTATCACCCAGAATGTCGATGGACTCCACCAAGAGGCGGGAAGCAAAGCGGTTATCGAGCTCCACGGCAGCCTCTCGAGGGTGGTTTGCCTGGGGTGTGGTTCTCGGGAGAGTCGAGCCAGCGTTCAACAGCGGATCGAAGAGCTTAATCCGAGTTGCAAAGACCGGCGAGCCGAACCGGCTCCCGACGGCGACGCCGAGTTGCCGCGATCGCTTACGGAAGAGTTCAAGGTTCCCTCCTGCACCGAATGTGGGGGCCTCCTGAAACCCGATGTCGTTTTCTTCGGGGAGAATGTTGCGAAAGCGACCGTCGACCGGGCCTTCGAAGCCGTGGAATCCGCGGAAGCGCTTCTGATCGCCGGCACGTCTCTGACGGTCTACTCGGGTCTGCGGTTTCTCGACCGGGCAGCGAAGAAGGGTATCCCGGCGGTTCTGGTCAACATGGGAGAGGTCCGGGGGGCACACCTCGCGGCGATACACGTGGAGGCGCGCCTCGGGGAGGCGCTACCGGCCCTGGTGGATCGATTGATCAGGAATAACGACTAAGCGGTTATAAGCCGATCTTGCAGCGAAAAACGGGTTTGCCGGCGCTCACGCCGACGACGATGGCCCCGGAGTCCCGAAGCTCGCCGGCAAGCTCCATACTGCTACTCCCGACGAGCTCCGAAAGAAAGTTAATGTCAATCGAGGAGACCTGCCTCTCGGAAAGCCGCTCCGGCGGAATCAAGGAGAAGGCCCACCGGAGAAACTCCGCATTATTGACGTGGTTGTTAACGTCCAATTCGGTGTAGGTCACGGGAACCGTCCTCGAGAGCCGTATCGCCTTCGGAGTTTCGGCGTCGATTTCCCCGACCTTCGCGGGCACTTGCTCCGGAGTAAACCCGGGAAAGCGCGCCAAATCTTCTTCCGAAAAGACGTTCTCCGGTCGGAGGGGACGCCGAGTGTCACCGTCGAGAACGACCCAGGCCGAAGATGCCTCGAAAACCGGGGTATCCGTGACCGAGCCACCGAAACGCCTGATTGCGAAGGGTCCGGAGACGCCCAGGGGTTCGGTCTCGAGGACCAAATCTTCTCCCCAGAGGGGCCATCTGTCGAAACCAATCGAAAGGCGGGTAAGTGCCCAGAACCTCCCCTGTTCCTTCAAGGAGGTGTACCCGAAACCGAGCTCTTCGGCGTTCTTCCAGGCCATGTCCTCCAAAAAACTCAAGACAAAGTGGGGCTTGAGGCGGCCGTAGAGGTCGCCGTGATAAGAACGGATAGGGTAGGTATCCCTTCTCCCGAGGGCGCTCTGCATTAACGGCCGTCCTCGAGGGCGATGGGTGCCAAGGGCCTTTTTCCGGCGACGATATTCGCCGCGATACGGCCGCTCAGGGCGGCAGAAATAACACCGCCGGGCCAGAGGGAATAGTGTCCCGCGGTGTAGAGGTTCTTGATGGGCGTTCGAATCATGTTTAGCGTTTTTCGTCGAAAGAGGGGAGAGACGGTGTCCTGATAACACCAGCCACCGGTCGAGCCCTCGGAGTTCCGAGTATAACGCTCCAGGGAGAGGGGGGTACCGACTTCGTAGTAGCTTATCTTTTGGGTAAGGCCGGGAAAGAGGTTTTCCGCTGTCGCTACCAACTCCCTGCCGACGGCCTCTTTGAAGGGTTTGTATTCGGGGCGCCGGGGAAGGTCATATCCACCGTTCTGCCAGTGGTTTTGCCAGGCGGCGGAGCTGTAGGTCTGAAGGGTCATCGTCGAGTGTCCCGGGGGGGCGGTCCCGTTTCCCGGGGTTCCAAAAGCGTTCAGGGCAACCCACATCCGGCTGTGAATATCCCTCGGAGAGCTTCCGTCGGGAAAAAGCGCCTCATAGTTGGGAAAATAGAACAGATGTTCCGCCGAAAGACGTTTCCGGATCTCTTCGGGGGGAAGGGAGACACCGAGGAAGACCGTAAGAATGGCCTCGGTAAGCTTGGCCGAGACGACTGTCCGGCGGCGCCGGACGCCCGCGTTATCTTGGGGCAGAAGCTCCTCGTAGAGCCGCCGATAGTCGCCGGCGTAGACGACCTTGCCGGCGGAAAAGCTGTTCCCGTCGG
Organism: uncultured Spirochaetaceae bacterium; assembly: GCA_964413945.1. GTDB lineage: Bacteria > Spirochaetota > Spirochaetia > DSM-27196 > PWMO01 > CAYPUT01. The sequence goes on from CAYPUT010000014.1 coordinate 34,605, forward strand.
CGAGCATGAGCTCGACGCTCCCGTCTCGGGTCGGTCGGACGGCGGTTACGAGGCTCTTCGTCTGGATGGTGCCCCCGGCGTCGATCAGCTTTCCGGCGATGCGGTCGAGAAGCGCCTGCATCCCCCCGACGGGGTACCAGTAGTCCTTGGCCCATAGGTGCCAGAAACCGGCGAAGAAGAGGTAGGGCATCCGGTAGTAGCCGACTTCCGTAAGCCAGTGGCGGAGCACCGGGTTTTCGATAACCGAGCACGCCTTCTGCCGATAGCTAAAGCGGGTCCACCTGGCGAGGCGGGGCAACCAGGGAGCCATCGACAGAAGCCGCTTGAGGGAGTATTCGTTGATCAGAGGGAGCCGGTTTGCGTCTCCCACCGCGTCGAGGAACCGAGAAACCTCGCTGATTTCCCGGAAAAGGGGGGCGAGGCCCGGCTCCTCCGGAAACGCCTCTTGGAGCGCCTCTCGAACCGAATCGACGGAGTCAATGAAAAAGTCGAAATCCTCGCTGACCATTCGGTAGCGAACCTTAATCCAGTCCTGGGTGCTGTAAACGCCCAGGGCTTCCAAGATCGGGAATACGATGCCGAGGCTTTCGAAAGATTGGTCCCCACCGTCGAAGTAGTACCCCCGGCGCCAAAAACCCGACATGTTGCCCCCGACCTGGTGACTCTGCTCGAAGAGGGTAACGTTTCTCCCTTCCCGGGCCAGGAAGGCGGAGCAGACAAGCCCGGAAATTCCGCCACCGACGACGGCGATGTCGCAATCAGGCATGACGTTCCTGTATCATATGCCGTGATGCTACGCCGACGCCGCCGGGGCGTCAAGGAGAGGTGTTAGAGGTTCTCCTTAAAGAAGGCGACCATCTGGTTCCAGGCGGCGCCGGCTGTCCCGCCTCGATCGTAGTTTTCGCTTCCGACGAAGGCGTGCCCGACCCCCGGGTAGATGGTAACCGTTACGTCGGCGTTACGGCCGGGAAAAGGACTCATCGGGCCAGGCGAAAACCGGGGAGGGCAGCTTCGATAACCGAGGTGTCCACGCAGAATGCGAGGCGAAAGTAGCCCGGGCTCCCGAAACCGCTGCCGGGAACCGCCAGAATGCCCTGCTCCTGAAGCTTGTAGACGAAGGCGATGTCGTCGCCCCCGGGGGCCTTCGGAAAGAGAAAGAGCCCTCCTTCCGGAGGCAGAAATTCGTACCCCGCCTCATGCAGGGCGTCGCAGAGCAAGTTCCGCCGCTTCGCGTAGGTTGCTATGTCCACCCGGGCCCCGAGGATGTGCGGAAGAACACGCTGCATCAGAGCGGGGGCATTTACGAAGCCGAGAATCCGGTTCGCGAAGATGGCCGCCCCGACGAGATCGTCGTGGTCTCGGGCCCCGGGGTTGACCGCAATATAGCCGATGCGCTCTCCGGCAAGGCTCAGCTCCTTCGAGTAGGAGGTGCAAACGATGCTGTTGGGGTAGGCCGCGAGTACCGGTGGTACCGTAACGTTGTCGAAGGTTACCCCCCGGTAGGGCTCGTCGCTTACCAGATAGATCGGCGCCCCCCGGTCGATGCTCTTCCGCTCGAGGAGCTCTCCGAGCGCTCTGATCGTGG
>CAYPUT010000015.1:0-4062 GCA_964413945.1 uncultured Spirochaetaceae bacterium
ATCGGTTTCGGCGCCGCGCTGCTGTTCTATTTCGGATTCAAGAAGCAGTATCTCGGCCACTTCTGGGGCGCCCTGATCGTCGGACTCATCGGGGCTTTTGCCGGGGGCGTTTTTGCCCTCGTCTTCGAGGACCTGATCGAGCGCCTGTCGAACCTCAACGACTCGGTGAATATCTTTCCGCCGATCATCGTCGCGACGCTCTTTCTGGTCTTCTTCGGGAGCATCAGCTCCCAGGGACGGAAATAGCCCGGGCCCCTTCACTTCCGATAAGGGATATTCTGTCTACTTATCTATTATGCTCTCCATGGCGCGGGCCACGGGGCTTTGCCCCCTTCGGAGATTCCTGATATACAACCTCTGTGATGCCTGAGATGAACATGAAAGCCTTCGGCGCCCTCGTCGACGTTCTGCGTACTCTCCGCAGTCCCGAGGGGTGTCCCTGGGACCGGGAACAGACGCCCGAGACGCTGAAGTCCTACTTGATAGAAGAAGCCTACGAGACGGTCGAAGCGATCAATCGAGGTTTCCCGACGGAGGTCGAAGAAGAGCTCGGGGATACGCTCCTGATCGTCCTGCTTATTGTGCTCTCCTACGAAGAAGATGCGCGCCTATCTCTGACGAGCGTTCTGGAGGTTCTTACGACCAAACTGATTCGCCGGCACCCCCACGTGTTCGGGGAGAGCGCGGCCCGGACGAGCGGCGAGGTGGTGAAGCAGTGGGAAGAGATAAAGCAGGACGAGAAACCGGAGAGAAAGAAGGGGCTCCTCGACGACATTTCGCACCACTACCCTCCCCTCGAACGCGCCCGGCGGATGCAGAAACGGGCCAAGCGGGTCGGCTTCGACTGGCCGGAAACGCGCCACGTCTACGATAAGGTGGAAGAGGAGTTACAGGAGCTCAAGGCCATCGGCGAAGGCTCCGCGGACGGGGAACAGGGCGCCCGGGAGGAAGAGATCGGGGATCTGCTGTTTACCGTCGTCAATCTCGCCCGGCATCTCGGGGTCGACCCGTCGGTTGCCTTAAACGGCGCGAACGAGAAGTTCTACCGGCGCTTCAAGTCGATGGAAGGTTCGGTCGACGGATCGAGCTTAGACGGACTGACCGCGGATCAGCTGGAGAAGCTCTGGGAGGCCGCCAAGGCGGTAAAGTAGTCCTCGGGAGTGCCGTCGGAGCCCCGGGCGAGGCTCGAGACCCTGTGTATCGACAGCTTCTTGTAGTCTTCGTCGAGAATGCTCAGAAGCGTCTTCTTCAGACCCCTGCCGCCGGCTCCGTCTTGGGAATAGCGAAGAAGAAGGCTTGTGGCGGGGCTCTCGCCCTTTTCGCGGTACTCCTTCGAGACGCACCAGTCGGGCTCCTCCCGGTCCGGAAAAGAAACCACCCTTCCGAGAGTCTCCGGATCACCCGAAAGACGGAAATCGCCCCCCCAGTACATGCTCATCAGCGAGAGACGCAAGGAGGGTGGAGGATAGAGAGCGGCCCTGGTTACCTCAAACCCCTCCGGGAGGGCCGCGTTAATCGCGGCCTTTAGCTCCTCCGCCGCAGTACCGGGGCTTGAGGTTTCCGGAAGCGATAGAAGCACCAGGGCCAGCTCCTCTTCTGAGGAGATACCCACCGACAGCGGTTGGGCAAACTGTAAACGCGGCTTTGGGTTGAACCCCTCGGTAAAGGCCACGGGGACCCTCCCCCGCTGGAAGGCCCGCTCGAAGAGCGCCATAGTGCTCAGGTGGGGAAGATAGGAGGCCGGACCAGTCTTCTTGAAGGCCAGAAGCAGAGTCCCCGTCGGTTTCCTCGGCGCCGGATCTGCCGCCGTCGGCGGTTCCCTCTCCGACGCCGGAACTGCCCCCGGGAGGACCCTGGGTCGGGTATCCCGGTTACACACGCCGCAGGGTTCCCGGCATTCGGGAGCGCAATGCTCGGTAAGCTTGCCCTCGAGGGAAAGCCGGTACTCCCGCTTGAGAATCGAAGGGGCAACCCCGACCGAAACGTCGTCCCAGGGAAGCGGGGCGTCGAGGCTTCGCTCTCCGAGGGTCTCGCCGAAGACGTCCCATCCGGCAGCGTCGATCGCCTCCTGCCACGCTGATTTCCGGAAGTGCTCGTCCCAGGGGTCGAGATAGCATCCCCGGGCGGCCGCGGCGAGGATCAACTCCCCTACCCGGCGGTCTCCCCTACTGATCACACCTTCGAGGGCGGAGGTAAAGGGATCCGGGTAGCCCATTTTGATGCCGAGCCCCTTGAGCAGTTGCTTGGTGCGGCGAAGCTGTGACTCGGCTTCCGGAGGGGGCAACTGCCGGGCCCACTGGAAGGGGGTATGGGGCTTCGGGACGAAGGTCGTGACGGTAACGTTCATCTGAACCTTGGTCCCGGAACGGATGGCCGCGAGGTGCAGGGCGATCTCTTCGGGGGTGTTCTGCCCATCCCCGGGAAGGCCGATCATGAAGTAGAACTTCGCGACTCTCCATCCTTGTTCCACCGCCTCGGAGAGAACCTCCCGGGTACGCTCCCTGGGAACCAGCTTGTTGATACTCAACTGCCCGGCCTCCGTCGGCGTCTCGACGGCGAAGGTCAATCCGCTGCGGCGAACGCGGGAGATTTCCGCGAGCAAGGGGAGTGTCAGCGAATTGACCCGAAGGGAGGGCAACGAGAAGGATACGCCCCGCTTTCCGTACTTCTCGTTCAGAAAGCGAAATAGCCCGAAGATATCCCGGTAATCACCGGAGCTCAACGAAGAGAGGGTAATCTCTCGATAGCCGAGCTCGTCGACGAGATAGGCTATCTCGGCGTCGATGACCTCGACGTCCTTCATCCGGTACGGCCGATAGTAGACGCCGGCGCTGCAGAATCTGCATCCCTGGGGGCAGCCCCGCATTATCTCGACGACCCCGTGATCGTGGACCACCCGTTGGCTCGGAATCGGAGTCCCGGCAAGGACCGGTTCCTTTCCAAAACCCCGCCAGACGGCTCTCCTGGCTCTCTGCGGCTTTCCGGAAACCCAGACGTGCGGATTCCCCTCTAACACCGACATCTGCTCTTCTCGGGCCCCTCTTCCGCGGCGCTTTATCTCCGCCAAGGAGGAGAGAATCTCGGGAAAGACCCCTTCGGCCTCGCCGAGGAAGAGACCGTCGAAAAAGGCGGACCAGGGAGCGGGGTTGGCGGTTCCCGGCCCGCCGCCGATCAAGAGGGGCGCTGAGGCGTTTTCCGGTGAGCGTCTCCGGGCGGCAAGAGCTTCGACCTGACCGCTTTCCAACAAACCGATGAGGGTCGTCGCGGCGAGCTCGTATCCGATGGTGACGGCGATAAGGTCGACCTGCGAAAGGGGGGTCCGGCTTTCGAGGGTAAAGAGAGGGATTCCCGCGTCCTTCAGGGCCTCCCGAAAGTCCGGAGCAGGGGCAAACACCCGTTCGCAGGATACCCCCGGGGTGTCGTTGGCCATCTTGTAGAGCAACCGGAGGGCGTAGTTCGACATGCCGATCTCGTAGAGATCGGGAAAACAGAGGGCGACTCGAAGCGAGTCGGAGTCGGGTGGTACTACCGAGCCGAACTCGCCGCCGACGTAGCGCCCCGGGTATTCGACCCGCATAAGGAGCGGGTGGAGATCCGAAAGGGAGATCACGAGTAGCGAAACCGGTGGAGATAGATACTCATCAGTATTCCGACGCTCATCATACCGGTCCAGAGGGCGGAACCGCCGTGAGACAGGAACAAGAGCGGTATCCCGGTAATCGGCATGATCCCCATCGCCATCCCTACGTTGACCAGAAAGTGAAAGAAAATAAGGCCGACAATCCCGGTGGCGACAAGGGAGGCGAAGCCGTCTTTGGCCGTGGAGGCGATGTGAAGGCCCCGGAGCATCAACAGCAAAAAGAGTCCGAAAACCAAGAGCGAGCCGAGGAAACCCCACTCTTCCGCCAGAATGGAAAAGATAAAGTCGGTGCTCTGTTGCGGAAGGTATTGATAGTGGCTTTGGGTCCCCTTCAGAAAGCCCTTGCCGAAGGGACCCCCGGAACCGACGGCGGTTACCGATTGGATGATGTTCCACCCGGAACCCCGGGGATCGACGTAGGG
>CAYPUT010000015.1:4072-32488 GCA_964413945.1 uncultured Spirochaetaceae bacterium
GACGTAGGGGTCGAGAAAGACGATCAGCCGCATAATCTGATACTGCCGGAGAACCCGGGCGGTAGCGACTGCGGCAACGAGGGCCCCTCCGGCGAGGGAGGAGGCGTAGACAATCCAGTAGAAGTAGCGACGTTTCATCAGAAAGAGGCCGACAAGCGCCAAGAGGGCCACGCTAACGATGCTGAGGAGCACCAGACCGGTAATCCGCGGGTCCGATACCAGACGGACGATGGGCACGCTCTGCCGGCGGATATAAGTCTCCCAAGCCGGAAGCCCCGCGAGAACAAAGGTGAGCACCCCGAGAAAGACGACGTAGAGGACGTGACGTAGCTTCGCCCCGGCGGCAAAGGCCATGAGAAGATAGATGGGCGGAAACACCAGGGCCGTTCCCAAGTCAGGTTGAAGCATTACGAGTAGCACGGGCGCTAAGGTGATGGAAAAACCGGCGAGGAAGGTTGGTAAGCGATCTATCGACTTTCGATGGTGATCGAGAAAACGCGCGAGAAGCAGAATGGTAGCGAGCTTGGCGAACTCAGACGGCTGAATGCCGAGGTTTCCGATCCCGATCCAGGACCGGGCACCGTTGACCACCCTGCCGAAGAAGAGGGTAAGCACCAGAATTGCGAGAATGCTCCCATAGACGTAGGGAGCGATGCCTTTGAGTCTACCGTAATCGAGGAAGGACAACCCCACCAGCAAAACCAAGCCGGAAGATGCCCAGACAATCTGCCGGAGGTACTCCGTCGAAAAGAGCTCTCCCGTGGAGGTTACCCCGCTGGAATAGATAAAGAGGATGCCGATGACGATAAGGCTCAAGGTACTTGCGAAGATGTAGACGTCGAAGGCAAAGAGCGATCTCGAGCGCACTACATATACCAGAGGGGACGAGGTCCCCGGCGGAGGGACCTGACGGTCGCGTCGAAGTCCTGATCGGTGAAAATCCCGTGGAGGATGATGTTGGCTGCCTTCGGTGCCCACCACTCCCATTCGTTGGCCGCGTCGACCAAGACGACTACCACAACCCGCTCGTCGGGGTTGGAAACCTCGTACGGCGCGTAGGCGACAAACCAGGAGTGCCAGGTGTCCTCGGAGCCGATTTCTCCGGTACCGGTCTTCCCGGCGGCCTCGACCGCCGGTGTGGTAATGACGACCTCCGCGGTGCCGTCTGTGATAACTCCCCGCATAGCCTGCCGGACGTGCTGGAAGGTCTCCGGGGACGCCGACATTTGAAAGAGTACCTCGGGCTCGGACCGCCGGATAACCTCGCCGGTCACTTGATCCCGAACCTCCCGCAAGAGTCTGGGAACGTACACCACGCCGTCGTTCACGATAAGCGACACCATGTTCGCGATCTGGAGGGGCGTCACCGAAAGGAAACCCTGCCCGATGGAGAAGTTCGCCGTGTCTCCCCCTACCCAGGGACTGTTGAAGGTCTTCTGCTTCCAGGCGGGCGACGGGACCAGGCCCGGAACCTCTCCGGGTAAGTCGACCCCCGTCGTCGAGCCGAATCCGAAACGGAGCGCGTAGTCGGAGATCGTCTGGGCACCGAGGTACTCTACGCCCATCGTCCAGAAAAAGACGTTGGACGACATAGCGAGACCTTCGTAGAGATTCAGCGGGCCGAACCCCTGGGGGCGCCAATCGTTGAATACGCGGTTTCCTAGGCGGTAGGTTCCGTTGGCGTTAACCGTCTCGTTCAGACCGAAGACCCCCTCCTCCAGGACCGCGGTGGTCATGAGGATCTTCCAGGTCGACGCCGGGGGATAGCTGCTCTGGATGCTCCGGTTTAAGAAGGGCGAGTTTGGAGAGAGGCTCACCTCCCGAAAGGATTCCGCCCCACCCCGGCCGTAGAACCGGTTCGGGTCGAAGTGGGGATAGGAGGTCATCGCGAGGATTTCACCGGTGCTCGGTTTAAGCACGACGACGGAACCGATACGGTCCCCGAGGGCGTCCACCGCGAGCTGTTGGATCTTTCGGTCGAGGGTCAAGACCACGTTGTTTCCGAGCACCGGGGGAATTTCTTCGGTTTCTTCGCTCATTCTTCGCCCGGCGGCGTCGACGGTTCGAAACCGGCGCCCCGGACGGCCTTGGAGAATCAAGTCGTACTGCTGCTCGATACCGCTCTTCCCTACGACCGAATGGGCGGTGTAGCCGCGATTAAAGAGAACCTGCAACTCTTCGGGGGTAATGTCCCCGACGTACCCGAGCACGTGGGCGGTAGCCGGTCCCTGGGTGTAGTTCCGGATCGGCTTGCTGTACCAGTGAACGCCCGGGAGGCGCTCGGAGCGCTCCGCGAGATACGCCAACTGGGAAAAGGCCAGCCCCGAGACAACCTCGATCTCCTGAAAGGAGCCGTAGAGCTCCGGGGGGAGCTTTTCGGTAAGCGTCTGAAGGTCGATCGACAGAATCTCGGCTATGCGCTCCAGGGTCTCCTGGTGCTTTCCCGGAGGAATCTCCCCCGGAGTGACCATCAGGGCAAAGGAGTCGACATTGGCCACCAGAGGCACGTCGTAGTGTCGGTCGTAGATCTGGCCTCGTTGCGCCGGAATCGCGCTACTGCGGCGTTTTATGTGCTCCGCCCGGAGGGAATAGACGTAACCGTCGACAACCTGGAGAGAGAAGAGGTGTCCCGAGTACAGGAGAACGGACAGAACGACCACCGCCGAAATGACAAGGAACCGCAGGCGGGTAAAGCCGCCGTCAAAACCGGAAAATCCACTCATAGACGTTGCTCCGGGCGAAGGACCGGGACGAGCTTGAGCACCGCGAAGACGATCGGACCCAAGACCGCTGTGTATACTACCTCGATGGCGGCCCGGCCGGGTATCAACGGGTCGATACTGCCCTCGAAGGCGAAGAGAGCCGAGAGCAGAGATCCGAGAATCAATTTTACTACGGTTGCCCCCACCATTAAGAGAATCGGCATAAAAATAGGGTCGAGAAGCATTCGGTTATGCGTCGTGCCCGTGGCAAAACCGACCAGGGTCCTCAGAAGGGCGTTGTATCCCGGGGGAGCCAAACTCAACAAGTCCTCGGTCATACCCGCAAGGAACCCGACGCTCTCCCCGACGAGCGGGCCGTGGTAGTGCGCCAGAAAGACCACGACGATCAGAATAAGGTCCGGTTGTACGTTCCGAATCTCGAGGATTCGCAAGAGGTTCGTCTGCCCGATGACGGTTAGAATTGAGAGGACAGTTCCCGCGACAATCGTGCGCATCACCGTTCGAATTCCGGACCTACCACAAATACGTATTCCAGACGTCCAAAGTCTATCGCAGGCTCTACCAAGAGTTCCAGGGACGACTCGTAGGGTCGTGCCTGAACCTCGAGCACCGTTCCGATGACGATACCCCGGGGATAGAAGGAGTTCATTCCCGATGTAACGACAACGTCCCCATACCCCACGGCGCTCCGTGCGGTTGCCGCGACAAAGCGCATCACAATCCGCCGGCCGGCCGGCCCGCCCCCTTGAACGAGTCCCTCATGGCGCGATTCCTGCAGGCGTGCGGCGACAAACAGGCTCGAATCGAAGAGTGGCATTACCTGGGCATAGTTGGACCCTACCTCGACGACCTTACCGACGAGTCCCTGGCGCCCCTTCTGAATGGCGATAACCGCCATGTCACGCTCGATTCCCGCCGACGATCCTTTGTTGAGGGTAATCGTGGAAAAGTGATTGCTCGGATCCTTACCGACGATTTGGGCGGGAATGGTGGAAGCCGGGAGGGGTTCGGCGTAACCTAGCTGCTCCCGGAGGCGAGCGTTCTCCCTCTCGAGCTCGGCGAGGTCCGCCGCACCGGCCTCGAAGCTGCGCAACTGCTCTACCAACTCGATATAGTCCCGGCGAAGCTCTCCGAGCTCCCGGACCGAGGTGATCGTAGAGACCACTCCGCGCCGGACCCGGAAGGTAAGCTCCTGTCCCGCGGAGAGGAGCGAGTGGAAAAAGCCCGGCCGTTCCGTCTCTTGTCTGGTGCTTAGAACCAGCAGTACAAGGCAGACGGTCACCAACACGGCCAGCACAGCCGATGGTCGATGTTTAGAAATCGTTCCGCGTAAGTCCACAGACTACAGCTTGTTATACACCCCGCGAGAGCTTCTCGACATCCCCTTTTCGAACTCGAAGTACATACCGGCACCGAGTGCCACGCAATTCAACGGATCCTCGGCCTTGAAGCAGGGGACTCCGGTTTCGTTGGCGATTAGGGTATCGAGTCCTTTGAGGAGAGATCCTCCGCCGGTCATCACGATGCCGCGTTCTACGATATCCGCGGCGAGCTCCGGTGGCGTCTGCCCCAAGGTGCGCTTAATCTCTTCCACGACGGCGGTAATCGGTTCCTGGAGAGCCTCCCGGACTTCGACGCTGTCGATTTCCAACCGGCGAGGCAGCCCGGTAATGGCGTCGGTCCCCTTGATCTCCATCTTCTCGATCTTTTTGTCCGGAGACGCGTTACCGATTGTGGTCTTGAGGTGTTCCGCGGTCCCCTCCCCGATGATCAAGTTGTGGACCGTTCGCACGTGCTTCATGATGGCCTCGTCGAACTCGTCGCCACCGAGACGGATTGCGTTGGTTACGACCATACCGCCGAGAGAGATAACCGAGATCTCGCTCGTCCCGCCTCCGATGTCCACGACCATGTGTCCCGCGGGCTCGAAGATGGGGATATTCGCCCCGATGGCGGCGGCGAGGGATTCTTCGATTACTTTTACCTCCCGGGCGCCGGCCTTATAGGCGCTCTCCTCGACCGCCCGCCGCTCGACCTCGGTAATGCAGGAAGGGACCCCGATGACCATCCGGGGTTTCACGAACCACCGACGGGTCAGGACCTTAGAGATAAAATAGCGGATCATGCGTTCGGTCGTTTCTAAGTCGGCTATGACGCCGTCTCGGAGGGGCCGGATTGCGATAATGTCACCGGGGGTCTTCCAGAGCATTCGCTTGGCCTCTTCGCCGACGGCAACAACCTTCTTCGTCCCCCTCTCCACCGCGACGACCGAAGGCTCGCTTATGACGATACCGCGACCGCGGATGTAGATGAGCGTGTTGCAGGTTCCAAGATCAACTCCGATATCGTTCGAAAAGGCTCCAAACATAGTGCCGTGTTCCTTCTATTGCGAGATAAAGCTAACGTCCCCGGAGGGAACGAAGCGCCTCTTCATGATTAGGATCGATAGAGATCGCCTGTCTCCATTCGAAACGGGCTCTCTCCTCGTCGTTACGGGCCTGGTACACCAAACCCAACCAATAGTGGGCGTCGGCGGCGCGCTCGTTGTTCGCCAGAATGGCGCGATACTGTACCTCCGCCTCGTCGAGTTTCCCTTGCTCGAGCAGAAGCGCTCCAAGACCGTAGAGGGCCTCCTGCTTGAGGAAGGAATCCGTCGTGGAGGAAATCGCTTTCGAGAACGTCTCCTGCGCTTCCGGATAGTCACCCACCCTCCGGTAGAGTTGCCCGAGGGTCAGCAAAATCAGATCCGACGGGGTTCGCTCGAGGGCCTTTTCGAGGCTTCGAATACTGTCCTGGTACCGCCCCAACGATTCATACGCAAGGGAAAGGTACTCATATGAATCGTCGGCAACATAGCCGGCTTCTATAGCCTGTTCCATGTATTCCACGACAAGATCATGATAGAAGGACCCCCGGTGGAAGTAGCTCTTCGCGAGAACGTAGTTAACCTCTCCGTAGGCCGGCGGTCGGTCGAGGAGGAGCGCCCGACGGAGATGACGCGTCGCATTGGCAAGGTCGTTTTCGCGATTGTCCTGGTCTACCTCGTTAATCCCCTGGTAGAAATGCGCGAACCCTGCGAAGACCAACCCCTGAGGATCGAGGGGCGCCGTCGAAAAGATCTCCTCGGCGGCCTCGAGGAGTTCTTCGTACCGGCCTGCCTCCCAGGCCTCCCTCAGGGATATCTCTGATTCCCCGGAAGACACCCCCGGGGTTTGCATCCGGGAGGAGAAGAGCAATAGGGCTCCGCCAAGGAGGAGACCCCCGACGAGAAGCAATAGTGGTCCTGGAAACCTTCCCATTGGACCGCGTGTAGATAAGCCGGTACGGGTGCTGAGTCGTGACATACGTACTCGGGCCATTTAACACGAGTTGGTGGCAGTAGGTCAATGATGCAAAAAGCCCCGGTGAAATACACCGGGGCCATAAGATGTGCGGATCTGTAAGCCGGGTTCTGTAGCCAAAAGGCTGGTTGTCATCTATCTGAGCGACCTACCCGCGGCCCTTGGGCGAGCAACCCTAAACCGCTGTTTGGTCTTGCTCCGGACAAGGTTTACCCTGCGAAAGCGGTTACCCGCTTTCCGGTGGGCTCTTACCCCACCTTTTCACCCTTACCCGACCCTCGCGTCACGGACGCCGGGATCAGGCGGTATGTTTTCTGTGGCACTTTCTCGCCGGGGAACTGCTTCGTGGAAGCCGTCCCTCGGGCCGGGGGTTACCCGGTGCCCTGCTCTGCGGAGCCCGGACTTTCCTCTCCGGAGGTGTCCCACCGGAGCGACAACCCGATCCGCACACCGTTTCTCACTTTCTCACTCGCTATTCCTCTTCTTCCTCGTCTTCGTCCTCGTCGAACTCTTCCTCCTCCTCATCATCGTCATCCTCGAGGTCGTCTTCCTCCTCCTCGTCGTCGGAAAAGTCGCCGGACGATTCTTCTTCGTCATCGTCGTCGAACTCTTCTTCCTCCGCAGCTTCCTCTTCTTCCCCTTCGTCGTCCGGATGGATCTCGTCCTCTTCCTCGACGTCTTCTTCGTCGTCCCCTTCGTTCATTTCCAGGGGCTCTTCGTCGAGAATACTCTCGAGATCGAATCCTTCGTCGTCTTCCTCGACGAAGGATTCTATTACGTCCGCAAGGCTCTCGCTCTCTTCGTCGGAAACGAGGGTGTCCTCGTCGGTATCGACGTAGAAGACGATCTTGCTACAGTAGGGACAGAAGAGGATGGATTCTCCCGCCCGGACGTCGTTCACGAACTGGTTAGGGAGAATCATCTGGCACCCGGTGCAGACCCCCTTGCGCAGGGGCACGATGCCCTCCCCCTCTTTGCTCCGAAGGATCCGTTCGAACTTAAACAGAAGCTCCTCGTCGAGCCCCGGGGTAAGGCCGTTCTCGTCCTTCTTGAGCTCTTTGAGCTGCTTCTCCTTGGACTCGGTTTCGCTCTTTATCTTTCTCTGCTCTTCTTGAAGCTCTTCTTCCTGCTGCTTGATCAGATTCTCTTCCCGCTCGAGGCCCTCGGACATCTCTTGGAGAACCCGTTCTTCCCGCTGAAGATCCTTCCGGAGTGTCTGTTCCCTCTCGGATGCCTCCCGAATCTCCTTATCGAGGGCCTCGTACTCCCGTTGAGTCTTGATGAGGTCCATCTGCTGTTCGTATCGCTCCCGCTCGCGCTCGGCCTCGAGCATGCGTTCCCGGAGCTCGGCGATGCGTTGTCGCGTCGCCTCGTACTCTTCGTTCTTCTCGATATAGGACCGTTTCATGCGGTTTACCAGCTCGGTCTTCGTCGAGAGAGACTTGGGGAGATTCTTTATCTCCGCTTCGATTTCAAAGCGCTTTGAAAGGACTTCCTGAAGACCTTTAAGCTTATCGATAATATCCTGTACCACCTGCATTCTCCGTTATTGGTTGTCCAGATAATCCTTGAGGCGCCGGCTGCGTTTCGGATGCCGGAGCCGCCGGAGTGCCTTTGCTTCAATCTGTCGTATACGTTCTCGAGTAACGTTGAAGTAGAGCCCAACTTCTTCCAGAGTCAGGGAGTAACCGTCCTCGAGCCCGAACCGCATTTTTAGCACTTCTTGCTCCCGTGCGGGAAGAGTGGAGAGCACGCTTCTCAGCTGTTCCTGCAAGAGGGTAAAGGCCGTCTGATGGGCCGGATTCTCCACATCTTTGTCTTCGATAAAGTCACCAAGGAGGGAGTCTTCCTCTTCGCCGATGGGCGTTTCCAGGGAGATCGGTTCCCGGGCGACGTTCTTGACCGACTTGACCCGGCTTACGGTCCACCCCAGACGGTCTGCGATCTCTTCGTCGTTTGGTTCCCGCCCGAGCATCTGCATAAGCTGTCGCGATTCCCGGACTACCTTGTTGATCTGCTCGATCATATGGACCGGAACCCGAATTGTCCGGGCCTGGTCCGAAATGGAACGGGTAATCGCCTGGCGGATCCACCAGGTGGCGTAGGTGGAGAACTTGTAGCCCTTCCGGTACTCGAACTTCTCTACGGCTTTTATCAGTCCGATATTACCCTCTTGCACGAGGTCGAAGAAGTGAAGCCCTCTATTCGTATACTTCTTCGCGATGCTGACGACGAGTCGAAGGTTGGCTTTGATAAGCCGGTCCTTCGCGGTTTGCATCATGACTTTGCCTCGGCTTATCTCCTCCGACATGTGAAGGATTTCGTCGATGGTGTTCTCGAACTCGACTTCGAGGGACCGGAGGCGCTTGTCGGTCATCTGAATTTGCCGGATCTTTTCCTTTATCTGATCCGCCGTCAATCCGAGCTCGTTCTCTACCTTCTGGCGTTGGCCGCTTATCGCAAGCCCCCGGCCGAGGGAGCGGAGCTGCCGAAGGGTTCCGACGCGGAGCCGTTTTTCTATCCGGGACTGCTCCTGCTGGTACCGGGCGATCTTTCGCGATGCAGAGAGGAACCGCTCGGAGAAGCTCAAGATCTCTTCGGGATGGAGCTCGACTTCTCGCAGCTCCTTGAGGAGCTTCCCCCGTTGCTTTTCGAGGGAGTCGTCTTCGAAGAAATTCTCGCCCTTGGCGACGATTCTGCTCTTCTCTTCGTTGTACTGACGGAGTCGCGGAAGAATATCCTTGAGAATCTCCCGGTAGAGCGCGTTCAAGCGACGGCGGTCCGCGAGGAACTCCGAGATCTCCTTCTTCGAGAGATTCATTTCCCGGGGATCTCGTTTAGAGAAGGCACGCTGCCCGAGCTCGACGAATTGCGGAATGAGGATTCCGGAGCTTCGGACGACTTCCTTGATGATGTTCTCTCCATCCTCCATCTGTTTGGAGAGCGTGACTTCCTGCTCCGCGGTAAGGAGGTTCTCCTTTCCGATTTCTCGGAGGTAGAGACGGATCGGGTCGTCGACCGAACCGTCTTTGTCGTTGACGACTATTCGGCGCTTTCGTTCCTTCTTCGAAGCTTCCGCAGTCTCCGGTTCGAATGAGACGTCTTCCTCTTCGAGAGTAACGTTGTGCTTCGCTAAAATGGAGATAACTTCCTCAATTTTCTCGGAATTAACTATCGAATCCGGCAAAAAATCGTTTACTTCCTCATAGCTTACGCTCGATTTGTTTCGGGCATAGTCTATGAGGCGAAGAATTGCGGGATCATTTTGTAGTTCCGTCATTAACACGCACCCTTAGCTTTTCCAGTTCGGCGTCCAAGAACATTTTTTCTTGTAGTAACTCGTCGAGAGTATTCTGATCATCGGCAAAACCGCCGGATTTCAAGGCGGTCTCCACCTTTTTTCGCCGCCGATTGAGCGTCTGCCCCCGAAGGCGATAGACCGCGTCCCGGACAACCTTCTGAGGGTCGTTCGTAAACTCGTCCCCGGAGGCCCGAGCTGCGACGACCGTCCGGAGGGCTTCGTCGTCGAGGCGGGAAAGAACGACCTCGAGGCGGGTAGTTCCCCGGCGAAATCCGTCCTCCAAAACCGCGTAGAGCTCCCGGGCTTGCGGTGACTCGAGATCTTCGGAGCTTACCCATTGGCGAAAAAAGCCAAACTGCTCGATGTTCGCCGCCGCGGCTACCATTGCCCGGAGGTCCAAGGGAAGCTCATTGGTTTGCCCCTTCGCTTCCGGGGTATAGATGTCTCTCTCCCGGCTCTTCGCAAGCTCGATGTCTCGAATAATCGAAGAAAGCTGTACGTTTAGCCTTTCGGCAAGCGCCGATAAAGTGGACTCCCTACGAACTGCTGAATTTATACTGTTAATATAGGGTAAGAATTCGGTTAATACAAATTCTTTACCCTGTGGCGTTTCCGCGTCTACCTTGTCGATCATCGTATCGAGGAGAGTTTGAAACACGTCGAGGTCGAAAGATAGTGCATTTTGGAGCTCCCGTACACCGCCGGAGCGCAGAATGTCCGCCGGATCCTGTCCCGGAGCAAGCTTTACGGTGCGCACCGCCAGCCCCGACGCTTCCGCAACCCCGGCTCCGCGGGCGAGGGCCTTGGCCCCGGCCTCGTCGGCATCGAAGACAATGACGACCTCGTCGCAGAGCCGGCGAATAACCCGGGCCTGGTCTTCGGTAAAGGCGGTGCCGAGGGGTGCGACGACGTTCTCGATACCTGCCTCGTGGAACGCGAGGACGTCGGTATACCCCTCGACTAGAAACGCCCGGCGCTCCTTCCTGAGCGCCGCATTCCCCTCGAAGAGCCCATAGAGGAGGGACCGCTTCTTAAACAGCGAAGACTCGGGGCTATTGAGGTACTTCGGTCCTTCCTCCTTCAGGCGCCGGCCTCCGAAGGCGACGACATCTCCCGAGTTGGACCGAATCGGAAAGACCAAGCGGTCGGCGAAGAGCGCTCGCCTGGGATTCGCCTGGGTAAAGAGACCCGCCTTATGGAGGGTCTCGTTGTCGTAGCCCTTCGAGGAGAGAAAGCGGTGGACCCAGAAGGGGTCCCCCGGGGCGTAGCCGAGTTGAAATCGCTTGATGACCGCTTCGGTGTGTCCACGCTCCTCGAGATAGCCCCGGGCATTCCCGCCCTGGGGAGTCTCGGTAAGAAAGTAGTGAAAGCTTCGGGCGATCCCGTTCAGGACTTCCCGAACGCTCTTGGTTCCTTCGTCTTCCCGGGAGCTCTCGGTAGCGACCTCGACTCCGTAGCGCTTCCCCAGAAATTCGACGGCTTCCGGAAAGGTCAGGCGTTCCATCTCCATAATAAAGTTGAAGATGGAACCGCCCCTGTTGCTGCTAAAGCAGTAGTAGAGCCCTTTCTCGGGACTCACGGAGAAGGAGGGCGTTTTCTCGTGAGTAAAGGGACTCAACCCCCAGTAACGCCCTCCCCGTTTCTTGAGGCGTACGTAGTTTCCCACCACCTCGACGATATCGGCTTTTCGAGATATCTCTTCTATGACGCCGTCGGGTATCCTCAACGTCCCTCCGTCAACGAATGAGGATAAACTCTACCCGACGGTTCTTCCAGCGCTCCTCGAGGTTCGTGTGAGGTACAATCGGCTCGGTGCCCCCGCGGCCGAGTACGTTGAGACGTCGGGGGCTCAGGCCCTCCTCTATCAGAGCGTCCCGGACCGACTCCGCCCGGGCCCGAGAGAGGGGCTGGAGCTCTTCCCGCTCTTCCCGCTCGGTGCCGGTTACGTTAACCGCGTGACCCTCGACCCGGATGTCGTAGTCGTCGTACTTCGTAAAGACCTCGACGAGCCGCCTGAGAATCGCCCGGTTCTTGGCTCCTCGCTCGTCGGTGGGATCGAGAACCAATTCCGGACTGTTGGGCTCGAAGGTAATGTTCGAGATCTGGACCTTGAGTCGGTCGCCGTCGCGGATTACCAGAATATCGACGGGTATGACCCCGTCGGTTCGTCGGACGTTTCCCAGCGCATCGGAGATCGAGAACTCGTAGGGGTAGTCCTCGGCGGAGATGACAAGCTCTCCGTTCTGCGCCCGACCGTCCCAGATAAGCCGGTCGGCCGGCATCCCACGTCCGGAGAACTCGGTAAAGAAGGAGTCATTGCGGTCGAGAATCTCCAGCTGCCATCCCTGGATGGGACTTGCGTCGGTAACGTCGACAAAGACGTTCAATTCGTCGTCGACGCCGTCGTTGTCCGGCGAAAAGGGAACCGGCTCGAGGTCGATCGACACGTTCGGCGGCGTAATATCGAGCTCGAAGGGTGTCGTCCTCCCGGTGGGTCTATTGCCTTTGGCGTACTCGACCACGAACTCGGCGGTGTAGGAGCCCTCTACCCGTCTCCCATCGTCGCTCCTGCCGTCCCAGACGACCGTGTTCGTTGCCGAGAGGGTGTCGCCCTCAAAGGTCCGGATGGTCCCTTCGGTTTCGTGAATTATCGAGAGGCGCCAGTCGTCAATGCCGTCGAGGACGTTCGCGTAGACGGAGAGTTCGATATCGTCTACGACACCGTCGGCGTTCGGGGAAAAGCCCGTCTTGTCCGCGGTTACAAAGACGTTCGTCGGCCGGGTGTCCAGGGTTATCGCAGGGGATCGCCATTCGGTAGCGTTCCCGGCTTCGTCCGAGGCGGTGATGATGTAAGCATAGGCCCCGTCGGGAACCTGGTTTCCCGATTCGTCGGTGCCGTCCCAGGCGACATCCGAGACCTCTCCCTTCCAGAAGTAGGATCGCAAGTCGCGACCTTGCGCGTTTACTATCCGTGCCTCCCAGAGAGGCTCGTCGGTAGAGCTCTGCTCAATCCGGACCGTATCCTTCCGGCCGTCTCCGTCCGGGGAGAATAGGTCGGTCGAAACGCTTGCGTCGACCCTCGGGGGAACCGTATCTACGACGAAGAAGTCCGTCTCCGCCTCTTCGACGTTCCCGTTTCGGTAGGTCACCGTTATGTCGCTTCGATAGCGGCCGTCGGGCACCGTGCGTCCCGCCTCATCCGAACCGTTCCAGGAAAAGGGCTCCCGGATCGGCTGGTTTCCCCGCGTCGTCCGGACGATGTTTCCACCGGCGTTCCGTACGCGGAACTCGTAGCCGACGATGTCGTCGTTACGCAGAATTTGGGGGAATACTCGAATACGATCCCGTGTCCCGTCGGCGTTCGGGGAGAAGGCGTCGAACTCGGCGGAGATTATGACCTCGGTCTCGCCGGTGTCGATTTCCAAGCCGATCGGAGCCGACCGGCCGGTGTTGCCGGCCCGGTCGGTGGCGGTTAATCGATAAGAGTACTCTCCGTCGGGAGCCGGCGGGCCGTCGGACTGCCTGCCGTCCCAGGTAATGGCGGGCTCGACGGTCCCCCGCCACTCGTATCGCCGGACTGCGTTGCCGAGGCCGTCGTGAATCTCACCGACCCAGAGCTCCTCTTCGGTTGCTTCCTGGAAGATGCGGACCCGGTCCCGCCGGCCGTCGCCGTCGGGAGAGAAGACGCCGAAGTCGGACCGGACGGTTGCCGACGGAGGTGTCAGATCTATGACGAAAGACGGTGATGTCTCTACCGGACGGCTGCCGTTCTGGTATTGGACGGTAAGCCTGCCGCGGTAGGAGTCCTCGGGCAACCGGTCGCCTCCGTCGTTTCGTCCGTCGAAGGCGACGGTTTCCGGCGGCGTCCGGAGACCGGAGTAGCGCCGAACCGATTGGCCCGCCGGGTCCTCTACGTCGATGGTCCAATCGACGATACCCGCGGTAACCGGAATATCGAGGTCGAGTGCCACCGTATCGGCCACACCGTCGGCGTTCGGAGAAAAATGGCTTCGGTCGATCGAGAGGCGAACGGGGGTCGGCACCGTGTTGACGATGATGTTATCCATCCCGGTTTCGAATTCGTTTCCCGCCCGGTCGCGGCTCGAAAGACGATATCGGTAGACGCCGTCCGGAACCACCTGGCCCTGCCCGTCCTGGCCGTCCCACCGCACCGCGTCGGGTGCGACGTCGAGCCACTCGTATTCCCGAACGATGTTTCCTGCGTTGTCCAGAAATTCAGCTTGCCACCGAAGCTCGACGGACCCCGACTGGTCGAATGGCAGTACGTCCTTTCTGCCGTCACCGTCGGGAGAGAAGATGCGGTCCTCCTGCGTCAGGCGCTCGATCTCGGCCGAGGGAGGGGTGTTGTCGAGGACGACCTCGTAGGTGCCCTGTTCCCCGGCGTTGCCGTTGTCGTCCCACGCCTCCACCGAAAAGCGGTAGAGCCCATCCGGCGCCACCGCTCCACCGTCGGTCCGCCCGCCCCAGCGGAAGGTCTCGGGGATGGGAATCCCCTCATCGACCGCGAGGAGCCGTTGTACGATGTTCTCGAGGGTACGATTTTCCGGGCGGTCTTCCTTGTTACGGATTTCCCGAACCAACTCCCCGTCGGCGTTATGGATTGAGAACCGGTATCCCATGACGTATCGCTCGTCGACAATCGAGACCGGGAACTCCAGGGCGTCTTGGACGCCGTCGTTGTTCGGAGAGAAGAAGACCGTCTCGTCGTATTCTAGGGCAATCTCCGGCGGGTTTCGGTCGATAACCCCGAGGGGAGCGTTAATGCCGGTTCCGAAGGCCCAAATGCCGTCGTGAAGGGGCGCCGCGGCCACCCGGGTGTGCAATTCGCTCTGGTTCCACCCCTGTTGGGAGATAATCGAATCGTCCTGAGGAATGTCCGTCGAGAACTTGACCGAAAGCCCGATCGAGGGCAGCAGGCTCCGACTCTCTACGCTGTCGGTAAAGAGCTCCCGGACATCTCCCCGCCACCCTCCGAAGAGGGAGACCCGGTCCTGGATGGTAAGCTCGGTCCCGAGGGAGAGGCGAAAGTTCTGGAAGCTCGGAAGGGAAACGGCGGAGTTTACCTCGAGGTCCACGCCGTCCCGGCGAAACGGCACGAAGGAGATCCCCGTGGCCGGCGTAAACGCCGAAGGTACCCCGGTGCCCTCTACCGGGTTGTACGGAAGCCCCATTCGGAGGAGGGAGAGACCCCACCGGAAATCCTTTAAGACGCCGACGTCGCCGGGGATGTACATAAGTCCAAGATCCCCGGCTACACCGAAATCCCGGGAACCATCTCCCCCGACGTCGGCGCTCAGGCCGACACCGAAGAGGAGGTCCGGGTAGAGGTCTTTCGAAAACGAGGCCCGGACTCCGAGGGTTGTCCCGAGATCGATGGGGTCCAAATCGGTGTGGAGAAATTGAAGGCCACCGGTTATTACCCCTGCCCGGGTGGGAAACGAGGCGCCGAGGTTGCCGACATGCCCTTGCCACCCCTTACCTGCTTCCCGGTCGCCGAATCCCGTAAGTCCGATGTAGCTTGCGTCGAGGGTGGTTCGTTGCGTCAGCCCGGAGGAGGCCGGATTCATCGCGTCGGCGGTCGGCGATTCGAGGGAGGTAACGGAGAATCCTCTCCCGAGAAAGAGGGGCGAATAGAGGTCGTATCGGTCGTCGGCGCCGGTGGGAGGATCGTAGGAGTGTGCCGGCACCGGGGCAAAGACCATAGCCGAGAATACGAAAAGGCAGATAAGGCCGCTCAAGGTTTTCATTCATCCTCCTCCTGCTTAAGAACGTAACGCAACGCGGAAATCTTCTCCGGAACACGCATGGGACCCTCCTGAAACGACTCTCCCTCCTCCACCGAAAGGTGCGAGAAGAGCTCCCGCTCGAGGGTGTTGAGTAGCGGGTGCAGTTCACCCGGGAGGCCATCACCGGATCCCTGGAGGACGGCGTAGAGTCGCGCGACCTGGTTCCCCGATAGGTAGATTGGCACGGATAGCTCCTTAGACGCTTATCTCCGGTCCCTCTTCGGCAAGGAATACCTCCAAGGCCTCGTTACCGAGACGTTGGGCGTACCAACGGGCTGCTTGGAGATTCTTGTAGAGCTTCTTGTCATCATACTGCGGTTCATGATGAAACATGTACAACCTTCCCACGTGCCACGCAGTGGCAAACTCCACCCCGATACTGTAGGAGCTATGCCCCCAGTTGTACTTGTCCAACGCCTCTCCGAGGGTGTACTGCGTGTCTAAGATTAAGACATCCGCACCCTCGAAGAAGTTACTATTTTCTTCGGTGGTGTCAAAATCAGATCGTTCTAATTCGACATCCGTGGCGTGAACCAGAACCCGGCCACCGTCTTCGATTCGGTACCCGAACGCCCCGAAGGGGTGATTCAAGGCACGCCAGGTAATCCGGGCGCCTCCGATCTCGATCTGGTCCCCGGTCAGCACATGAAACTTCAGATTGGCACCCATTTGACCCGTCATGGTTATCGGAAAGTACGGCCGAACCATCTGGTTCTCGAGGGTCTCCCGAAACTCCGGGACCGGGCTGTAGAAGTTCACCGTGTTGGCCGGGTTGTACGCCGGGGCAAAGAAGGGAAGACCCTGAATGTGGTCGTAGTGAAAATGGGTGTAGAGAATGTGATACTCGGTGGTCGTTTTCGGCTGCCGGGCGAAATAGTTGGACAGTCGGGCGATTCCGCTCCCGGCGTCAAAGATCAGCGACACACCGCTCGAGAGACGCACTTCCACGCAGGCCGTATTGCCGCTGACCGCGCCGAAGAGCCACGGCGGCAAGGAGGCCAAGAAGCGTTCCCGGCAGGTCGGGTCGGCGATATCCGAAGGGCGCACCCGTTGTATGACGCTGGCAATCCGGCTCCGGATTTCGTCCCCCGTCGTCGGTGTCGGGTAGGAGCCCCGGGCGCCCCAGAAACGAAGAATCATCGGCCTTACCCCTCGATGAGTGGTTCCCTCCGGCGTTCTTCCAAGAGGGAATCAATGTCGTCTGCAGAGTGAAGCTCTCCGACGTTTATGCCGGGACAGTAGCGCCGCTCGGCGTCCCAATTAGCCCTGGACGAAAGCGTCGGGGACCAGAAGGGATAGGTGCGGCATTGCAGAGGCCGCCCTTCGTACACCGTACACTCGCCGTTCCGCCAGAAGACGCAGTCGAAGTTCGGCTGCTCCTTCAGCGAAAGACGAGGAACCAAAGTAGTAAGGACTTCCCGGCAGTAGAGTGCCTTCACTTCCTTGTCGGTAAGGCCGAGGTGGCGACCAAGACGGCGGACGTCGCCCGCCGAGAGAAAGACATAACCGGAATCGAAGCGGCAACAGAGTGAACAGCGCGTGCAGGAAAACCGTAGCCCGTCTTTGTAAAAAGTGTTTCCGGTCATCGTCCCTGAGGAACGGAAGGGGTTGTTTGGGGAGTGTAGGATTCGAACCTACGAAGGCGTATGCCAACAGATTTACAGTCTGCCCCCTTTGACCGCTCGGGAAACTCCCCAAAATGCATCCGGAAAACTATCACGAGGCTTTCGGACCGTCAAGCCATCTGTCGGATTCGAACCGACGACCCCGAGATTACAAATCACGTGCTCTGACCGACTGAGCTAAGATGGCGTGCGGACGGAAGCTAATCTATCGACAGCGTTGGGTGGCTGTCAATTCCCGGCCAGATAGTACGGTGGGAAGTCCGTCGAAAGCCCGCCGAGCTCCTTCGGGACCGTGAGTATCTCGTTCCGTTCTTGGTGCACCGCGACGGTGTGCTCGAATTGGGCGGTTAGCGCCCCGTCGGCGGTCACGTAGGACCAACCGTCCCCGAGGAGCTGAACCTTACCGCTTCCGAGGGTAACCACCGGCTCGATATTCAAGACCATCCCGGCGACAATCTCGTCTCCGGTTGCCGCCTGGCCCGTGGAGGGAATCGACGGCGGTTCGTGGAGACCTCGTCCGATTCCGTGGCCGCTGAACTCCGACACGACGTTGCACCCGAGCTGTTTGGCCGCCTGGGTGATGGCGAAGCCGACGTCCCCGATCCGCCGTCCCGGGCGGCACATAGCCACACCCGCCAGGCTGGCCCGCCAGGCGGCCCGCAGGAGGCGCCTCTGGTCCGGAGTCTCGCTGGTTACGATGTAGGTCCAGGCCGCGTCCCCCTTCCACTCCTGGATACCGGCGCTGACATCTACGGTCAGAATATCCCCGACGTCGAGGGCTTGATCGCCCGGAATACCGTGGGCCGCGACGTTGTTTACCGAGGTGCAGACGGCCCCGGGAAACCCTCGGTAGCCCTGCTGGACGACCTCGGCGTTGTTTCTCTCGAGAAAGCTTACGCAGAAGGACTCGATCTGTTTGGTCGTTATGCCGGGCCGGATTACCGAAGGGAGTCCTCGAAAGAGCTTTGCAAGGAGCTGGGCCGGTTTGGCAAGCCGAAGAATGTCGACGGAGGTCTTTACGCTCATCGCCGAGCTTCCTCGAGAGAGACTGATAGGTCCGGCCTGAGGGAGGCGGCACCGTCGAGGTAGCAGTGGACCGGCCGTCTCCAGTAGGCCCGGCTCCAGAAGGGGGCCCTGCAGAGAAGCAGAACCCGGACCGTTCTCGGAAGAGAATCGGGGTAGACCGGTTCCTGGGTGCAGAAGAGGGGCGCCTTGTCGAAACCGACTTTCCGGAGCGCCGTCGCGGGATTGGCATTCCGGAGATCCCCGGTTTGAGAAAAGAGAACATGAATAATCCGGTGCGGCAAGATCCGGTTCTTTGCCGATAACTCCCCGAGCATTCTGCCGACGGCAAGCTCCATCGCACCCGTGCTATCTTCCTGGAGCTGGATCGCTCCCCGGAGGGCGTAGATCTTCATACCGCCCTCCATACTACGGATAGGGCCCGAGAAAGACTACCAGCATTTCTACCAGGAGCCACAGAGAGGCACCGAAAAGTGCGGTAGCCGCCCCGAAAAAAAGGCGCCCGAGGAGTAGATGGTGTCTCCTGAAACTCCAGACCGCCGCGAGAACCGTGTAGTAGAGACTTGCGATCGAACAGACACCACCGGCTGACTTTAGGAGCGTCAACAAGAGGCGTTGGGTGGAATCGAGAAAATCCTGATAGCTTCCAATGATGTAGAGGCCAAGCGCGAGAAGAGCCAACACCAGCAAGAATCCCGTAAGGCTCTCGACAAGGCGGAGCGCGAGAGAGAGGAGGGATCGGCCGTGGGAGTGATGGGCCTCTTGCCCCGTTGTGTTCATCTCTCGAGTTGAAAGCACCTTCGGATTACCATACTATGAATGTATGCCACGGGCGAACGGCGAAGCGTCCGATCTATTGGATATCATCCGGAGACACACGACGTCCCTCGAGCCGATTCCCACCGATGTGGAGCCCTCCGGCCGGCTAGCTCGAGGAGAAGTGCGCACGGTTCTCTTCGATGTTTACGGTACCCTCCTCGTCTCCGGTTCCGGGGACGTGGGAACGGCCCAGGAGATGGTTGGCTCGGACCCTTTTGTCCGGGCTCTTTCGAGTTTCGGCGAGAAGCACCGAGTTCGTAATGCTCCCGCGGCGGGAGAGGTAGCCCGGGAGGGCTATTTCGAGGAAATCGAATTGGAGCACATTGTCCGGATCGAAGGGGGTACCGACCATCCCGAGGTGGACATCCGGGAGATCTGGCGGAAGGTGTGGATCCGCCTTGGAGACTCCGGGCTGGTGGAGGACGGCCCCTTAGCCGAAGCGAGCGTCCAGGAACTGGCCCTCTACTACGAGCTTTTCAGCAATCCGACCTACCCGATGCCCCGATCCCGGGAGACGCTCGAAGGGCTCCGGGACTCCGGTATTCGCCTGGGGATTGTCTCGAACGCACAGTTCTTTACCCCCCTGCTCTTTCCCGGACAGATGGGCGCTACGACCGAGGAGTTGGGGTTCGAAGACGACCTGGTGATGTGGTCCTTTGAAGAAGGTGTCGCGAAGCCGTCGGCCGGTATTTTCGGGAGGCTTTTCGATAGGGTCCGCGACCTCGACCCCTCGACGGCGCTCTATGTGGGAAACGATATGCTCAACGATATTGCCGCCGCGGCGTCCTGCGGCTTTAAGACCTGTCTCTTCGCCGGGGATAGGCGCTCCCTGCGCCTCCGATCCGACGAAGAGCGATGCGCCGGCGTCGTCCCCGACCTGCGAATTACCTCGCTCGAACAGATTCCCGACAGGATAAAGGTGACCTGACTATGAGAAAAGCAATAGTGATTCTGATTCTTCTTATTCTTGCCGGAGGGACGGCCTTCTACTTCGGCTGGGTCCAGTTTCGCCTGCCCCCGGGGACCGTCGGAGTGGTCTTTACCAAGACCTCCGGCTGGGACTCGGAGGTTATCGAGGCCGGAGAGTTCTCCTGGCGGTGGGAGGCGCTTTTCCCGACCAATCTGACCCTCCATGTGGTGGAAGTCGACCCGGTTACGGTTGGCGTCGCCTCCACGGGGAATCTTCCGTCGGGCCCCCTTTACGGCGGTCTTCTCGAAGGCTCGCCTACCTTCGCATACGAGGTCCGGTTCGACGTTACCTACCGCATCGATCCGGAGGAGCTTCCCCGCCTCCTTGAAGAGGGGGTCATCGAGGGAAGCGACGTCTCCGCCTGGTACGACAGCATGAACGATTCCATCGAAGCGAAGGCCCTCGAGTTGGTCTCCGAGGCGATGGAGTCGGTATCCGAGACGTCCGCCGGCGAGCGGGTCTCGCGGTTTGCCGAGTCGATGCAGGAGCGTCTGGCCGCCGCCGTTCCCGAAGCGGAAATAGTATCGGTTCTTCCCCGCCGCGTTTCCCTACCCGATATCGGTCTCTACCGGGAGGCCCGGGAGCTCTACCTCGGAGCGATGGAAGCGCGAAGGGAAGCAATCGAAGAGGCCATGGCATCGGCCTCGACCGGAGAGGTTTTCGAGGAGGCCCGCCTTGGAACGCTTCGACGATACGGTGAGGTGCTCTCCGAGTACCCGGTGCTGCTCGAGTATTTCAGTCTCGGAGCGGAAGAGGGAGTCGACCCCCTGAATCTCGGACGGTTGAGGCCCGAAGGGGCGCCGGCACCGTAGCGGGGGCTAACCGCCCTCCTCTATCGTGAGGAGGTGCATAATCGCCCGGCGGACCGTCGATATGCGTTTTGCCTTGGCGGCGATCGTCTCGTCGATGGTTCCCCCTGCCAGGGACGAGTGCGCGTTGAGCCGCTCCTTTACCGAGGGGCTCGCGGCCTCGGGGATCTCTCTGAGGAGGTCCTCGACGTGCTGTAGGTGCGATAGCCCGTCTTCTAGGAGCGTCTTGGCCTGACGGTCCACCCCGGCTACAAAGTTGCGGTAGGTGGGATGGAGCGACGAATCCGTCTCCGCCCCGTGGCGGAGACGGAACAAGGTCTTACCGTTTTCGAGATCCGGCGCGAAACTGCGGTCGAGGGCCCGGATCCTCTCCCCGATGTCGACGAGTCCGTTCGTATGAAGCAACAGGTCGTTCGCCCTCTCCCGGCGCCGGGTGGGAAAGAGCCGGGCGACGTAGCGAATAAACTCTTGGTCCGAGTCGGCGAATATCATCCGGATATAGTTGTAGAGGATGTTGAGGGACTGAACGTACCGGAGCGCCGGGAGGCCAAGCTCCCGAAGGTTTCCCGCGGACATGGTCCCGTAGTGTTGGAAGGGAGGGGGATCCGCCGGAAAGACCTCCTGAATGAGCCGGCCGATGGCACCCATGCGAATATCTTCGAAGCGCTCGTCGAGTTGGGACAAAACCGAAATGTGCAGCGAATCGGCGTAGAACCCCCGAACATTCAAGGAGGGTAGGTACGCGACGAACCGGTAGTAAGGATCCTGCCTGATGTAGCGGATAAGGTCCCCCACCGGAACCGCCCGGCGAAAACGGGCGACCGCTGCGATCAGTCGATCGAAGTAGTCCTGCAACCGGTCGGTCTCTAACGGGACGACTTCGTCATCCCCCGCGGAGAGATGAATCGACTCCAGAAGATCCTTCGGAATTCGGTCGCCCTTTCCGAGGCGGGAGGACGCATAGAGGGCGTAGTACATCACCTCCAGCCGGTCCACGACCGCCGACGCACCCGCCGGCTGAAAGGTCGGCTCGGTATCTTCCTCCGGAAGGTCGTCACCGATCCGGACGCCGAAGGGACGGAAGAACTCCCTGTAGGGGAAGAGGCAGATGTCCCGGAGGTAGTAGAGGGGCAAGAATGCCCCCTCCACGTGGCGAAACAGGTCGTCGTGGATGTCCCCGAGGTACCCCTCGATTCGGTCGAGGAGAAGCTCCTTCGGGGCGCTTCGGTCGTCCCGGTCGAGGAAGGCGTCCTGAAGCTCCCGAGTGGAGGCAAAGTCTTCAAGCCGGGAACGCGGCTCCGGGACACGCTGCTCGAGGAGGTGCCGGGCTACCCGACTGAGGCGCTCGTTATCGTCCCAGAGAAGGCGGAAAAGGGGAATGAGGGGATAGCACTCGCGGTAGAGCCGGTAGAATTGAAGGGCGGTCCCCTCGGAGAGGGTATCGGGTTCCGGCGCCCCCTCTTCGACGCCGGTCGCTTGGATCCGTCGTCGAATTTTCGAAAGACGGTAGTCGACGTAGGCTCCTTCGATCGTCTTTCCGGTAATAATCTGCCGGAACCAGAGGCGGATCCGCAAGAGCAGGCCGAGCCGGTCGAGGTCCTGCTGGAGCATCGTGTTGCGCTGCTCGACGGAGAGCTCGGTCTTGAAGATGCGTGGCTGGTTGGCCGAGGTCAGGGCAAGGCTCTTGAGAATACGGTCGTGGAGTTTCTTGCGCTCCTCCTCGGTAAGGCTTCTGACCAGCTGGCGCAGAGTCGCGGTGGCCACGTCTATCGGCCTCCATCTTCGAGAGGCTGCACCATCAGGAGCGCCCCGGAGTCGACGGATATCGACAGCGTCGGACCGGTGGTCTCATTGCTGAGCCCCACGTCTCCCGGATACCAGGTCAGGTTGTCCAGGGGCCACTTGAGGCCGCTACTCTTCATGGTGCAAGGCCCCCCTCCGAGGGGAAAGAAGGATACGAGCCGCCCCTCGCCGATCTCGAAGGTATGCTCTCCATCGAGGCGTCTCAGGATGGCGTTGTGCGTAATCCAGAGCGACGGCGCCGACGGACGATGAAATAGCGACGTAAGGGCGAGAAGATGATCGATCCTGCCCCCTCCCCCGCCGACGACTACCCTGGTGATAATATCATGTTTGTCCAAAAGAGCGAGGGCCAGCTCGGTATCCGTTAGCTCCTTATCCCGGGAATAGCGGAAGACGCGCTCCGACGGCAAGGCGGACAAGAGATCTACGTTTTCGATGGAATCGAAGTCTCCGAGGGCGAAATCCGGGGAAAGCCCGAGCCGTGCTGCGTTGTCGACCCCGGAATCCGCTGCGACCACAAGGTAAGGTGGGTCGAGGAGCCTCCTCAATGCATCTCGAGAAGGTATCCTCCCGCCGGTAACCACGATTCCCAGAGAGTCTTTGTTCATACGCGCCTAACCTAAAAGCCTAAAGAGCCGGATTCGTAATCCGACATTATGAATGAAATGCTTGTCAAGGCGAACAGGGAAGTTTGCCACGATCGACCTTCAAGGAGTGTGCTATGATCATTAATCACAACCTGAGCGCGATGTTCGCCCAGCGGCAGCAAAAGTTCAACAACCTTGCTACCAACAGCAACATCGAAAAGCTCTCTTCCGGACTGCGGATTAACCGCGCCGGGGACGACGCTTCAGGGCTGGCCGTTTCGGAGAAGATGCGGTCGCAGATTCGGGGCCTGAGACAGGCCGAGCGAAACGCGGCGGACGGCATCAACATGATCCAGACGGCCGAAGGGTATCTGCAGGAATCCCAGGACATCCTGCAACGGCTTCGGGAGCTCGCGGTCCAGTCCGCGAACGGCATCTACTCGACGGAAGACCGAATGCAGATTCAGGTCGAAGTGTCGAGTCTTGTGGACGAGGTTAACCGTGTTGCCTCGCACGCTCAGTTTAACGGCATGAACCTGCTGACCGGGCGCTTTGCTCGGGAGACAGGGGAAAACGCCGTGACCGCCAGCATGTACTTCCACATCGGTGCCAACATGGACCAACGCGAGCGCGTGTTTATCGGAACGATGACCGCCCAGGGGCTCGGCATTCAGAGTGCCGACGGACTGCCCCACACGGCAACCTTCATCTCGATTTCCACCCCGGACAAGGCGAATATCGCTATTGGCGTTATCGACGCCGCTCTCCGGACCGTGAACAAGCAGCGGGCCGACTTGGGCGCGTATCAGAACCGTCTCGAGTACGCTCGGGTAGGATTGAGCATCGGCGCGGAAAACCTCCAGGCTTCGGAATCCCAGATTCGGGATGTCGACATGGCCAGCGAGGTCGTAAGGTTCGTTACGAACCAGATTCTGGTTCAGAGCTCCACCGCCATGCTTGCTCAGGCGAACCAGAAGACGCAGTCGGTTCTGCAGCTACTCCAATAGTACGACGCCTTTCGCATGCGTAAGGCAGCCTTCGGGCTGCCTTTTTTGTGCTTTCAACATTGTGTTTTTCGCAAACCTTGACATCCCGTTTCCTCACGCGATAATCAACCCGCAGTGAAGCCCAAATTCCCGAAGGTGCTCTTCTCGCTCGCCCAGGTTTTTGCCGACGCAGGACACGGCTGTTACGTTGTCGGCGGTGCCCTGCGAAACATCGCCATGGGAGAGGAGCCCGACGACTACGATATCGCCACGGACGCGACCCCCGAGGGAGTAATGAAACTCTTCCGGAGGACTATTCCGACGGGGATCAAACACGGAACCGTTACGGTCCTCTTTAGGGGGCAGAGTTTCGAAGTGACCACCTTCCGCACCGAGGGGAGCTACTCCGACGGCCGGCGCCCCGACAGCGTCGATTATGTCGGGACCATCGAAGAGGATCTCTCTCGACGCGACTTTACGATCAATGGAATGGCCTACGACCTTGTGGACCACCGGTTTGTCGACCCCTACGGGGGTATGGAGGATCTCGAGAGAGGCAGGGTGAGGGCGATAGGAGCCCCCCGGGAACGATTCTCCGAGGACGGTCTGCGTTTGTTGCGCTGTATTCGATTCTCCGGGCGTCTCGGCTTTTCGGTGGAAGAGAACACCTTGCAGGCGCTTAAGGAGGAAAAAAGCCGGATCCGGGCGGTGTCTCCGGAGCGGATCCGGGAGGAGTTTTCGAAGACGCTTCTGGCGAAGGATCCGACGTGGGGGCTTTCGCTTCTGAGAGACTCAGGCCTTATGGAGGAGTTTCTCCCGGAGCTCTACCGTACCCGTCTAACGCCTCAGGAGAGGGGGATAGACAAAGACGTTCTGGATCACTCGATTCGGAGCGCCGCGGCGGCCCCTGCCGAGAGCCTAACCCTGCGGTTGGCGGCCCTCTTCCACGATATCGGCAAGTTTAATACGCAGGAAGGAACGCCTCCGGGTCCCCTCTCGTTTCACGGTCACGAGGTGGTCTCCGCCGAAGAGACGGCGTCCGTTCTGAGGCGCCTCCGGTACCCGAACGCGGTCGTCGACGACGTATGCCATCTTATCCGTCACCACATGATACGTTACGACGAGTCCTGGAGCGACGGGGCGGTTCGCCGATTCGTCCGTACCATCGGCCGGGAGAACCTCGGTAATTGGTTTGCCCTCCGGAGGGCGGATGCTCTCGGTAAAGGGGGGCCGATCACGGAGAGCCGGGGACTCCGGTCACTCTCGGATCGAATAGAGACCGTGCTAACAGAGGATTCGGCCCTTTCGGTGGGAGACCTGGCGATTTCCGGAGAAGACCTCGCCGGTCTGGGTGTTCCCCGGGGGCCGGAAATGGGAGCGGTCTTGCGAGACCTTCTGGAAACCGTCCTCGACGATCCTAAGCAGAACCGGCCGGAGCAGCTAAAGAGAATCGCGAAACGGTTCTACGAGGACCGGATAAAGCCGGCCAAGAAGTAGGGCCGCCGAAAAGCGCGGCGGCCTCTATGCCTCGTCGGTTTCCTCAGGAGGCTCACCGCCGAGAGCCTGAAAGGCTATCCGTGCGGCCTCTTGTTCCGCTTCCTTCTTGTTGCGCCCCTGCCCGGGACCGTAACTCTTGTCCTTGACCCGGACATCGATCCAGAATGTCTTTCTATGGTCCGGCCCGGTCTTCTTGACGAGGACGTACTTCGGGTAGGTCTTAAACCGTTTCTGGGCGAACTCCTGCAGGAGCGTCTTGTAGTCCTTCTTGTGCTTGTTCTGGAGAACTTTATCGATCTCCGGAACCAAATACTTAAGAACAAACTTCTTTGCGCTTCCGATGCCGGAGTCGAGGAAATAGGCGCCGATAATGGCTTCCATGGCGTCGGCCAGGATGGCCTTTTTCGAGCGTCCACCGGAAAACTCTTCGCCCTTGCCAATCAGGATGAAGTTATCGACCCGAAGGTTACGAGATATCGAGGCGAGGCTGTCTTCGGAGACGACGAACGATTTAATCTTGGCGAGGTCTCCCTCCGCACTGCCGGGTAGCGTTAGGTATAGGTACTCGGCAATGACGAGACCCAGAACCGAGTCGCCAAGAAACTCCAGCTTTTCGTTGTTTGCCACGGTGCCATCGGATTCGTTCGCAAATGAACGATGACAAAAAGCGTGGTTTAGGAGCTCAAGCTTGCGGAATCGGACTCCGGCTTGCTTTTCGAAAAGCTGCAACTCCTTACGACGTTCGCTATCGACCTTCGGTGGTCTGACCTCCCCAATGTTTCGCGACAGTTTCAAACGCGAACCCCTTGGAGCTAAATATAAGAAAGCCCGGCGTCGCCGGGCTTTAATCGAAATCTACTTCTGTTGCGATTTCAGGAATTCTAAAGCGTCTCGGACGGTTTCGAACTCGTTGGCTTTCTCATCGGGGATGGAAACACCCATTTCTTCTTCAATCGCATAGACAAGCTCGTAGGTGTCGAGACTGTCAGCCCCAAGATCCTGTCGAAACGACGAATCCAGGGTGATCTTTCCCTCTTCCACTTCCAGCTTGTCAGCAATAAGCTTCTTCATCTTCTCGAAAAGCTCATCAGCCATCGTATCCTCCTGTCGGACTAACCCAGCTCTTCCGGGTTGAATATTTTCTTACCTCGATAGAATCCGGATTTCATGTCGACGTGATGACGTCGTACCATCTCGCCGGATTCAGGAGAGGTGATGAGGGTCGGTAAGGACAACTTGGAATTTATGCTCCGTCGTCGACGCGTACGCGCCTTGGAATGCTTCTTCTTTGGAACCGCCATGAAATTATGCCCCTCGCTTTTGGGATAATGCAGGCAAATCTACCGTAAGCCTACGGGTATGTCAACCTTGTCGTTTGAACCGTTCCCCGAGGCGCCGGGCCACGTTCGGCGGCACCATCGACGAAATATCTCCGTCCAACCGGGCCAGCTCTTTGATCGCCGTCGACCGCAGAACAAAGTACTGCGGATCCGTGGGGATCAAGAGGGTCTCGATCCGGGAATTGAGGCCCCGGTTTATCATCGAAAGCTCGAACTCGTAGCTAAAGTCGTCGAGGGCCCGGACGCCCCGGACCATTACCTTCGCCTTTTCCTCTTCGGCGCATTCGACGATGAGCCGACTCCAATGACGGACCCGGACGTTGTCGTAGGGTTCCATCATTTCGCAAACCATGTCGAAGCGGTCGTCCGCCGAGAAGGCATAGCTCTTCTGCGGATTCGACGCGACCACCACGATAATCTCGTCGAAGATTCGGACACAGCGGTCCACGATGTTCAGGTGACCGTTGGTCGGAGGATCGAAGGAGCCGGGGAAAAGCGCTCTTAACACGACGGGCAAGTGTAGCCGTCAGGCTTTCGGGGGTCAACCAAAAGGCACGCCGGAAGGGATACTGGGCTTGCTGACGCCGCGCTTATGGCCATACACTAACCAGGTGGAATACCCGCGGGTAGTTCTGTTCGCTTGCCTTCTCGGTTTGCTTCTCCCCCCCTTTCTGGAGGGGCAAGAGGCTCCGGACTGGGTTAGGCTCTATCTCGAGAGCGATCTGACGGCCGAGGAACAGGCGGACCGGCAGATTATGGTGACGATGGCCGGTTCCGGGCGGAGAGAGGATCAACTCTACGCTCTCCGAGAGATCGAGCGCCTTGTGGGAAGCGGAGCCTGGCACGCCTCGACCCCCTACGCCCAGGAGGTTATCGGGATGCTTGTCCTCGGTGCGTACCGCCGCTCGGTCCGGCCGGAAGGCAGCACTCCGGACCCGGCCATCCGGGCCCGGGGTGTTCGGCTTCTCGGTGCCCTCGGCGGGAGGCGCTCGGAGCTCCTTATCCGCGACGTTCTACGCTACGAGGAAGACTCGCGCGTCAGGGCCGAGGCGGTAACGGTTCTTTCGCGCCTCCGGGTTGCCCTCGATCAGGAGCTCGCCGACCTCTTGATCCTGTCTATTCGGCGGGAGATTGCCGGAGAGCCGGACTACCTTTTCGTCTCCGCCCTCTACGAAACCATCTACACCGCCGACGCCCTCGGCGACGGGGTCGAGGACCCCGACCTGTTCTACGCGCTCTTTGACCTGATCGAAGAAGTTGATTCCCGGAGTCTCCGGGAAGAGGGATATCGGCTGCTAAAACAGCTCGCGGAGCCTTAAAGCCTAGTTTGCCGAATCGATTTGTCTGTGCAGGAGCTCTTCGGCGAGCTTTTGGGCGATCCGGGTAATCGCGTCGTCGATGTAGCGCTTGTCCCGGATTTTCTGCTTCAATTGCTGGAGTCGTCTGCGGTCTGTCGGTCGTGCTACCCGTGCCATCTTTCTGGTTCGAACGCCCCTTCCCAATGCTCCACGTCTTCCGCCTCCGGATCCCGGAGAAAGATTACGTCAAACCTGATATGGAGGGGCTCTCGCTCCCGGCGGCGCAGCAGGTATAGCTGTGCGGCGGCGAGTATGCGGATCTGCTTCTTCGTCGAGATCGCGTGCTCCAAGGCAGACGCCGGCATTCCCCGCCAGGTCTTTACCTCGACGAAGGCGATCGTATCGCCCCTCTCTGCTACAATATCGACTTCCCCGCGCCGACATTTGAAGTTCTTTTCGAGTATTTGATAGCCTTTTGTTTCCAGGT
>CAYPUT010000016.1:0-31540 GCA_964413945.1 uncultured Spirochaetaceae bacterium
CGCTCTAGGGCGCCGAAATCTCCATCTCCGGACGGGCGATCCGCCGGAAGTGGCGAACGTTGTAGGTGTAAATGCGGCTGCATCCGGCCTTCCGGGCGGCGGCGAGATGCAAGCCGTCGTAGACGATGCCGCTGGCCAATCCGGCGTCCGAAACGGCAGTGACGGCCCAGCGGTAGTCTTCGACATCGAGGTCGATAACGCCGAGTCGCCCGAGAATACTCTCTTCGATGATGTGCCGCGCCTCGAGGGGGCTTACTCGCCGCGGTACCGGGAGCGCCGTCAGGACAGAGTACACCTCGGCCACGGCGTGGCTTGCACACACTGCGGTGTGTTTCCCGGACGAGTACGTTGCAAAGGTAGAAAAAGAGGCCGGATGATTGGCAAGCTGATCGACAATGGCCGGAACCAGCACCGAGGTATCAAACAGGACCGTCATCCGGTTCCTCGGCCACCAGATAGTCGTTCCGGTTCGCCCGCTCCTGCTCTATCACCCGTCGAATATCCAGGTCCGTCGTGTCCGTACCGTGATGGATCAGGATGCCGTCCTTCCGTACCAACGAGGGCTCAGCGTTGACGGGAACGATGCGTATGCCGCCGGCGTCGGCCGTCAACTCCAGGCTGGTCCCCGGAATAAGATGCAAGCGGTCCCGGACGGCCTTGGGAACGACGATTCGACCCAAGCGGTCGATGGTAACATTCATGGTAAAATGGTAATACTAGAACCATCAAACTGCAAGCGGGGCATGTTGATTCCGAGACCGCCCGGGGACGGTGATGTGTTATGCTGTGTGTATGAAACAAAGAGCGGATAGAAGGCTACGGTGAGTTTATCGCCGAACACGGGACCTTCTCAGACGATATCAGAGACTTCTGACGGCGCAGCTTGATATCCACCGAAACACCAATGCCGCTACCCGCGCCCGAACCGATCGATCGAATTCACCTTCCGGTAACAATAGAAGATCAAGAATGCGTGGTGTTCCTATCGGAGCTCACGGCTGTCGCTGCGAGTCTGGTCGGTCCGCGGATAGCGTCCTTTCAGGACCACCGGCGGAAGGTAATCGCCGGGATCGACTTGCTGAGTACGGGTTTCTGAAAAAGGACTGCCCGGGGCCGCCGGAAATGGCGGACGTTGTAGGTAAAGACGCCGCCGCATCCGGCCTTCCGGGCGGCGACGAGATAGTCGTTCCGGTTTGCCCGCTCCTGGTCTATCACCCGGCGATGTCCAGGTCCGTCGTTTCCGTTCCGTGGTGGACGAGGTTGCCGTCAGTGGCTTCTCTTTTTCGTGTCAATGCGGGCTTCAATTAGAGAATTAAGAACGGTAGTCATCGATAAACGTCCCGGCGATGGCCAACCCGCACGACCAAGACACGAAGGACTTCGTCCTCGATACGGTATCGTACGCGGTAAGAGCCGACACGGATGCGCCAATCCCGGCTACCTCGAAGTTTTACGCAACCTGGCGGGCGTGGATGGCGCGCAAGTGAGTCGATTGCCCGGCCGATCGAAACTCTTTCTTTCGGAGGAATGGTACGCAAGTCTTTTATCACTTGCCTTTCAACTTCGATTCTATAGGCCAAGCTCTTGCTTCGCTCTATCCCAGTCGACCCAATCGGGGTCTTTCATGCGCTCGTCAACGATGCTAGCATCTTCCAGGTCTTCGAGTTCCTCCACGATTTTTTGAAACAGAGAAACAGGCACGACTACGGATTCTTTCTCCCCCTTCTCGTTTACGACGTACCGTACACTTCTATTCTCCATCTGAGATCTCCTTGCTTCACCTATACTTTAGCTAGCATTGGGGACGGTCGTCTATATAGAATTCTTCGCTGTTAGCCGACCCCCTCAAACCTTACGCCCGTCGGGATGGCTGGTCCCTTTAACCGCCCCCGGTTTTCCGGTGACGAAGTCGTTTTCCATGTAGTCGATTACCTCGTCGGTCGAGAGGACCTTGGCGACGGTGCTGTTGGCGACGGTTAGGGCCGTTTCTTGGTTTGCCGTTGCGGTTGCCACGGCATCACCTACCACCACCACGTCGTACCCCCGGGAGTTGCCCGCGTAGGCGGTGGAGAGGACGCATTCGTCGGTCCAGAGACCTACGATAACGATGGTATCGATGCCCTGCGCTTTGAGCTTTTCGTCGAGGTACGAGGCGCCGTTCTCGTCGAAGGTCCAGAACATATCCAGATGCTTGCCGTGGTAGAACCAGCCGTCGGAGATCTCGGCTTCCGTCGGGGCTATCTCGGAGAGCGGCTCGAGGCCCTCCGCGCCGGTAAAGACGTAGGCGGCGTTTTCCGGGTTATCCGGGCGTAATCCCCTCGGTCCGTACCATCGGTCCATCGCGTTGGAGATGCCGTCGTCGAATCTCCGGCTCCAGGCGCTCCAGGCGATGCAGACGCCGTCGCTCTTCGATCGAGCATCTCGGAAGGTTTCCACCATCCTCGTCATATTCGGCAAGATTCCCCCGGCGTAGGGCCGGTACTCCTGTTGGCAGTCGTCCAAGAGCAGAGCGATTCGGCGAGGACGATCCTTCAATTCCCAGGATGCCCAGAAGGATAGGGGGGTCTCGTTCGGGCCGCCGGGCGTCTTACGGTAGTTCGGCATCGGTTCTGAGGCCAGGGTCATGTCCCGGTGCTTGCACGGCTGTTGCAGCGCTTCTTTGAGTGTCCGAATGTTCTCCTTCGCGTCCATCATGGTAGGGCTCCTTTGTCATGTTGGCGAAATATGGTAGCAATTGCTGCGCGTGATAGATTCTAACACAAGATGGATTCCCGGAAGCGAAAGGGTGCGATACGCGGATTCGGGCCGTTGCTCTGCGTCTTTCTCGCGGCTGTGGCTTTCTCCGGGCTTGCCGGGTGCCGACTGCCGCCCTTCGACTTAGGGTTGTCGCTCTCTCTGATCGACGACGGCGAGGATCAGTCTGCCACCGGTGAGGGCTCGGTAACCAGATACCTCTACATTCGCGGGGCGGGGACGAATGAGACCTTCTTTCTGGACATCGAGACGATGGCTTTCTCCCCGGGGCCGCCTCTGGTCTTTAACGCCGGGCCCGCCGTTTTGGCGCAGCCGATTAAATCGGGGGCCCGGTCCGGGCAACACTGGGTCCTCGGGGCCGTCGATTCGACGGCTTTCTTCAATTCCGCCACCGAAAGCTTCCTGGCCGGACCTACACTCGAAACCAACTGGGTGAATAACTCCCACCTATGGAGCATAGCGAGCGGCACCCACGGGGGAAAGATTCTGATTCGCTTCGGCGGAGGTTGGAGCGGCACCAACCGGTACGATCCGGCTACCGATACCCTCGAGCTATCTCCAACTTCTCCCTTTGCCTCCGGTAGCGGAACGGCGAATTCCGGGAGCAGCAGTTTCGTCGTGGCCTCCGGAGCCCTATCAGGGCAGCACATGGTAATCGTCGGAGGTAGCAACAGCCCCATGGTCTACGACCCCGCCGGCGACTCCTTTTCTCCGGGCCCGGCGCTTCCGAGCATCGTTTCTTTCGGTTCCCACAGCTTCGTTACCTTCGACGGGAACGCTATCGTCGTGACAGGTGGAGGCACGGGAGGCCTGATGCGCTTCGACGCCGGGGGTGGTGCCTTCTTCAATCATATTGCAATGCCGAGCACCGTCGGCAACGGCGCCCACACCACCCGCCTTTCCAGCGGACCCGAATCCGGCAATTACATGATCGTCGTGGGTGGCAACTCCCCGGACATCATCTTTTACGACCACACCGGGCCGAACGCCTCCACCGGCCCGGGCCTCTCAGGCCCCGCGGAGAGAGGCGCGTCGACTCTTTACCTTTCCGCAGGGCCGGAGGCCGGAAAGTACCTTATCGTCCACGGCAATAGCACGACAACCTCTACTATCTTCGACCCGTTGGCCATAACTACCGCGCCGGGACCGACGCTGCCGGCCCCATTGAACAATGCCGGCATCATCCCGATAAACTAGGGTGCAGGGGATGCCGCTCGCGCCGGCGTCTTCTCCCCCACCCTGGGAACCCCAAGAGCCTGCTATTAAAATAGGGGTATGGAACCAAAGCCAGTACCCCAGGATGTCAGGAGTCTCAAGACGCTTCGAGAGATGGCGGACCACAGCTTCGGCCGCTACGGTGATCACGTCGCCCTCTCCCTCCGGGAAGGGGAGACGTATTCCTACGCCCGGGTAGGGGAGTGCATCCGGGGGCTCCGGGGCGAGCTTCGCTCCCGGGGAGTCAAGCCCGGCGACCGGGTGGCGCTTCTCGGGGAGAACAAGCCGGAGTGGGGTGTCGCCTACCTCGCGGTTTCCGGGATGGGGGCGGTTATCGTCCCGATTCTTCCGGACTTTTCCCCGGCGGAAATCGCGGGGATTCTCGACCACTCGGGAGCCGAGGGAATCATCGTCTCGGAGTCGCTCTCGCAGAAGATCGGGGAACCGAAGGGGCTTCGCTTTCGGATCATCCTCGAGACTCTCGGTGGATTGAAAGTTCCGGAGGGGTCGGAGGAGGACGCCCCGGCGCCTTCGGAGGAGGACCTCGCGGCCATTCTCTATACTTCGGGGACCACCGGGACTCCGAAGGGGGTGATGCTTACCCACCGGAACATCGTTCAGAACGTCATCGCCTCCCGGACCCTGGTGACGATTACCCCGGAGGACCGGTTTCTCTCCATCCTGCCCCTGGCGCATACCTACGAGTGCACCATCGGCTTTCTTATCCCCTTTTCCAGCGGCGCGTCGGTAACCTACCTCGGCAAGCCCCCGGTTCTCTCGGCGCTTCTGCCGGCCCTCGAGGACGTCCGGCCCACGATGATGGTTACCGTTCCGCTGATTATGGAGAAGCTCTATTCCGCGAAAATCAAGCCGCTCTTCGCGAAGAACGTGATCACCCGGATTGCCGGAAAGATCGGGCCGATCCGACGGCTGCTCCACCGGGCGGCGGGGCGCAAGGTGTACGCGACCTTCGGGGGAGCCTTGCACTTCTACGGCATAGGCGGGGCCCCCCTCTCTCCGGACGCCGAACGCTTCTTGCGGGAGGCGCGGTTTCCCTACTCCATCGGCTACGGCCTTACGGAGACCTCTCCGCTTGTCGCCGGAACCGACGCGGCGAACACCCGATATCGGTCCACCGGCCCGGCGATCTCCGGGGTCGAGGTCCGCATCGAAGCGGACTCAGATAAGGGAGACCAGGGGGAGATCCTTGTGAAGGGCCCCAACGTCATGCGGGGCTACTATCGGAACGAGGAAGCGACCCGGGAGGTGCTCTCGGAAGACGGATGGTTCCGGACCGGGGACCTCGGCTCCCGGGACAAGGACGGCTACCTCTACATCCGGGGACGCCTCAAAAATATGATCGTCGGCTCCGGGGGCGAGAACATCTACCCGGAGGATATCGAGAACATCATCGACTCCCACCCCCTTGCGAGCGAGTCGATCGTCTTCGACTGGGAGGGAAACCTCGTCGCCCGGGTCCACGTCGACATCGAGGCCCTCGAAGCCGAGCTCGGGGACCAGAGCCGGGAGCCCGGAGCCCTCGGCCGCAAAGCCGACGAAATTCTCGAGGAGATCCGCAAGGAAGTGAACGCCGGCGTAAGCCGGCAGGCCCGGATCAGCAGGATGGTCCTCCAGTGGGAACCCTTCGAACGAACCCCGACCCGGAAGATCAAGCGCTTCCTCTACACCCACCTGCCGGGAGGCGAGCGGTAGGGGTGGGGCGTCGCCGGCCCCGTCAGAAGGCTTGCCTTCTTGTGAAGACCGTCTTGACAAAAAACGGCCTTCGTTGAAGAAGCTTCCGGTTTAGGCGGTCTTATATCCCTTATATCCCCTGCTGGCCAACATTGTGAGGATCCTGTATAGTCATGGTCAGCAATACCCATATGCTCTTCCAAAGTGCTTTACGGTTAGGGTCGCTTCGGGATGTTAGCATTCGCAAGCGGATCTTCCTCTCCTATATCGCAATAACTGTCTTTTCGAACGCGTTTATAAGTGCGACCCTCTTTCTAGTATTTCGAGAAACGATTAGAGATCAGACCATTAGTCTCAACCAAGAAAACATGGACCAGATCGGTCGGGACATTAGCTCTGTGATAGAGGACTACGGAGCTGAGCTTTTTCTTGCGTACTGGAATTCCGTTGTTCCCAAGGACGCGACGCCTTCAACACGGCGCGCGGCAATCCGCTCTTACGTCCTCGCGAAGGCGGGAATAAGGGAGGCACACTATGTTGACCTGACACGAAATCAAGCGGTCTCATTTCCTACGCCCGAAGACTCCTTTGACGTTATGTTGACCCCGCTCTGGAACTTTTTAGAGCTTAATGGTCAACTTATAGCGAACGACCAGATAATTCACCCTTTACTCATACAATTCGAAGAGCATCGCGACATCGTGCATATGATTCAACCAATCAGGAATGGCACCGGTGTTGGAGAGTTTTACATTGCTGGCTTTGACAAGATTTTTCTTGAAGCGCTATTCTTTCGAGAAACTGAACAGCTAAAGCATAACTTGATTATCTGTAACGCCTATGGCGTCGTGATTTTCGATTTCGGTGATGATTCTCGGTTCGTTAGGGAGGCGCAGCGACATTTCCTACCCGGACAAGAGTATCCCCTTTCATCGGTCGACCTTGACGCCGAACGCTTTCATATTCTGTCGAGGCAGTCGGAAGATGGGAGCATCTACTTGCTCAAGTTCATCTCGACAACTGAGCTTCTCGCCATGCCACCCTTGGTGAAATTCTGGATCGTTGTATCCCTCGCCATTTCCATGGTCATCGCGCTTGCAGCCGGGCTGTCGATCAATCGTTCTATTACGCAGAATATTGCTCTGCTGCTGCAGAATATTCGTTTCATAGAGAATGGTCACTTCGACCAGCGTCTGGAACCTAAGGGACTCGACGAGATCGGGCAGCTTGCACTCGCCTTCAACAGCATGGCGGATACTTTGGAAAACACTATCCGGCGCGAGTCGGATGCACGAGTTGCAAAGGAGGGCGCCGAGTACCGCGCACTGCAAGCCGAGTACAATGCCCTTCAGGCCAAGGTCCGTCCTCATTTTCTTTACAACGTACTTGAGGCCATTCGAAGTATGGCGAAGCTACGAGGACAGAAAGAGATTGTTCAAGTAGTAACTGCCCTCGGGGCGATGCTCCGTCGGAGTTTTCGGGGATCGTC
Source organism: uncultured Spirochaetaceae bacterium (assembly GCA_964413945.1). Lineage (GTDB taxonomy): Bacteria > Spirochaetota > Spirochaetia > DSM-27196 > PWMO01 > CAYPUT01. The sequence goes on from CAYPUT010000016.1 coordinate 7,151, forward strand.
AGAGCTGGTGCTACTCTCGGAAGAACTCGAGTACGTGGACAATTATCTCTTTTTGCAGAAGGTTATGCTCGGTGAGCGTTTCACCGTTAGTTATTCCGTTGACGAAGAAGCGAAGTACTGCAAGGTGCCTCGGTTTATTCTGCAGCCGATTGTCGAGAACGCCATCATCCATGGAATCGAAGAAACGGAGGAGCCGGGTCACATCTCGATCGAGGCCTTTGTTCGAGGTGGAACGCTTCGTCTCTCGGTCAACGACAATGGAAAGGGGATGTCTAAGACCGATATCGATGTTTTGTTATCTTTTGATACTTCCGACGAGGCGAAGGCTTATCCTGCCTTCGGCGTGCGCAGCGTCGTTCGTCGCATAGCAACCCTCTACGGTTCCGAATATGGCCTTTCGGTTCAGAGTGCGCCGGCTGTCGGCACGACTTTCTCTATGCGTCTGCCGACGAGCTCCTCTGCCAAGGATTCCGTGGATGTATAGTGTGGTTATCTGCGACGATAAGCCAGTTATCCGGGAAGCACTAAAAGCGACTGTCGACTGGCAAGCATTAGGATGTTCGGTGGTAGGGGATGCGGCCGACGGCAGGTCGGCGGTTCGTTTGTGCGAGAAGCTTCGACCCGAAATCGTAATAACGGATATTCGGATGCCCCGACTGGACGGTCTAGAGCTAACCCAACACCTCAAGAGACTGAGTCCGACAACTCTCGTTATTGTCATAACAGCGTACGACGAGTTTGATTACGCGCAGCGAGCACTTCGTTACGGAGCATTCGAGTTGATTCTGAAACCAGTTGACGATGACTATCTTTTTTCCGTCTTGGCTTCAGCCGTACAGAAACTCGACGAGTTGAGCCTTCGGCAGACACGCACTGAGGAGTTGATGACGGAGAACCGCGAGCTGCAACAGCAGCTCGAAAAGGATCGTCTCGGTCGGTTAAGACGATTGGTGCTCGAGCTTCTTGCAGGGCGCTTCCCACCCAAAGAGGCGAGTCAGCAGGCCAAACGGCTTTCATTGCCCCTCGGGAGTTTTGTCACGTTCGCCGTTGCGCTTCCCGACAGTCATAGGGGCCACAAACAGATAAGCGAAGAGGTGCGGTCAAAGCTTGGAAGACTATCGGCGCGGTACAATGTCAGCTTCATCGACGTTCTTTTACAACCTGGTGAGCTCATTGTGCTAATGACGGCCGGCAGAAAAGACGTCGGTTATGGCGAGATTACCAAAGCAGTTGGGACCGCTCTATTAGATGTAGTGCGCGCGAGTGGATCAACAGCAGGTGTCGGTATCAGCCTTGTACATGACTCTATAGCTGAAGCGCCACAGTCACTCGAGGAAGCCGAAGCGGCGCTCGCCTACCGGTTTGTAATCTCTGCCGGAGCTGTTCATTACGATGAAGTCCCCCAAGCACGGCAGGTAGATAGTCTTGCCATTGCTACCGTAGTTCGGAACATTCAGCGAGCTTTGCTTATGGGACACCGCGATGTTAGGGAAGACATTCGATTAATGGTAAAAATGATCGCTGAGGATTCTGCGTGGAACATCGCATTAATAAAGAGTGTGCTCTACTCCATAATTCTGTCGCTTCACGTTGCTCGCCTCGAGCAGGTAGGATATCCTGGTCCCCCTATAAGGACGATCGGCGAGTTGTATCGAGACTTGCAGAGGGTTGCGACTCTGCAGGAAGCACACGATTATGTCGACTCGATTGTTGACGCTTGCGATACTTCCGGCTCTGATGTAGCTCAGGGCTGCCTGTCACCGGCAACTCGCCATATCGTCGAGTTTATTCGAGAGCACTACGTTGAACAGCTCACCCTGACGAGCGTGGCCGGTGCGGTGTCGCTTAGTCCTTCATACGTCAGTCGGCTAGTGAAGGCCGAAACGGGTATGCGTTTTACCGAAGTTGTCCACGAGATTCGAATTGCTCAGGCTTCGCGCCTTTTGAGAAACACAACAATGCGGGTTTATGAAGTAGCATCTGCGGTTGGCATTGAGAACTATGTGTACTTCTATCAACTGTTTCGTAGACACCATGGTGTTTCTCCGAACCAGTACCGCCGCGAAGTCCGACGCTCCGGCATGCTCTCTGTAGTTCAGACCGTTCCGCGCGTATCGCAAGAAAACTAATAAAATAGCAAATTTGCAGTATTGAATTCCGGAAACCCTCTGGTAGGGTCACTGTAGATGGAGTCAAACTGCCGTTTACCAGCGTCGTATTGCCGACGAGATTGTATCTAATGTCTGACCTGTTGCTTTATTTCCCCTCAAAGCGGACGCTCGTTCCGCGTCGGTCTCGGCTTTCGCTCTTCCGGAAGCCGTGGAAACAAAACCTCTACGGAGAGTCCTTGAAGATCGTTATAAGATCACTATTGCGGGCGGCCTTGGGAGATACTCCGACCATGTTATACGCATTGGCCATATCGGCGACGTGGACGACCATGAGGCGGTGCTGGTCATTTCCGCCGTGGAGCTTGCGCTCTTTGAGTTGGGAGTTGGCACAATACTTAATCCCCACCACGAGACGGCTCGAGAATTGAGAAAGTCGCAGTGAAGCACGTTCTATGGCTATGCAAATGGCGGCCTGTGTGCCTTGAGATAAACAAACGCTTTTTGCAAAGGAATAAGTAGCGCATGGCTAACTCACAGAACGCGCCAGTCAAAAAATCCCGTGTGAGGCTTCGCCGGGACTTGTCCGGATGGCAAGCAAAACTCGTGGCCGTCGTCGGTATTGTCTGGACCAGCTTTCACATTCTAATCGCCTCAGGGATTTTAATAATTCCACCTTATCAGCTTAGGGTCATCCATCTTGCGTTTGGCATGCTCTTATGCTTTCTATTGGCGCCTGTCTCCCGGCACTCTGACTTTCGTAAGGTGGAGGTCCTTGACTGGGTAATCATCTTCGCCACCATTGCCGTCCTTGGATATACCGGCGTGCGTTTTCTTACGCTAATTCGGATGGCAGGGCGATTCGCTCCGTTAGATATCTACATTGGCATTGCCGGAATTGTCTTGCTGTTTGAAGCCGGCCGTCGAATCGTAAGCCCGGGCCTTGTGGTTTTGGCGATTATTGCATTGACCTACGCTTACTTCGGACGTTCTTTTCCCGAGCCTTTTACACATTCCGGCTTCGGATTCAATCGTCTGGTGCAGCATCTCTACCTTACGGGCGAAGGCATATTTGGGTTTATACTCGGAGTTTCCGCCGAGATTATCATTGTCTTCATTATCTTCGGTTCCGTTTTGCAGGAAGTCGGGGTCGCGGACTTTTTCTATGAACTATCCAACTCGATTGCGGGACGCAGCCGAGGCGGACCTGCAAAAGTTGCGGTCATATCTAGCGCTCTCATGGGCATGGTGAGCGGAGAGACCTCCGCCAATGTTGCAACGACTGGCTCTTTTACGATTCCTTTGATGAAGCGCGCTGGGTACTCTGCGCACTTCGCGGGGGCGGTTGAGTGCTCTGCTTCGGCCGGCGGTCAGATTCTTCCGCCGGTTATGGGCGCAACCGCTTTTATCATCGCGGATACACTTGGCGTCCCCTATGTTCGACTTGCCGTTGCGGCAGCTATTCCTGCTATTCTCTACTTTACCGGTGTGCTCGCGACGGTGCATTTTCGGGCGGTCAAGAAAGGCTTGACAGGTCTCGATGCAAACGAAATACCCAACTTGCCCCGAATTCTGGCGTCACGTGGCTTCTTGTTGTTGCCTTTGGTAGGAATTGTCTATTTCCTTATCAGGCAGTACACACCAACCTTTGCCGCTTTCTGGGGCGGTATCGTAGTTGCAATTGCTATTACTTTCTTTAAGAAAGAGACTCGCCTTGACCTCGTCAAGCTTTCGCGTATTCTCAGACGGGCAGCCCGAACGGCGATGAGCCTTGCCGTAGCAACCGCTCTCGTCGGTATCATCGTTGGTGTTGCGTCATTGACGGGCATTACCCTCACCATCGCAGACGCAATCTTCCGGGTGACCGGAGGCGCGATGCTCCCTGTGCTCTTCATGACCATGCTCGTCGCTCTTGTGCTCGGGATGGGGCTCCCAACCACAGCGGCCTATGTACTGACGAGCATTAGTGCGGCACCGGTCCTTCTTCGGCTGGGATTCGACTTGATTCCGTCGCACCTTTTTGTCTTCTACTTTGGAGTGCTCTCTGCCTTAACTCCGCCGGTTGCTACGGGTGCCTACACTGCTGCAGGCCTCGCCGGAGCCAATCCTAACACGGTTGGTTTTACTTCCCTAAAGATTGCCCTTTCGGGTTTCATAGTCCCTTACGTGTTTATCTTGGATCAAAACCTGATTCTGAGACCAGGCGTTGAGTTCTGGTCGCTGTTGGTACCCGTCGTGACTTCCTTTCTTGGAATCGTCGGATTGAGCGCTTCGCTCGAGGGAGCTCTTACTGTCCGAATGACCCTAATCTCTCGCCTTGCATTGGCCGCGGGTTCCATTCTGCTGGTCTTACCGGAATCGATGACAGACGTCGCCGGAGCAACGTTGTTGGCAGGCGCACTGGTTTATCATCTCTTAGTTGATTCGAAGAAACTTCAAAAGGACGCGCAGACGGACGGACGAAGTGGTGAACGTGAGTTGCAGGATACGGCCACGTGATGGCCGGTTAACATAGGCTTCAATACTACTCTCGAGGAGGAACGAATGAAGAGTAAGGTACTATTGGGAGTGCTCATAGCTGGGCTACTCTTTGCACTACCTGTGTTTGCAGGTGGAGCTGGTGAGGCAGAAGCAGAAAGCCCGCAAGGGGATCCTGAATTTGTCCGGGTTGGTACTGCCAGTCTTGGTGGCAACTTTTTCCCCATGGGCGCCGCTCTGGCCGTTGTGATCGATCAGAGTATTCCAGAGGTAAAGTCATCAGCTCAGGCAACTGGTGGATCCGCATTCAATATGAACGCGATCCAGTCGGGTGAACTAGAAGTCGCCCTTGCCCAGGGCACGGCCGTCGCAGCTGCGATACTAGGGACTGGTCAGTTCGAAGGGAATCCCACGGACCGCGTTCGAACGGTCGCCAACTATAATGCGACGCCACAGCACGTCCTCGTGCGGGCGAATTCCGACGTCGATAATCTTGAGGGTCTTCGTGGTATGCGGTTGGAAATGATCGGCATTGGGGACGGCGTTGAGGTCAGTTCCCGGAAGCTGCTCTCTGCTGTCGGGATCGAGTGGGACGAGATTCGGCCCGAGTACAGTGGTAACCGAGTGCAGGCCGCTTCCCGTCTGAAGACTGGTCAAGTCGACGGCATCATTGACGGAACCGGTGTGGGAGCCTCTTGGCTGGTGGACGTTATCGGAAACGGTCGGTTGGAGCTGATCTCCCTTACGGACAGTCAGTTAAGGCTCATTACCGAAGAATATCCCGAGTTCTCGCCCGTTCGGATTCCCGCCGGGACCTACGAAGGCCAAACCGAAGAAGTTGTTACGGTAAGCAACTGGACGGTTATTGTCTGCCACGAGTCTCTCAGTGACGATCTGGTCTACGACATGACGAAGGCCATTTTCGAGAATCAAAGTTTTTTGCAGAAACAGCATGCCTACTTCACTGACTTGGCACCGGAGAACATCGTCGATGCCTACGTGGCGCCTCTTCATCCGGGAGCAGAGCGCTATTACAAGGAGATTGGAGTTCTTCCTTAGCTCGCATCGATTCTGTCTTGGTCAGCAAGAAGCGAAGACCCGGGCGATTGCGCCCGGGTCTTCCATCTGAATTCTATTTTCACGACCACCGGAGTAACGACATTTTTTTGGACCATCGGGAGCATTATGGGTAAGACGATCGCCGAAAAGATACTATCCGAACACAATGATCGACCGGCACGTGCCGGTGATTTCGTTCTGGCCAATGTTGACGTTTCAATGGGTAATGACGGGTCACTTCCCTTGGTGTTTGAAGCCTCTCGGAAGATGAAGGATTTCAACGTAACAAACGCAGAGAACACTGTTCTGGTATTAGATCACTATTGTCCCAGCCCGAGCCGAGAAGTCACCATACTGCAGGAGGAGATTCGGCGATTTGCCGATGAGCACGGTTGTCCGCTTTATGACTGGGGCGAGGGTATCTGTCATCGGCTTCTCATGGAACGGGGTCACGTTAGGCCTGGGATGCTAGTAGCGGGTGCCGATTCTCACACCGTGACCTACGGTGCTCTCAACTCTTTTTCCACCGGTATCGGCTCGACGGACTTAGCCGTTGTGATGAAGTACGGGATGCTATGGTTCAGAGTTCCTCAAACAATTCGTCTTAAAGTGAACGGAAGTCCAACCTGGCCGGTGGGCCCGAAAGACGTCGCTCTCCACATCATAAGCTCCTTTGGTGCAAGCGGTGCCAATTATCAGGCGGTCGAAGTCTACGGTTCTACGATTACGAGCATGGGCATGGATGGCCGCTTCACATTTTGCAACGCGATGGTCGAGATGGGGGCCAAGGTCGCTATCCTTCCTTTTGACGCAAAGGTGGATCAGTGGCTCACAGAACGCGGCGCTGCCGGACCATTTCAGCCTGTCGAGGCTGACGGCGACGCCGTCTACATCCGTACCGAGAGCTACGACGTGTCCAACCTTGAGCCTCAGATTGCCGTTCCTCACCAGGTTGATAACGTCCATTCCATCTCGGAAGTTGAAGGTACGCCGATCCGTCTGGCGCTCTTGGGAACCTGCAGTAACGGCCATATTGAGGACCTCCGCGATGCCGCACGAATTCTTAAAGGGAAGCGAGTCCACCCCAAAGTGCGGCTTGTCGTATCTCCTGGAAGTAGGCAGGTTCTTGAGGAGTCGCTCGAGAACGGCTCTTACAAGACTCTCGTCGAGAGCGGCGCCGTGTTTAATACACCCGGTTGCGGTAACTGCGTTGGAGCTCACGGAGGAATCCCCCTTGACGATACCAATGTTTTGTCCACTGCAAACCGTAATTTTCTTGGAAGAATGGGTAACCGCAACGCAAGCATCTACTTGGGTTCCCCTGCAACGATGGCTGCATCGGCTCTAACCGGTGAGATTACCGATCCCCGGCGCTTATTATAAGGTAGAAGGAGTCAAAATGGGCACAGCTTTCAAATTCGACGACGACGTTAACACCGACTACATAATTTCCTCACGGCGAAAGCGCGATACGGTAGATCCCAATGTCCTCTCCGAGTTTCTCATGGAGGATATTCGGCCGGGGTTCGGGAATCGGATTCAGGTGGGCGACTTCATAGTCGCTGGGAGGAACTTTGGTTGCGGCTCTGCGATGGAAATCGCCCCGTTGGTTATTGTGGCCTCGGGAGTTCGGGCGGTGGTCGCGAAGTCATACTCGCGATCATTCTATAGAAATTCGATAAATCTCGGATTGGCGATTCTCGAAGCGGACACAGATCTGATCGAAGAGGGCGACGAGCTCGAGCTTCTGGACTCCGGGACGATCCGGAATCATACAAAAGACAGAGAAATTATGACCGAGCCGTTCCCCGAGCTTATCCAGAGTATTCTCAATTCCGGTGGAATCATTGCCTATATGGAAAACCGTTTCGGCTAATTCGGGCGCTTCTTCGAAAGCGGCCGGCGTATAGGTTTGGACGAGGGTTCGTGAGGGAAACCGGAAATAGCAGACCACGATTCAAAAGGAGACTCAGACCGATGGCAACAGAACAGGGAGAGATTAAAGAAGTAGGTAAGATGGGGTTTCGTTACCGAACCGACTTCTTTCGTCCCGATGATAACGTCATACGCACCTACCAGGACCTAATGGAAGACACGGGGTGCCTGACCGGGAACGTCGGAGACTGCATTGGACGTGCCGCCGCAATGCACTTTCGGGTTAAGCCCTTAGCAAAAGGGATGAAAATGGTCGGGCCGGCTTTGACAGTTAAGACGGCTCCCACCGACAATCTCATGATTCACAAGGCATTGGCATTGGCAAAGCCCGGAGATGTAATCGTTATCGATGGCGGTGGAGAGATATCCTGGGGTCTATTGGGCTTTCTTATGGTCTCCACGGCAAGAAAAATCGGCGTTGCGGGAATCGTGGTCGACGGGGCGGTGCGGGATGTTGAAGAGATTTCCCGTGTGGGCTTTCCGATTTTTGCCGTCGGCGCTTCTCCGAACGGACCGTTTAAGGAAGGACCCGGCGAAGTAAATTTCTCAATTCAATGTGCCGGCCAGTTGGTCAAACCTGGGGACGTAATCGTAGCTGATGATGATGGGGTCGTGGTCGTTCCTCAAGAGGTGGCTCCGCAGACTGTCGAGAAGGTTAGTGCTGTTATCGATCGAGAGACCAAGAGGCTGAAAGAGATTGAGGCTGGCGTTACCGCCCGCCCAGGACTCGATGAGCTACTTGCTCGAAAGGGTCTAATACCAAATTAAGGATGTATCAAGTGTTTTCATTGTCCGAAAATGTAAAGCGTATTCAAGGTTCCGAACGATCACAGCGGAAGACAAAGATTCCCGAAGGTGCCGCCCGGATGGACAAAGGTGAACCGGACTTTCAGACACCGGGACACATCCAAGAGGCCGCCTATGAGGCCATGAAGAATAATTGGACCCACTACGGAAGTGCATATGGCGATCCGGAGCTCAGGGAAGCAATCTGTTTCGATCTGCATCGAGATTACGGCGTAGAGCGGACCCCTGATGAGGTACTAGTTACCAGCGGCGGTATCGAGGCTATCAACGTTCTTTCGGCCTCCTTTCTCAATCCGGGTGATGAGGTGTTGATACTGAATCCTGAATACTCCGCTTACGCTGACTCGGTGATGCTTTTCGGGGGTATACCAGTTCTTGCCCCATTGGGGATGGACTTTGCTTTGGACACAGACGTGATTGAAAGCAAGATTACGCCGCGTACGCGTATGATGATGATGTCCAATCCGTGTAATCCGACAGGCAAGGTGATGAAGAAGTCGGAGCTCGAGGACTTGGTAGAACTCTCGTTGAAGCACGATTTGCTGCTCGTAGTCGACGAGGTCTACAGCAAGCTTACCTACGACGATAATGTGCACCACTCCATAAGTCAGTTCAAAGAAATGCGGAACCGGGCCGTTCTCTTGAGCAGTTTCTCAAAGTCGTACGCCATGACCGGTTGGCGGGTCGGTTATCTTGTTGCATCGAGCGATATGATAAAAGCCGCCGTTACCTTTCACAAAGCCTTGTTGATATGCGTGAGCACTCCACTGCAAAAAGGTTGCGTCGCCGCTATTCGAGGTCCTCAGAATTGCGTGGAGGAGATGCGGCAGGAATACGACCGCCGACGGAGAACTATGCTCAAGCACCTCAAGACGATTGAGGGACTCGATAATCTCGCGTCCGAAGGCGCGTTTTACTTTTTCCCGCGCTTTTCACACCAGATTTCTAGCTTGGATCTAACGAAATACATGTATGATCGGGGAATTCTGATTCGGAGTGGAACTGAGTTCGGTAGCAACGGTGAGGGCTACTTTAGGGTGGCGTACGCGGCGACCCCCATAGCTGACTTGGAAAGAGGTATGGCTCGCATGAAAGAGGCCTTTTCCGAGATTCGGTGAATCAAGAAATGACAAAATTCGTTAACTCGAGAGCCCGGACAGGGGGGGCCGCAAAGCCGGCAGGCTCGGATCAGCAGGATGGTCCTCCAGTGGGAACCCTTCGAACGAACCCCGACCCGGAAGATCAAGCGCTTCCTCTACACCCACCTGCCGGGTAGCTAGACTTGTCTAAGCTCGCAGACTTCTCCGTCGGGACCGTAGAAGTAGAAGAGCCAGACTCCGGGACGGAACTCCACCGGCTCGCTGACGAATTCCACACCGTACTCCGCGAGACGCCGGTAGTCGCTCCGGGCGTCGTCGGAGGTCAGTCCGAAGTGGATTATTCCAATATCGGCTTGCTTTCTGTCTTCCGGGAGGGGAGCGCCGGCGGGATCCCGATACTCAAAGAGCTCGACCATGGCGTCGCCGAGGGAGAGATGGGCTATCCGGGCTGAGGCCCCGGGCATTCCGACGACCTTTCCAAGTAGGCTCTCGGCACCGCGATCTAGTATGCGGTCGACGGTGCAGCCGAGAACCTTGGTGTAGAAATCGATCGAACGATCGAGGTCGGCGACGCTTATTGCGATGTGGTCTAACTTGGTAACCATTCCATATGCCTCCGTCGGCGGTATCGCCTAAGCGATATCTTGCGCCACTCCGGTCTCGATCGACCGTTCGATAGCTTCTATGGTTTTCTGGGCTACTACAGCGTCGTCCATCGTCGACCGCGGCGTGCCTTGGGGGCGTCGGTCGGATGGGCTTTGTCCGGCAGGTCAACGATACACCGACTCGGACGACGTCCTCAGTCCCGGCAGCACGGATCGCGTCCGCGTGCCTTCATTGGTACGGTCACGCGCCCTCCGCAAGAAACGACGCTACCGCCGGCTTGCCGATGGCGTGCCGCTTTTCAAACGGGGCGGCGATGGTCGCGGCCGCGGCGGCGTTTGCGTAGGTAACCGCGTCGTCGAAATCGTCGGTTTCTATTAATCGCCCGGCAAAGGCCCCGATAAAGGCATCGCCGGCTCCATGGGCGTCACTGGATTGCACCTGAAAGGCTCCCAACACGCGAAGCGGTTCTTCTCGACGACGGTAGACCACACCGTCTTTGCCCAAGGTGATCACTATCGCGTCTGAGCTCCACTGCTTGAATAGCATGTCAAGAGCTTTCTCAGCGCTACCCTTGGTTACGGACTCGGCCCCGGTGTAATGGGCCGCCTCGACTTCGTTGACTACGAGGATGTCGACGGCAGACCGGAGGTTGGCGGTCGTGTCCCGATGCGGAGCCGCATTGAGAATTACCGTGGCACCCTTTTGGGCTGCACGCGCCGCAACCCTCTCGTTTGCTTCGTTGCTTATCTCATTCTGGAGAATCACGATATCATTGGACTGCAATGATTCGGAGAAGGCATCGATCGAGTTATCCGGAATCCTCAGGTTTACACCACTGACGATCACGGATTCCGAATCGCCGGCAGGCTCGATTATTGCGACGCTGACGCCGGAGGCGTCGCCGGGAACCTTTGCAATCATGCGGGTATCGACGCCCAGCCGGCGCAGAGACCCTACAAGATCTTCGGCAAACGTGTCGTCTCCCACCGCGCCGACCATACTGACGTTGGGATGAAATCTAATGGCGCTTGCCGCTTGATTTCGACCCTTTCCTCCGGGGCGCGTGACCCAGCTGCGTCCCCGGAGGGTTTCACCAGGAGCCGGAAACCGCTCAGTCTGGAACACAAGATCCATGTGAAGGCTTCCGACTACCCGGATAGCAGGCTCATTACTCATTCTCTCTTCTCCTCTACTGCGGTCATTGTCATCGACAGGTTTGCTTCCGCAGTTGATCGATCCTTGAATGCAACGCGCACAAAGAGAGCATCGATTAGGTTGAGCTGAGCGATGCGCGCAGCGGCGTTCTCTCCAGTGAACGGCGAGCTACGCGCGGTCGAGACTAGAGCGGCGTCGGCGTACTGGGCGATTCGTGAGTGCTGATAGCTCGTAAGGGCGATCACCGGCACACCACGAGCCTTCGCTACCCGAACGGCCTCGAGGACCACCGCCGACTGCCCGGAATGCGACACGGCGAACACCACATCGTCGGGGGTCAAAGTTGCCGCTGACATCGCCATGAGGTGCGCATCTTCGTAGCATGCACAACGAATGCCAATTCTGAGAAATTTATGAGCCGCATCCCGGGCGATCGCGGCGGAGCCTCCGGAACCGTAGATATCCCGGGTCTTGGCCAGGTAGAACAGATCCGCCGCTTTTTCGAATTGCTGGAGGTCCAGGATGGCAAGTGTTTCTTCCAGAGCTTGCATCGAGGCACGGAAAAGCTTCCTCACAATGGCGGCTGCGTCATCTGACGGTTTTACTTCTTCGTAGAGAATGGCCACACTTGACGTACCGTAGTCGGTCAGATGGGCTTTCAACTCTCGGAAGCCGGAGAATCCAACTCGCTTCGCAAGCTTGACTATCATGGACTCCGAAACGTCGAATCGCTCGGCAACTTTCCTAATCCTCAGTCCCCGAGCATCCTCTGCGTTGTCCAGCAGAAAGTTTAGTATCGCCTGTTCACGATCGGTGAGATCCGGTCGCATCATACGAAGGCGAGGGATTACTGACAGTCGCGATTCTTCCACCATGACGAGAGAATACATTACTAAACGGACGCCGTCAACGAACATTCGGGACCTGAAGCAAGGCAGCGTCAAATTAGTGCACTTATAGTACAAATTTCGTGAACTTTGGGTTGACACAATGACTAAAGAGCCCAATAATTTCACCTGTAGTTGTTTAACGGTGTGGTTAAAGAAGATCGCTCAATGCGGCTTTACTAATCATGCTTACGTGGTGAAATCGGAGGTTTACTCATGGCGCAAAGTGCAGATGCCCCCGCGTTGCAAGGAAAGGCATGGAAGGCATTCTTGGAACGCAATCCGGGAATCGTTACGCCCTTAGGGGTGGCGGTGCCGCTTATTGCGATAGTCTTGCTCATTACACTCTCCAATCCGGTATTTTTGTCTCAGCGGAATCTGTTCAACATACTCCGGCAGACATCGGTATTCATGGTGCTGGGCGTGGGAATGACCTTCGTGATTGCAACCGGCGGGATCGACCTTTCCGTAGGTTCTACCGTGGGTTTAACGGCCAGTGTGGCCGGTTTGCTTCTGGATCCGCGTTTTCTCGGTGGGCCATCGTCGACGGTTGTCGCGGTAATGGCGGCGATCGGCGTAGGTGCTTTGGTCGGTGTAATCAACGGCACCGCCGTGAGCGTTTTTCGTGTACCGCCGCTTATCGCCACTTTGGGAATGCTCAATGCCATGCGCGGGATGGCGTATCTCATTATGGGCCAGAACATCGCGCGCGGATTTCCCGCGGCGTATCAGAACATCGGTCAGGCCTACCTCGGCCCGATTCCCGTCCCCGTCGTGATCGCCCTCTCCATAATCGCTATCGGCGCCGTCTTTCTGAATAAGACCAAAACCGGCAAGTACATTCTGGCGACGGGAGGAAACGAAGAAGCGGCCCGGCGTTTCGGTGTCCGGGTTAGTCGCTACAAATTCCTGGTGTACGTGGTGAGTGGGGCCCTTGCCGGTGTCCCGGTGTTATGCTTTCGGCTCGATTGAGCGCCGCTCAGGCAACTCTTGGGCAGGTAATGGAGCTGCACACCATCGCTGTCGTTGTTATCGGGGGCACCTATCTTTTCGGGGGATATGCCACCATGTTGGGGACGTTCTTGGGGGCAATCCTCCTTGGCGTCTTGGAGAACGGTCTCCTCATTATCGGAGTTCCGTTCTTCTGGCAGATGATAACCATCGGGTTTCTCCTCGTGATCGCTGTCGCCATTCAACTGTATCGATTTCGGACTATGGGATCGTCCTAGACCCCAGTGAGCTTCAAAAAGAGAGGAGGTGTGACATAGCAGGCATACGACCAAAAGACGACCTATCAGGTGTTTCGGATCGGCATCATCGCTGTCGAGAGAAACACCACTTCGGGGAGACGAGCACGAAAAGCAATCGGTGCTCGTCCGATCAATACCCGCGGTCACTGACCGCAAAAGGAGATGGTGAATGAATACTATTAATCGTACAACAGTAAAGGCAGTGCTTATTATGGCGCTGCTTGTGGGCAGTGCTGGTTTGGCAGTGGCCGGGGGCCAAGGAGAGGCCGCCGAGGACGACGGCGTAATAACCATTGGGTACGCGCCGGCAGTGTACGACTCAACCGACTACTTCGGCCAGTTCGATCAGGGGCTTCGAGACGCGCTGACTGAAGCCGGTGTAGAGTTCGAGGTTCGAGGTCGGGCACCACTTCAGGAGTCGGATCTTTCCGGCCACATGGCGATCGTCGAGGACTTCATAACTATCGGCGTGGATTACATAATCTTCGGCCCCACGGATCCCGAAGCCGTAATCCCGGCTATCCGGCAAGCCAATGAAGCCGGAATACCGATCATTATCAACAATCACCTCGATCCGCTGCCCGCAGACGCGGGAGTGGAAGTGCTGACCTACGCCGGTTACTCTCATGCCACCGGCGGCCGAGTTACGGCCGAGTACATTGTGGACAATATTCTCGATCCCGGCGATGAGATGGCCATCCTCTTCGGTCAGCCTGGGGCGGCCGCCTCAGCCGAGCGGGGAGAGCCGGCCAAGGAGATCCTGGAGGCTGCCGGTATCAACATCGTCTACGAGCAACCGGCGGACTGGCAACGGGAAAGGGCCTACGACGCGACGGAGCGGCTCTTGGTATCCTACCCGGATGTGAAGGCGATCTACGCCGTTAATAGCTCAATGGCGATGGGCGCCGCGGAAGCAACCGTTGCAGCCGGCCGCGACGACGTTCACGTCTTCGGCTACGGTTCGGTCATTGCGGAGATCGACATGATTTGGGACGGCATGATCACCGGGTCGATCTTCCGGGATGCCTACAGCAGCGGTCAACAAGGTGCCGACGCCATCCTGCGCCACATGCGGGGCGAAGAGGTGCCACAGCAATACGAGCTCAATATGGTGATGCTCGGAAGCCGAGAGGATATCTTGGAGCGCGTTCCCAAGGCTCAGCTGGAAATGACCCAAAACTGGGACGAGATGCGTGAGGCTCTCGGCGAGTAAGCCGAAACGTTGTCTAACGCGAAAGGCTGTCGGTGGCTCCTTGAGCCACCGACGGTCACTGTGTATCGAAAGGAGCAGATGAGTGGACCAGACCACCGTAAACGCGACTACGACATTCGTGGAAATTAAGAACGTGCACAAGTGGTACGGCGGAGTGCATGCCCTGGACGATGTAAGCGTGGACATACGTACCGGCGAAGCGCTTGGCATAATCGGCGACAACGGTGCCGGTAAGTCCACGCTGGTTAAGGCATTGACCGGCGCCGTAGCTCTGGACTCCGGTGAGATTCGGGTGGATAGCCGATCCGTCCACTTTCGTTCTCCCCGGGATTCGCAAGACTTGGGAATTCATGCGATCTATCAAGATCTCTCGCTCGTCGGCTCTTTTGATCTTCCGGCGAACGTGTTTCTCGGACAGGAGCAGACGAAGCAGGTCGCCGGTGTCTTTTCGTTCCTGGACAAGAAGGGTATGGTCGCAAAGGCCCAGAGCATACTGCTGACCGAGTTGAACATGCGAATCGAAAACCCGTACTTGCCCGTTAGAAATTATTCGGGTGGCCAGCAGCAGGCGGTGGCCATTTCTCGGGCGTTGCTTGCCGACGCACGCTTGGTCTTAATGGACGAGCCGACGGCGGCGATGGGTGTAGAGGAAACCGAGCAGATACTCTCCTTAGTAGAGCGGCTTAAGAAGAAGCTTGCGGTTGTAATCGTGAGCCACAACCTGGACCACGTTATGCGTGTCTGTGATCGACTGCTCGTGATGCGCAACGGTCGCGCCGTAGGCGATCTGAAAAGAAACGAGACCGAGAAGAATTACCTGGTCTCCCTTATCACGGGTCTATCGTAGAGGAGAACCCATGGCACGGTGGAAGTACGGTGCGCGACTGAACTCTTTTAAGACGTATCCCGACCTCGTCACGGATACCGGAAACGACGGAAAACTAACCACGACACAGCTTCTCGAGCGCGTGGCGATAGTCCCCGGGCTGAGCAGTGTTGACTTCAATTACCCTGAGCACTTTTCCGACGGCGACGCCCGAACTCTCAATCAGACGCTCCGACAGCTTGGGTTAGAGTGCAACGGGATTGCGATGCGTTTTGATGATCAGTTCGTCCGGGGTGACTTTTCCCACCCTGAGCCGTCCGTGAGGAAACAAGCACTCAAGCTTACTCGTGACGCCGCCTCAATCTGCAATGAGATGGGCGGCGATGTTCTGACCCTATGGTTTGCCCACGACGGCTACGATTATTCCTTCGAAGGAGATCACCTGAGGCGCTACCAGATGGCCGTCGAAGGCGTTCGCGAAGTCGCGGCACAGCAACCCGACATCAAGATCTCTATCGAGTACAAACCATATCAACCCCGGGCTTTCACCGTCTTTGCGGACATCGGCATGGTCCTTTTGGCCGTTCGCGATATCGGGGCACCAAACGTCGGCGTTACCCTCGACTACTGCCACATGCTGATGAAACGGGAGAATCCGTCGCAGTCGTTGGCAATGGCGGTCAAGGATGGGCGCCTGTACGGAGTTCACTTGAACGACGGCTACCGGGACAACGATGACGGAATGTTGGCGGGCTCCGCCAACCTCGTAGGGCTTCTGGAGTTCGTCTACTACCTCAAGAAGTATGATTATTCCGGTCTGATCTATTTCGACACCTTTCCCGATCGTGTTGATCCGGTTGCGGAATGCAAGGCCAACATCGATACGGTCAATGCCGCAAGCGCCTGGGTCGAGCGCTACGGCCTCCGCAAGATGCAGGAGATAACCGAAGAAAGCAGCCCCTTGGGGGTTCATAAAGTCATTCTGGAGCTGCTCAACGGGCGGTGACTCAGCGACTCCGACTTAAGAGTCTCCTGCCGGGCTGTTCTGCCGCACGTGTGGCCTGAGAACGTCATTGAGAGTCTCGATTCGAGAAACGTACTCGCACCCGATACACAGAAGAGCTTCACTCGGTCTTTCCGGTTGCGCCATTTGTCCTTCCCACCTCCCCATCTCGAAGCTCTCCTGATACCATCGAGGTTGTGAGCGTCGGGAGAAACGATCCCTGTCCCTGCGGGAGTGGGAAGAAGTATAAGCACTGCTGCATGAGGGACGACGAGGACCGGGCTCGGTTTGCGAGCCATCGTTCCGACGACCAGATGATGGAGCTCATGCTCCGGCAAACCGGCTTCTCTTCGAAGGCGGAGTTGGACGCCGCCATGAGCCGCTACCATGATTACTGCGAGGGCCTCCCAGACGATGCTCCCACCCCGACCTTTATGGAGTACCTCGGTCGTGCAAACGCCGCCACGGACGCCCAAAGAGGCATCGTTTCGGACCTGAAGGAGCGGGAGTTTTCCGATGAAGAGGAGCTTGAAAGCTATCTTTCGAGCCGAATGGAGGCCATCAACGAGGCCCCGGTCGGAGACTTCGAGGGGCTCTCCCCGGCCCGAATGCAGCGTATCCTTGCTGGATCTTTCGAGGACAACGCCGACCTGGTTGTTCTGAACCCCGGCCTTTCGGACGCCGCCGCCCTCGACTCGGAACTCGTGGCGACCATGCGTTTTATTCTGGAATACCTTGCCGATCATGGAGGCAAGAGTCGACTGACCGCCCGGGAAAACCTTCCTCAGGACCTCTGCAAGCGTTACCTCGAACGCTTCGACCCGGCGTTTCCCGTTGGCCGGTCGGTGCCGTCGGAGGTGCAGTTGCCGATTCTAAATATCGCCCACGGGACACTGATCGGGGCCGGGTACCTAGAGGAATCGCCTACTCAGACCTGGATGACCACCTACGGAGTAGAGCTTTTTACCGCCGGTGCCTGGAGCCGCGCCTTTAGCGGCGCCTTCCTCGAAGTCCTCTATTACGTGGATTGGCAGGAGTACTTTTCCTTCTACCAGCCGCAGGTGGACCTGGAGTTTTTCCAGCACGCCAGGCTCTTTCTTCTCTATCTGCTGTCGCGGCATCCCTGCGGCACCGTCGGCGAGTTCTTCAACCGGTTCTGCCGGGCTTTTCCCGTCTTCGTGGAACCGATCGCCGAAGATCGCGAGTCGATGGCAATTATTGGAAGGGACTTTTCCCAGCTCTTTTTCGACGGGTTCTGCCGCTCCGTCGGCCTGACAACGTTGGAAGACCCCGAAGGCACATATGACTGGGGCCCCGGAACCACCTACGAGACTACCGATCTCTTTCGTCGGGCCCTGGTCTGGAAGCCGAAATAGTCCGAACCGGCGCTCTTGCCGAAGCCCTCCCCCCGAACCCTAACCCGCCGGTTGAATCAACTCGACGGTAATGCCGTCGGGGTCCCGGACGTAGGCGACCAAGGAGCCCTTATTGGGGCCCGAGTCGATGGAAGTCGGGGCTTGGGACCGCGGGGTGCCTCCGAGGCTCTTGAGCCGCGGGACGAGCTCTTCGACGTTGTCCACCACCAGGGCTATGTGACCGCTTCCCGGATGATAGGTTTCCATGTCCAAGGGCTCTCCGGTGGGAGCGACGTACTGGATAAACTCGATCGAGGGGCTCTCGGGAACCGCGACAAACGCGACCTCTAGGTTGCACCCCGGGTAGCCGGTTATGTCGGCGTGGTACGCCTTTGGGCCGTGGATTCGGCTCGCAATCTCGAGTCCGAGCCCCTCGGTGTAGAAGGTAACCGTCCGCTCCAAATCTTTGACCGTGAAACCGGTGTGATGTCCTCTTTTAACCATCGATGTTACTCCTTTTAGCCGGCCGAATGCACCGCGTCTACGAACTTCCGTATCTCTTCCAGCGGGTTATCCGCCGAAATATACGGATGGCCCTGAACGACGCAGGAGGCGCCCATCCGGGCGGCCTCGACGGCCTGGTCGATCCCAAAGGAGACCGCCGCGACGGGAATCGAGACGCTCTCCAGAATCGAATCGAGCCCCGCCAACGGGTAGCGCCGGGTTTCCTCGTAGAGATACTGGTCGTGACCGACGTGCAAGAGTACCATGTCCGCCCCGAGTTTCTCCACCTCCCGGGCGCGAGAGGCGAGCTGGTCGAAGGGGACCGAGAAGAGGTCTGCAACGACCCCGATGCCGCAGTCGCCTTTGGCCCGGACCGCCTCCATCACACTACCGTCGTTGCAGACAGCGAGGACTACGCCAAAGGCCGCACCCTGTCTTCCGGCTTCGACGAAGTACTTATAGACGCCGTCTTGGGCTTTAAAGTCAACCAGAACCGGGGTCGACCTACTTGCCTCCACCATCCGTCCGATAACGGTAATCGGCGCGTAGAACACCAAGGGCGTGCCGACCTCCACAAGGTCGGCACCGGCTTCTACCGACAATCCGGCGAGCTCGCAACCGAGGGCCTCGTCCATCACGTCGATGGAGACCTGGGCCCAGGGCTTTCCGGGGGAGGGTAAAGGGGCCTTCATTACGCCGGGGCGGCCGTGTTCTGTCTCCGGTACATGACGTACTCGGAAATACCGACGAAGAAGGTTATTGCGATCGCGAGCAGATGCGAAATACTGTTCGGATACATAATGAACAGTGCGGCAATAATCAGAAGTCCCGCTTTGTAGAGCGGTACCTTCCGGAGAAAGTAGAGCTCCGACACGACGGCAATGGCGAAGATGGTGATTACCCCGCCGATTACGGCGAGGGCAACGTCGGAAAACGTTGCGTCCACCCGCGTGACGAGCGCCGGCCAGTAGGCAAAGTAGAATGGTACGATGTACGCGGCAATTCCCAGCCGCATCGCCATAAACCCGCTCTTCATCAAGTTGGATCCGGCAATCCCCGAAGCGACATAGACGGCCAGCGCCACCGGCGGAGTAATGGCCGAGACGCCTCCCCAGTAGTAGCAGAACAGGTGGGCGACCAGGGGAGGGAGCCCGACTGCGACGAGTCCCGGAGCAACGAGGGTCGCGGTGATGATGTAGACCGAAGTCGTCGGGAGGCCGAAGCTCAGAATAAGCGAGGCAAAGGCTGCGAGGAGCAGCGTCGGCAAGAGCATTCCGCCGCCGGTTCGCACGAGCTCCTGCGTAAAGAGCATTCCCAGACCCGAGAGGGAGACAGCCCCGACAACGAAGCCGACGATGGCACAGGCGAGGGCGGTGGAGATACTGTTTCTCGCGCCCATCGTGAGGCCGTCGATGATGTCTTTTATGGACATCCGGGTCTGCTTTCTGAGGCTGCTGATTATCAGCACCGAGAATGTCGCGACGAAGGCCGAGAAGAGCGCGGTGAACTGCATGATGATAAAGGCAATCAAAATGACAATCGGAAGCAGCAGGTGTCCCTTCTGAAGCAAGACTGCCTTAAGGGCCGGTAACCTATTCCGCGGGATCCCTTCCATCCCAAGGCGTTTCGCCCGAAGGTGAATCTGATAGTAGACCGCGGCGTAGTAGAGGAGTGCCGGCAACAGGGCGCCGGCGGCGACATAGCCGTAGGGCACGCCCAGATACTCCGCCATAATAAACGCAGAGGCTCCCATGACCGGCGGCAAGAACTGTCCGCCGCAGGAGGCAACGGCCTCGACCGCCGCGGCAAAGTAGGGTTTGAAACCGAGGCTCTTCATCAGCGGAATGGTAAACAGGCCCGTCGCGGCGACGTTTGCCGCCGAAGAGCCTTGGATGGTTCCCATGAGCCCGCTTGCGATAACACCGACCTTGGCCGGTCCGCCGGGGGAGTGGCCCGCCATCGCCAGGGCTAAGTCTGCGAATACCTGAGTCGTTCCCGACTTGCTCAAGAATGCCCCGAAGAGAATAAAGAGATAGACGTAGGTTGCAGAGACCCCTACCGCGATGCCGAAGACTCCTTCGACCCGGAGGTACATATGCTGCAACACCCGTCCCAGCCTGAAGCCCCCGTGACGCAGGATTCCCGGGAGATACGGCCCGATGAAGAGGTACGAGATAAACACCGCAGCCAAAACCAGCATTATCGTTCCGATTGCCCTTCGGCCGGCCTCGACCAACACGATGATAAAGACGACCGCCATCGTCATGTCGAGTTGGGTCATAACGCCGGCGCGAAGGGAAATATCACGATAGTTCCACGCAAGATAGAGTGTGCTTACGGCGCCTGCCACAAGGAGCAGGAGGTCTGTAATCCGGGGGCGGGCGGCGCCTCGCCACTTCTTGGTCGCCGGGTAGAGCATAAAGGTAAATATCAGAATAAAGGCGATGTGGATCGGCCTTTGCTGCATTGCGGGAAGGGGCCGGTATCCACCGGTGTAGAGGTGAAAAAGACCCGAGATCACCGCGATAGTCGTAAACGCCTTGGCCCAAATACCTTGTAGATTGTGCGTCTTCGCTGTTTGCGGGTCGTCACCTGCCGAGCCCAACTTGGACAGATCGATCAGGTCGTTGGTGTACTCGGTGCTCGGGCTATACTCGTCGCTCTTGGGCATCTGCACAACTCCGTTTTGTTAGTAGAAGTAGCATCGCCCAACCGGGCGTTCTCCCTAAAGGGCAACGCCGGAGGGCAGCAGGTGGTCGAATAACGACAAAGGGGCCACGGCGAACCGCCGGGCCCCTCACCATTTTTAGACTTGGCGTCAGTCCATTACGCCGATTTCGCGGTAGTACCGCGCGGCGCCGGGGTGCACGTCAAACGGATTGCCGTCGAGGGCGGCTTCCCGAGTCATAAACTTCGCAATCGGGTGTACACCGATCAGGTATTCCTGGTTTTCGTACAAGGTCTTGGTAAGCTGATAGACTACCTCTTCCGAGACGTCCTTCCGAGCGACGAGGATCGCCGAGTAGGCGAAGGTCTCGACGTCTTCCGGTTGGTTCGTATAGGTGCCTGCCGGAATGGTCAACGGAAAGTTTAGGCTGTTCTCGGTCATTCCTCTGATAATTTCATCCGGAAAACTCACGAGTCGGGCGAAGCCGGTTTCCATTATCTCGGTTATGCTCGGTGAAGGTACCGCGTCGGGCCAGACAATCGCGTCGATCTGACGGTTTCGGACCTGGTCGATGGTCGCCTGGTGCACCGTGTCTTCGGCGATAACGTCGTCGTAGCTCCAATCCAAGATGTCCAAGATCTGGTTGAACAGAAACTCACCGTGGCTTCCGACCGTGCCCTTGGAGACGCGCTGGCCTTCGATATCGCGAAGCGTCTCGATATCTGGCGCCCACTGCATCGCGACGAAGTACTCAGGGTTCGGGTACATGTGCGAAATAAACGCCATGTTCTCGTACCGACCATCCGGTTTGTCGGCAAAGGCACCGATGTTGTTGTACGCCTCGTACGCCGGGTCGGACCCCATAAAGGCAATCTCGACCTCTCCGTCGGCGAGGAGCTCTGCGTTCGCGACGCTACCGCCGGTCGACTGAATCGAAGCCTGAATTCCTTCCAGCTCGTCGTTCCAGAGGGACGCCATACCGGCGCCCAGCCGATAGTAGTTACCGCCGGATCCTGCGGTTGCCACACGGACAAACTGCACATCTTCTCGCTCGCCGGCGCCGAATACGGTACCTGCCACAGCGAAAAGCATCAACGCACATAGCGTGATTACCATGAGTCTTTTCATCGTAAATCCTCCTTGATGGATTCTGCTCGAGATCCGGGACGACGGCCGTACCGAACTCGAAACTGACATATCAGAATCCTACACCAGGTTCTGCCGGAGGTCAAGAGAGCATTGTGTACAATGCACAATAGATTGAAAGTGGGTCTTAGAGAGCGCGGCAATCCTTGAGCGGGAGCCGAGTTGACCCTATACTCCTTGACATGAGTACCTCGGGTATCGCGCGTGTGCTAACTGCCGACACCACCGCCGACAGGCCGGCCGAACAGCATCGAACGCTGGGTCAAGAAGCCTACGACTTGCTCTCCGAGCGGATCGTCCGAGGGCAGATCGCCTACGGAGATAAGATCAACATAAAGGTCACGGCCCGAGAGCTCGGCGTAAGCCCGATGCCGATCCGAGAGGCGCTGATGCGCCTCGAGATCGAGGGCATCGTGACTATCAGTCCCCGGAGCCATTGCCGCGTTCGCGTTCCGACGAAGACGCAGATTCTCCACGCGGTGGATGCCCGAATAATGCTCGAGGTGACGGCGGTTTCTTCCTTTGTGGAGACGATCTCCCCGGATCGGTTGGAGCCCCTCGGCGATATCGTCGGCGAGATGGCCAGTGCGGTCGGTTCGCCCGAGCCGCCGCTCCGGGACTACATCGATTTGGACCGTGAATTCCATACCGAGCTCTGCCGGTTGGCCGAAAACGAGTACATCGATAATTTCTACCGCCACATCAACATGCATTTAAGCATGAGCTACCGTTACGGGGCCGGTTCCTGCCACGGGCTCGAAGCCACATTTCGAGAGCACGAGAGAATCGCCGAGTTGCTGCGAATCAATTCTCCGGCAGCCGTCGAGGCTCTCGAGCGCCATTTGCAGAGGAGCCGGAGCAACATTCAGCAGGAGCCTACATACCTCTCGCTACCGGACTAGCGAACACGGGGCGCTACCGTCTGCCGGCCCCTTTGGGTTTTTCCGCGCAGGGAACGCAGATAAGCGCTTCGGGCACCAGGCGCAGGCGACCCATGGGGATCGCCTTGCCGCAGCGGATGCACTTGCCGTACTCCCCGGTCTCCATTCGCCTCAGGGCGTTCTCCAGCTTCTGCAGCGTCGCCCTATTCTGCGCCAAGACGTGCTCGTTGACCCCCTTGTCGTTCAGGGCTTCCATCCGGGTCAGCCGCCCAAGGCTGACGCTCGGGGCTACCGGCTTGGACTCCTCTTCGAGGTAGGGCATCGATTGTTTCATCTCCCGGATCCGACGCTCGATCAGCTCCCGGAGCTCGCTTTGTTCTTGCGGTGTCATCTAGTCGAAGGCTACTCCGGCGCGTATCCGAAGGCAAGGGGGGAGGCGGTTGCGTCCGTGGGCCCTGGGACTTACAATTCGGCGTCCGGGACTAAAGTCCCAGAAGGAGAATCACCATGCGTTACCGACAGCTTACCGGCAGTAACATAGAAGTATCCGAGCTCTGTTTCGGCACGATGCGCTACGCGTCGAAGTCCGGAGACCTCGACGAGGCCGGCAAGGCGGGCCGGAGGGCCTTAGAGGAGGCTATCGACCGGGGCGTCAACTTTATCCACTCGAGCTACGAGTACGGCACCCGGTGGCTGACGGGGCAGACGTTGGAGAAACACCCGAAACGCCGGGAGCTTCATCACATTATCAAAGTGAACGTCCCCGACTGGGACGAGCCGCGTTTTAGTCCTGAGGCATTCCGGAACCAGGTGGAAACGGCCTTGCGGGAGCTCCATGCCGACCGCATCGCGGTGGTGCAACACCTGCAGCGCGGTGTTCCACGACCGGAGATTACCTCGGCTGCTTCGACGGCCCACCGGCTTGCGGAGTTCGACCGGGTTGCCGGAGCGCTCGGAGAGATCGCCTCGAAGATGCAGGGCGAGGGCAAGATCGGCACGGTGATGTCCTTTCCCTATACCGTCGACTACGCCCGGCGGGCGGTTGCCTCGGAGGCGTACTCGGGCCTCGTTGCCTACTTCAATCCGCTGGAAACCGAGATGTACGAGTTCTTCGACGCCCTCGAGGAGCAGAACAAGGACTTTATCTCGATCCGGCCCCTCGCCGGGGGCATCCTAACCGACCGCCGGGTCGACCGCGACACCCTCGGCTCGGACGACCGGATGAAGGACCCAAAGTGGGACGAGCGCTACCGTCAGATCGAGGCCATCGCCCCGGCCGTCGGTCCGCTTTCCACATCCTGGCAGCGGTTTGCCTTCCGCTTCTCCCTCGGACACCCGGTCATCAAGAGCAGCGTCCTCGGGGTAAACACCGTGGAGCACCTCGACGCCGGGGAACCGGCTCCCGAGGT
>CAYPUT010000017.1:0-30148 GCA_964413945.1 uncultured Spirochaetaceae bacterium
AAGATACCACGATTGCCCCAACATCCCTACGGGTTTTGTGAGGCGGTGACGCCGGACGAGTTCCCGCCTAGACAACCGGCGAGATGAGCAGTTTTCCGTACTTGTCGTCGCCTGTTTCGTATCCAAGGACCACCTGCTTCGGTTTCCCCAAGCGCTCGAGAACTTTGAGACTCAACTCGACGCTTCCGAGCCGACACTCGTTCTTCAGGTGGATTGTGCCGTAGACGCTCTTCCCCTCGCCGCTTTCGAACTCGTCCCCCGTTGCTCCGGCGAAAATCTTTACGACGTAACTCGCCGTCATCATACCGAGGTCGTAGCCGTCGTTGGGATGAATGTTGATCGTCTTTTCGTCGAAGGAGTAGTCACCAAGTGCGGATAGGGGTCCTGTCTTTTTCATAGTACGGTAGCTCCACTCTTAGCTATTACGCCAAAAGAGTCAATTCCCCTCCGGGCGGGGTTCCTCCGGGTGTCGGCATCGCGGCCTCTTGCTATAATGAAGGTGATGCATCCTTCCCAACCCTACATAAAGCAGCTGCGCCGCGTCCACAAAGAGGCGGGGGAGCTCTCGCCGCAACAGCTCGAGGGCCGGCTTCGGGACGCCTTCGGCCGGGCCTTAAGGGGCATTCCGATAGAGCTCGCAGAGGAGCTATTCGACTTCTCCCTCGACCGGATCCGGGGGCCCAACGGCGAATCCGGTGCGGATTCGGGCCCGGAGCTCGTCGAAGAATTCTTGCGGACCGCGGCCCTCGTGGACCTCTTCGGTCGGGATTACGACAACGAAGAAGATCCGCTGACGGAGGCGGAGTGGCAGTTTATCGCCGAGGTGGTACCGGACTACGGTCTGGAAATGGAGATGGCCACCTTGGAATACGTGATGAGCCGTTTGGTCGAGCGGCGGATGCTGTAGAGTTCAAGGAAGTACGGCCACGAGTTGCGGTACCCTGATGTCGTATCCCCTATACTCCACGACCATACTCCGGGATCCGGCAATCCAAGCTCTGCTGTCGGCCGTGTGGTGAAGACGTCTTACCGGGTCGGTCATCATCCACTCAATGCGCAACCTCGTGCGGAGCATGAGCCGCAGAGGCAACGCTTATGACAACGCTGCCGTCGAATCGTTCTTTGCCGGCCTCAAGAAGGACCGCGTTGGGCGATGAACCTGCCGGACACCGGCTGAGGCGCGAACCTAACATGCCCGGTTTCCCTTCTCCTTTCTTTCGAGTCTCAACTACAGTACTTCGGTCACTTTCCTCCTTTTATTCCTGAATACCCCGGGGCTCAACACTTGCAAATTACCATCATAACCCATAGTGTTATTATGGATTATGCAAGAAGTTTACAAGAACAGCGACATGAACACGTTTTTGAGCTCCCACCCGGTCTTTCGTCTCGACGAGTTGAGGGACTATCGCGCCTCTTCAAACGCTTCCGGCGATCGAAGCCTCGAGTCGCTTCTTCAGTACTATCAGCGCACAGGAAGAATCGAGTCAATCAGGCAAGGGGTCTACGCTGTGCTTCCCGAGGGTCACGGGCGTACCGAAGCCGTCGTCACTCCCCTCCTCGTGGCGGGGCGGTGTGTGCCTGACGCCGTCATCGTCAACCATAGCGCCCTTGAGTTTCACGGACTCGCGTACTCGCAATTCCGAACCTATACGTTCCAGACTCACTCTACCGCGCGCCGCTTCGACTACCGGGGCTCAAGTTTCGTGCCACTACGTCCACCGCGTGCACTCGAACGCACGGACAACGAACTGCTTTTGACAACGACCGGCGAGCGTCGGGGCCTGACGGTCACGGTGTCGACGATCGAGCGGACTCTTGTGGATGCGATCAACGCGCCCCGATGGTCCGGAAGCTGGGAAGAGGTGTGGCGATCGCTGGGATCGATCGAGTATGTCGATTTTGTGCGGATAGTGACATACCTCCGTGTACTCTCTAACGCCACGACTTCGGCGCGGGTCGGCTGGTTCCTGGACTCCCATCGGGAGCAGTTAATGCTCGATGAGGAACAATTGCACGAGCTACACGAGATGCAACCATCTAAGCCCGTGTATCTCGACCGAAACTACACGGGACCAACTCGGTTTGTCCGAAGCTGGAATATCGTTGTTCCGGTGTACATCGCCGACGGCGGCTGGGAGGAGCCCACATGACATTATCCCTGGAGCGTGTACAACAAGTGGCCCGGCGAACGGGATTCGATGTAGCAACCGTAGAAAAGGTGATCCATCTCATGAACCTTCTGGAGGCGATAGACGGACACCCTGTGTTGCGGGGGAAGTTCGCTCTGAAAGGAGGGACCGCTCTAAACCTGTTCGTCTTCCCTCTTCCGCGTTTGTCCGTGGATATAGATCTCAATTTCATCGAGCCTCTATCTCGCACAGAATTGGAAGCAATTCGCCCCAAGCTTGAGCAAGCCTTTGAAGCGGTATTTCGACGCGAGGGATTCACCATCCGCAAATCTCCGACCGAGCACGCAGGAGGGAAATGGCGGCTGGGATATCCATCGGCCGGGGGCGGTACCTCGAACCTTGAGGTCGACCTCAACTACGTTCTCCGAGTTCCACTCTGGGAACCGGAGATACGAGACTCGGCGGCTCTCGGCGAGTATAGTGCGAAGAACGTACGCGTCCTGTCGGAGGCCGAGCTCACCGACTGGACGGTCTGGGCGGACAAGATCATCACGTTTTAGAGGATGGAAATGGTAAGCACGGCTAGGCGCCCGATCTATCTTGACTATAACGCCACGACTCCGCATGACCCCGAGGTAGTAGAGGCGATGCTTCCCTATCTGGAGCGGGAGTTCGGCAACCCCTCGAGCTCCCACGCCTACGGCGCCGAGCCCCGGCGGGCGGTGGCCCGGGCACGGGAGGAGGTGGCGGCGCTTATCAACGCTCGGCCGCAAGACATTCTTTTTACGAGCGGCGGCACGGAGTCCAACAACTGCGCCATTATCGGCGCGGCCCGAGCCCGTCGGGAACAGGGAAACCACATCATCACCTCCACCGTCGAGCATCCCGCGGTGGCCAACACCTGCGACTATCTCGAACGAGAGGGCTTTGCCGTTACCCGCGTCCCCGTCGACCATCACGGCCTGGTGGATCCCAAGGATGTGGAGGCTGCGATACGCCCTGAAACGATCCTCGTCACGGTAATGCACGCCAACAACGAGATCGGCACCATAGAACCGATCAGAGAGATCGCGGCGATCGCTTCGGCGCACGGCGCGCTCATGCATACCGACGCGGCCCAGTCCCTGGGCAAGATAGCGGTGGATGTCACGGAGCTCGGGGTAGACCTGCTTACCGTTGCCGGACACAAACTCTACGCGCCCAAGGGCGTGGGAGCGCTCTACCTCGCGCCCGGCGTTACGCTCGCGCCCCTCATGCACGGCGGCGGCCAGGAAGGCGGAAGGCGTCCGGGAACGGAGAACGTCCTGGAGATAGTCGGGCTCGGCGCGGCGTGTCGGATCGCCGCCCGTGACCTGGCGGAGAACCGGAACCAAATGCGGCGGACCAGGGATCGGCTACACAAGCGACTCTCCGAGGCGTGCGAGGTACGCCTCAACGGCCATCCGGACCGGCGACTGCCGAACACCCTGAACCTGAGCTTTCGCGGTGTCGCCTCCAACGAGCTCATCGACGCAATCGGCGACCGCGTCGCCGTTTCCGCCGGCTCCGCCTGCCACGCGGACTCCGTTACGCTCTCCCCGGTCATTGAGGCGATCGGAACACCACTGGAGTGGGGACGGGGCACGATTCGCTTTTCCACCGGCAAGCTCACCACCGAAGAGGAGATAGACCAGGCAGCGGAAGCGGTACTCGCCGCTTGTAGCGGGTGAGGTTTGCGCATGGCGCGAACCGAACCGTTTGATGAACCAACCGTGACCCTCCCGCTCCCGAAGCCCCCCATTATCAAAGCAACCACGTTCCTGGTATAACACGCTACCATGTACCGCAGTCAGACTCCGACCATCATTGCTCACAAGCCTTATCAGGACCCGTCTGTGTTTCTTCCGGAGAACCTGCTGCGCGAAGCAAGGCGGCAGAAAGGGTTCGGCAAGTGCGACGTACCTCCGACGGTTGTGTTGGATCCCGACGGAGACGTAACGGATTTTCTGATCGCGCGGGGCAGAGCTGAGCGGAACGAGTGTTGGGCCTGTTATCACTCGGAGCTTTACAGCACAACGATAGCAGAGACTCCAGCCGGGATCATTCCGCGGGTTGTGGGCGCCTCGTATGCGGTCTTGGTCGCCGAACAGCTTTTCGTTTCAGGATGCAGACTGTTACTCAGTGTCACTTCAGCAGGCGTGATAGATGAGCGCCGGATCAGCAACCGTTTCGCCCTCATCACCAACGCGGTACGAGACGAAGGAACGAGCTACCACTACATACCACCGGACCAAGCGGCGGATCTCTCACCAGAGCTATATGGGCGATTGGCTGCGGTGAATGAGCCGGGTTGGTTTTATGCCAGAAGCTGGACAACGGACGCGCCCTACCGGGAGACCGCGGCCGCTATTGACGCCATGCGAGATGTCGGGGTTGCATGTGTCGAAATGGAAGCGGCGGCCCTCTATGCCTTCGCCATGGCAAAGCAAAAAGATGTGCTCTGTTTCGCTCATGTGACTAACACCATGGCACAACATGAGGGTGATTTTGAGAAAGGCGAAGACTCCGGAAGCGCCGAAACGATGCGACTCCTCGAGG
The DNA here is from genome assembly GCA_964413945.1 of uncultured Spirochaetaceae bacterium. Classification (GTDB taxonomy): domain Bacteria; phylum Spirochaetota; class Spirochaetia; order DSM-27196; family PWMO01; genus CAYPUT01. The sequence continues at coordinate 4,710 of CAYPUT010000017.1, forward strand.
AAGTGGTTACGCTGCTCAAGCAACCAGGCGGCTGAGGGCCACAAGTACGGTGCGTTTTGTGGCGCAGGGGGGCCTGTCAAGACGGGAATTTCCGGAGCTTCATTGAAGTATGATCGATAGATCGGTAGCACCCAGCTACCAATTAGGACGATATCCGGCAGCACACCGCCGTGCGCCAGTCGGTCAATGATTGTCAGGAAGAGCTCGTCATCGTCTGCCACGTAATCCTCGTTCAACGTCGGCAAGGTTCTCTTCCACCTGACTGAGTTTCTCCTCCAATTCTTTTCTCCGTCGCACCTTGGCTTCTGTCTTCCGAGCGGCTTCAGAGTCGACTGGACCGACGTATTCGAACTTCACTTTGTCGGATTTCCGATAGGCGAGATAGATATACTCTCGGTTCCATCGTTTCTTTCTGGAGAGGGATCCCTTCGGTAACTCAGACAGTTGCTGCTCGTACAGCGCTTTGAGACTAAGTAATCTGCGCTTCTCCTCTTCGAGGATACCGAATACCATTGCCACTGCCTTCAGCCTTGCCTAACAAATACTACACAAGACCCCGTCTGTTAGGCAACGCCTAAACACGGACGATCGGGCAACTTGTGCCGCCTTGCCTAACGAAGCGACAGTATGCGAGATTCGTTTGGCAAGCCATTGACCTAATCCCGCTATCTCCATAGTCTCAATATTCGCACGAGAAACAGGCCGGCGTGGCGAAATCGGTAGACGCGCCAGACTCAAAATCTGGTGGTGGCAACACCGTGTCGGTTCGAGTCCGACCGCCGGTAGTGTGTCTTCTGCGAGAAGACCATATGTTCAAGTCGGGTGCGGCGGGGCCGCGACCGACCGCCGGTAGTGTGCCCCTCGACGGGACCCCGTGATATCGATGCAAGACCTCCACAGAACCGTCAGCCGCAAAATTGACAAGTCGATCTTCGACTACAACCTTATCGAGCCGGGAGATCGTATCCTCCTCGGGATATCCGGGGGCAAAGACTCGCTGGTCTTGCTGCGCATGCTCGCGGAGAAACAGCCGCGCTTTTCGATTCCCTTCGAGCTTCACGCGGCGCACGTAGGAACCGAGTACTCGATTTCCACGGCGGTCGACTTCGTAAAAGAGAAGTGCGCCTCCTGGGGCGTCCCCTTCCACTTGATCCCGGTTCGTCTGGCCTCCCGCCTAAAGGAAGGCCGATCGTTGAGCTGCTACTGGTGCTCGACCCAGCGCCGAACGGAGCTCTTGCGCTTCGCGGAAGAGCACGGGTTCGACAAGATCGCCCTGGGGCATCACATGGATGACATTCTCTCGACCTTTCTGATGAACCTGACCCACAAGGGAGAGCTCTCGACGATGCTCCCCTACATGAGTTACGACAAGTACCGCCAATCGGTTATCCGTCCCCTCGCCTGGGTCGACGAGAAGGAGATTATCGCGCTGTCCGAGGCCTTCGGCTACGGGCGCTCGGTATGCACGTGCGGTTTCGACACCACCTCCAAGCGGAAGGTCGCCCGAAAGACGCTCGCGCTTCTCGAGGAAGCCGAAGGCCAAGGGGTCCGGAAGCGCATTATGGAGGCGCTCCATAACCCGAAACCGCGCTACCTTATCCGCCGGGCGACAGCTGCCTCAGAGGCTCATCAAGGCCACGCTTCCGAGAGCCAGTAGCAACCCGGAAACCCGAAAGGAACGCAGTCGCTCTCGGAAATAGAGAGCCGCCAGAATAACCGTCGGTCCGGGATAGAGTGATGTTATCACCACCGAGATCGTCAACAGACCGCTCCGGGCTGCGAGCAAGAAAAGGACGTTCGCCGCCATATCGAGGGCGCCGGCGGCACCGACGGAGATCCAAGCCCCCCGGGGAACCTTCGGAAGCGAAGACCGCAGGAGAGCCAGAGCGACGAGTAGCGAGATCGACCCCACCCTCGCGGCCGCGAGGGGCCAGAGGCCGGAGGTCTCGGATGTCTCGGCGATAAGAATAAAGAAGAGACCAAACCCAAGCCCCGCGAGGGCCCCGACGGCGAGGGACCTACCGATCTCCCTCCTCGAACCGTCTTCTCTCGGCGGTTCCCAGGAGAGCAGCAGGATCGCCGGGAGGGCGAGGGCTATGCCGAGCCGGTCGGTTGGGGCGAGGCGTTCACCCGCGAGAAGCCCGAAGACCAAGGGCACTACGGTCCCGACCATAGCCGCCGAGGGCGACACAACAGCGACGAGTCCCGTCGCCAACCCTCGGTAGAGAAAGAAGAGACCGAAAGCCCCGGCGATCCCGGCGAGGGCTCCGTAGAAGAGATCCTTCGGAGTAACGGCCCCGGAGCCCACGACGGGAGCCAATACCAATGCGAGGAGAAGACCGAGGATCTGGGAGTAGAGTACAACGGCTCCGGTGGGCGCGCGCCGGGAGGCGAGCCCTCCGGCAAAGTCTGCCGCCCCGAAGGAAAGCGCCGAGGCGAAGGCAAGGAAGCTTGGAATCGCGGCGCTCATACCTCCGGGTGGCCGGGTGGACGCTTAGACGGTTCCCCGGATGAGGAGCACGACACGGCGGTTCCGGGCGCGCCCGCCTTCGTTCCTGTTAGAGGCAATCGGGTCTGCGCCTCCCCGGGCGACGGTGGTCACGACTCGGCTCGGGATATCGTAGTTGTCGATCAGATACTCCGCCGTGTTCTCAGCCCGGCCCTCGGAAATCGGCGCATTGGTGGCGGGGTTTCCGACGTTGGCGACATGACCTTCGATTACCAGGGCATCGAGGTCGATCAGGTTCAACGCCTGGCCGATCAGATTGAGCTGCTGGGTCAGCCGGGCATCGATGACGGTGCTATTCGCCCCGAAGGCCCGGGTAATTTCGATGTCCACGCCGTCGGCGGTCACGGTGACGGTAACGTTGTCGAAAGAGTTCAGCCGGCGAAAGAGCTCTTCGACCTGAGCTCGCACGACGTCTCCCTCTTGTTCGACGGATTCGGCGACTTCCTCGACATCCTCTTCTACGGGTTCCGGTTCCGGGGTCTCAGGAGCCTGGACGGCGGGTTGTTCCGGAGCTTGCGGCGTCTCCGGTGCTTCCTCCGGCGCCGAAGCGCAGGAGCTTATGATCGCCACAAGAAGCACCAGAAAAAGCAGTGTCAGGGTGGAGTTTTTGCGCATGTTTCCCTCTCCAAGGTTTGTTTGCCCAAAAGTAGGCAATATCGCAAAGGTATTCAACTTAATTTTTGACTACAGAAATCAACCTGATGGGCGATAACCACGAGGCGGTTCCGCTCAAGCTGATGCTCCCGGGCCGCGATCCATCTTTCCAACCCGGCAGAGGACAGACCGATACCCCTTCGACGAAGCTCGTCCTCTAACCGAGGATCTCCGAGGACGGCGGTTACCGCCCGGCGGATAGTCCCGAGGAGCCAGGTTACCAGGACACGTTCCTCCGGCAGGTATCCCTCGGCTCCCGGAGCTATGACCCAGTCGCTGCTGCCCGCCGCGAGAAGTCCGAACCCGGCTTCCGGGAGGGCCGAAAGAATCCGGCGACCGGACTCGGCGCCTCCGTGACCCTCCCCGGTTATCATTCGGCTGTCCATCGCGAGATGATACGCCCGGAGAACCTCGTTATCCGCTTCTGCCGGCTCAGGAGAGTGAAACACCGTGAGCCCGTCGAAGGTAATGGTGGCGTAGAATAGTCCCCCGGGCTCCAGAAGAGTGCTGATTTTCGACAGGCTTTCCGCTGCGGGCAAGATATCCAAAACGGCGTTTGCGAGCACGGCGTCGAAGCTGCCGGTAACCGTATCGAGGGTGTCGTTCCGGAAGGTTGCGCTCCAGTCCCGGGGAGGAACCCTCCGGCGGGCCATCGAGAGAAGCGCCGGATTTGGCTCGATTCCGGTGTACTCGAGGGGCCCCGCAAGACCCCAGTCGCCCAGGCGGCTCAGCATGGTTCCGGTGCCGGCGCCAATCTCCAGCACCCGCCGGGGCCCGACACCGAGGGCGTCCTTGAAATGCCCCCAGACACGCTGATTGAGGGATCTATCGTCGACAACGCGCTTTGCCTCGAGGTAGTGCTCGAAGGGAATAGTCTCCATCAGCGTTGCTCCAGAAGAAATGTCTCGACGGCGGCGACTGTATCCTCCCAGCGCCAATGAGGACGGCGGCGACCCGCCTGCCCCATTCGTGCCCCGAGGGAGGGTTCTTCCAAGAGGCGCCGGAGGGCCCGGAGAATAGTATCCGGCTTCCCGGGATCCACCAGAAGCCCCGTCGTTCCATCGTCTACCACTTCCGGACCGGCGCCTCCCCGGCCGGCGAGAACTGCCAATCCGTACCGCTGAGCCTCGGCGTAGACCATCCCGTAGCCCTCGTAGAAGGAGGGAACGGCCAAGACCTCGTGGGAAAGATAGAGGCGGCAGAGCGTGTCGTCGTCGACCCGCCCGAGGAGGCGGACCGCGCACTCGGCGCCGACTCGGCGGATCGCCCGCTCCACCTTCCGGCGGTAGCCGGGGTCTGCGTCGAGTCCCCCGGCTATCGTCAGTGCCACGCTCCGGCGCTCCCCGGGGCGCATGGACTCTATGGCTCGAAGAAGGGGAAGGAGGCCCTTCCGGGGGATAAGGTTTCCGACGAAGAGCAGGCGGAGCCGGGGGGCCGGGGTGCTTGCTTCCGGCGGCCCGCAGGGCAGGGGCGAGACACCCGGGGGCGCCACGACCCCGGGGAGCGGCTCCCCGGCAGAGGTTCCCCCGAGAAGCCGGAGGACCGACGACTCGGTGGTCCGGCTGTTATACACGGCGGCGTCGACCCCCCGGAGAAAACGTCTTTCGGCGTGCCGGGCGAGGAGCCGACCGGGCCAAAAGAGGCGCTCGCTGCTCCTCAGGTGATGCACGACGGCGACGATCTTCGGAGCCCGAATGCCCCGACGCTGTAGCGTCCGGATAGCCCGGTTCGTCCCGATAAGGCTCGGATGATTCAACTCGTCCTCGAGAAGAATATCGAGGTCCCGGCTCCCCTCGATCAATCGACGGTCGGGGAAGTGGCCGCGGCGGAGCCGGCGGAGGTAGGGACCCTCGGTCTGCCCGTAGACCGTCACGCTGTGCCCCCGGGCCTGGAGGCCGTCGACAAGCTGTCGATCGTAGAGAAAGCCACCGGATCTGCGGTCGAGGGCACCGTAGATAACCAGACCGATTCTCACGTTGCCGCAGGCCGCTCTAGACGGTAGGAGGCACAGGCAATCTCGTTCTCCCAGAGGAGAACGGTAAGACCGGAAACCGTGGGGGCGGTAATCGAGGCGTCGATTCTTTCCGCAAGATGACGGCAGAAGCGCTCTAAGCTGGGGTTGAGCGATTCGAAGGCCGGAAGCTCGTTCAAGAGCCTGTCCCGGTATTCATCGACGGTGGTGTTCAGCACGGCTTCGACCGCGACGATGTCTACCAGATAGCCATGACGGTCGAGGTCGGCTCCTTCGAGGGTTAGCTCCATGCGGTAGTGGTGCGAATGAGGGCTGTTTTCCGCCCCCCAGTCTCCCCCGATAAGAAAATGCTGGGCGACAAAGTCTCTGCGAACCGTAAGCGTATACACGTTAGTCTCCTTGGTGATCGAGAAGGACGGTGAGCGTAGTCTCCGGCGCCTCCTCGAGGAGCGAGTAGGCTTCTCCGCCCCGAGAAAGGGGCAACCGCCGGGACACGAACCGGGCCGGACGGATCCTGCGAATCATTTCCCAGGCGACGGCGAAGCGCCGCGGTTTGTCGAACTCCCCCGTCAGGCGGGGATCGATGGTAGTGACCTGAGAACTCTTTATGCTGATGCGGCTCCGGTGGAATCGGCCGCCGAGATCGAGGGAGACCCGTTTGGTGCCGTACCAGGAACCCAGGATTATCCGGCCGGAGTAGCCGCAGATGGCGACGGCCTGATCCGCCGCGGAGGGGTTTCCCGAGAGCTCGTACACGAGGTCGAAACCGGGATACCGGCGGCCGTCTTCGAGCAGGCTTTTAAGTAAATCCGGGGTGAGCTCCTCCGGATGATGGACCGAGGAGGCTCCCTCCCGAACCGCCAGGCTTCTCCGCTCTCCAAGGGGATCGATCGCCGCAATCTGCGAGGGCAGCATCCCCGAGAGGGTAGCCGTAAGGAAGAGCCCAACGAGCCCCTGACCGAGAATCGCGATCCGCTCCCCGGCGAGGGGGCTCCCGTCGTGCAGAAGATTGACCAGCGTTTCGGCGTGGGCCAAGAACACCGCGTCGTCGTCCCCGATATCGTCCGGGACCGGGACCAGGGCGCCCAGAGGACAGACGAAAAGACTCTCGTGGGGAGCGAAGGCAAAGACCCGGCGCCCCCGGAGCTCCGGAGGACCGGCCTCGACCTGTCCGAGAACACAGTAGCCGTAGCGAAGGGGATAGCCGGACTCGCCGGCCAGGGACTCGATGGTGTCGTCCAGGGAGACTTCCCGAGGGAGCTCTCCGCGGTAGGCGAGCAACTCGGTGCCGGCGCTGACCACCGACACCCTCCCCCGGACAAGCGCTTCTCCCTCCCGGGGCTCGGCAACCTGACGGGAGACCACCGCCGCCCGGCGTGGAGCACCAAACTCGATCCCGATGGCGTTATGCATCATCCTCTCCTCCCGGCGACCACGAGGTCCTCCCCTGCCACCGACCAGCATACCCTTTCGAGGGAAACCTCCTCGGGAAGGGGGCCTTCGAGGGAAGAAAGCCCCCCGAGAAACCGCATTCCGAGGGTAATAACCGCGGCGTCGAAGGCACGGGCCCCGAGAAGGGAGGAGATAACCCTGGCGCCGCCTTCTACCATAAGCGATGCGACCCCCGCGGTCGCCAGGGTGGATAGAATCGCGCGCCAGGATAAGGTCTCTATCTGCATCACCCTGGCGCCCCGGGCCTCGAGGGCCTCGCGCCGCCGGCCATCGGCCGGGGAACCCGCAAGAATCCAGACCGGCGCTTGGTCGACCGATCCTACAAGGCGGCTGTCTATCGGGGTACGGAGGTCGGAATCGAGGACGATGCGAATGGGGCTTTCGCCGGTGGCTTTCCGTACGGTCAAAAGGGGATCGTCCGCCACGAGGGTGCCGATTCCGACGAGGATCGCGTGGTGGGCCGCCCGGAGCCGGTGCGTAAGGACCAGGCTCTCTTCGCCGCTGATCCTCGTACGTTGCCCCGGCCCCGCGGCGATCGAGCCGTCGAGGCTCTGGGCATAGCTGAGAGTCACGAAGGGAGCCGAACCAGAACCTTTACCGACCCAACCGAGGAGTTCCGCTAGGAGCTCTTCAGGGGAGTGCAGCCGGAGAGACACGGCCTCCCTCCAGCTCGTTGTCGAGGTCGAGGAGATGGTCCATCCGCCGGATCTTGGTCATCAGGTAGCGCCGATTCTCACGGTTTACCTGGCGCGGGTTCAGGGGTACGCGCTCGGTAATGGGGATTCCATACTGCCGCAACTCGGAGATCTTCTTGGGATTATTCGTCATCAGCTTGATCGACCCGATCCCGAGATCGCGAATCATCAAAGCCGCAATACCGTAATCCCGGAGGTCCGGCGCGTGTCCGAGGAGGATGTTCGCGTCGACGGTATCGTGACCCTCGTCCTGCAGGTTGTACGCCTTGAGCTTGTCTATAAGCCCGATACCACGCCCCTCTTGCCGAAGGTAGAGGACGACCCCCTGACCCCGCCGCGAAATGAGCTGGAGCGATCGGTCGAGTTGCTCCCCGCAATCACAGCGTTGCGAGCCAAGGACATCGCCGGTAAAGCACTCCGAATGGACTCGAAGCAAGACGTCACGTTCTCCCTCCACTTCACCCATGATGATGGCGAGGTGTTCCTTTGGGTCGTTGTCGGCTTGGTAAACGCAGAGGGTAAACTCCCCGTATTGGGTTGGGATGCGCGCCTTCGACAGCTGTTGAACCGCATTTGTTTTCATAACCGAGGTAAAAGTACCTATCCAATACCCGACCGGCAAACTAGCGAATCTATCCGGTCGGGTCGGGATGCGTTTCCATGATCTGACGGACTTGAGCGAGGGACTTCTTTAATGCCCTTTTTTATGGTAAGGAAACGCCATTATGGCAGAAAAGCGGATAGCGATTCTCGGGAGCAGCGGCGGGAACCTCTTCAACATCGATGTCCGGGGAACCGCCTACGTTCCGTCGGTTGTCGCTCCAACGCTCTCGAACAATCCCTGGGGCTTCGTCCTCGCGCCGGCGAACAGGTTACCAAGAAGACGCGCGGCAAAGGGGGTCTAGATGATAAGGACGGCGGAGCTCCACAGGGTTACGAAGGAAACAGACATCGCCCTCACCCTGACGATGGACACCCAGGAGGGGATCTCGATAGACACGGGAATCCCCTTTATGGACCACATGCTGAACTCGATGGCCTTCCACGGGAGCCTGGGGCTCAGGATAAGGGCGACCGGCGACCTCGCGGTGGACTACCACCACACGGTGGAGGATATCGGGATCGTTCTGGGTCAGGCCCTGGCGAAGATCGTCGAGGAGAACGGGCCGGTAATGCGCTTCGGGTTTTCCTCGATTCCGATGGACGACGCCCTCTCCCAAGCGACCATCGACGTCTGCAACCGGGCGTATCTGGTTCATCAGGTCGCCTACCCGCAGGCGTACTCCGGAGTTTTCGACATCTCCCTCTTCCGGGAGTTCTTTCTCGCGCTGGCGAACAACGCCCGGATAAACCTCCACCTGGTGACCCTCCACGGGGAGAACAGCCACCACATCTCCGAGTCGCTCTTCAAGGCCCTCGGCCGGGCGGTCTCCCAGGCCTACGCCTCGGCCGACGACGTCGGAGGAATACAGTCGACAAAGGGTGTCCTTTAGCGACACATTAGGCGTATGGCAGAGAGACCCCGTATTGCCTTCTACGACACGAAACCCTACGACCGGGATTTTTTCGACAAGCATCTCGAGGGACACGACCTCGAGGTGCGCTATTTCGAAAGCCGCCTCTCCCGGGAGTCGGTGGATCTTTGCGACGGATACGACGCCGTCTGCATCTTCGTCAACGACGTGGTCGACCAAGAGGTCGCGGCGGGCCTGGCGAAAAACGGCGTAAAGCTCGTCGCGCTGCGGTGTGCCGGGTATAACAACGTCGACTTCGGGCACCTCGACCCGTCGATCAAGGTTGTCCGGGTACCCGCGTATTCTCCCCACGCCGTCGCGGAATTTGCCGTTACCCTCATGATGACCCTGAACCGCAAGACACACCGGGCCTACTACCGGACCCGGGACAACAACTTCTCTCTAAAAGGCCTACTGGGCTGCGACATGAACGGAAAAACCGTCGGGGTTATCGGTACCGGCCGGATCGGGAAGCTTGTCGCCCAGATTCTAAAAGGCATAGGAATGGTTGTTCTCGCCGAGGACGTCTACCCCGACGAGGAGTGGGCCCGGGAGCAGGGTGTCCGCTACGTAACCAAGACCACCCTCTATCAGCAGTCGGACTTCGTCACCCTCCACTGCCCCTTGACCGACGACAACATCTACATGATTAACCGGGGAAGCCTGAGTCAGATGAAACCGACGGCGGTTATCGTCAACACGGGCCGGGGCAAGCTGATCAACACCGTCGACCTTCTCGACGCCCTCAAGAACCACCGCCTCGGAGGCGCCGCCTTGGACGTCTACGAAGAGGAGGAAGACTATTTCTTCGAGGACTACTCGACCCGGTTTCTCGAGGACGATGTCTTGGCCCGGCTGTTGACCTTTCCCAACGTCTTGGTAACCAGCCACCAGGCCTTTTTTACCGAAGAGGCGCTCTCCAACATCGCCGAGACGACCATCGAAAACATAGAGGGCTTCTTTTTCCGGGACGATTTGCCGAACGAGGTGAACCCCTAGAGGCAGTAGAGCCCGCATTCCACGGCGTACTCCACCGTCGGGACGATTTTCCGGGCGGCTTCCAGATCCGCCATCCGTGCAGGGCTCTCCGGCGGCGCGTGGACCAGGGCGAGTTGCCGCGCTCGGCATCGGGCGGCGGTATCCGCGGCCCCGACGGCGGTGGAGTGACCGGGAAAGTCGCCGGTCGCCTCGTGGACGAGAAGATCGACGTCGGCCCCTAAAAGCTCAACCGCTTCGCAGGGCGCGGTGTCCCCGGAATACGCCGCCACCTTGCCGGTTCCCCCGTCGGTAAAGCGAAGACCCAGAGTCGGCTCGAGGTGATCCACCCACCGGGCCCGGAGCGACCAGGTGGTCCCGATCTCGACGGTCGACTCCGGCGCGGGATCCAACTCGTTCCAGATCAGCTCGATTCTGTCTCTCCAGTGGTCCGGTGCAAAGACTTCGAGAAGCTTTCGGGCCGCCGCGAGGGTCTCGGCCGGGCCCCAGATGGTTAGGCTCTCTTGCAGCTTCGCCAACCAGAGCTTTTGAACCAGGAGGGGAAAGCCCGCGATGTGGTCGGCGTGATGATGTGTAAGAAGCAGTCCCCGGATCGGGCGGTCGGCCAGACCGACTAAAAGCATGCGCTGGTGTAGATCCGCGCCACAGTCCACCGCAAGCAGGTCGGTGCCGTTGTCCAGGGCCAGCATGGTGGTGCTTCGGTGGGCGTCGCTCACCGAGGCGCCGGTGCCGAGGGTAAAGAATCGAATCATTGGGCAAGCTCCTCGTAGGCGTCTCGAATGGTTGCGAAGAGGCGACGGCCGGTGTCGGTAGAAAGGCGCGGCTCCGCAGTGGCGAAGAACTCCGAGAGTCCCGGGAACCCATCCTTCGCCGGATCGAGGGCGTCTGTAGCTCTGTCGTACCGCCCCTCCCGGCGATAGCGCAGCGCCTGGAGAACCATGTCGACGAGGTTCATGTCGGCCACGAACCGCGCTTCCGAGGTGCGCCGCTCTTCGTACTCGGAAAACCGCTCCATGACCCAGCCGGCGGTTTGGCCGCTCCGGATCGGGGCAAGAATCGCCTCCATCGCCTCGTACTCCCGGCGCCGCTTCTCCTCCGGGGTTACCTGCCGGTCCTCCGGGCGGACCCGGGTGGGGATATCCCCGGTGCGGGATTCCGCAAGGTCGTGGAGCAGCGCTATCTCCAAGGCTCGGGTCCGGTCGACTCCCTCACGTTCGCCGAAGAGGGCAACGAGGAGGGCGGTTCCCCAACAGTGGTCCGCCACGGACTCCGGATCCGGGACGCCCCGGAGGAGCCACCCGGCTCGGACTTGATCTTTCAACCGCCACGCTTCTTCGAGAAATGCAAGGGTGCCGGGGCCGCAAGAACGGAACACGCTTGCAAAAGTAATCATGAAACGGTATCGAGGGTAAGTATGAAATGGCCAAGACGCCGGTAGCCGGCGGCAGAGGTGAACCGACGCCCGGCTAATCTTCCTCTTTCCAAACAGATCGCCTACTCCTTCGGCCAGTTCGGCTGGTCTTTGGCCTCCTACGGTGTCACCAACCTTATCTCCTACTTCTACTTCGCCCCGGTGGAGGAGGGAGCGCCACTCTTTCCGACCTTCGTGACCCAGGCACCCCTCCTCGGCTTTCTGACGCTCCTCGGCGTCCTCGCCGCCGGGGGCCGGGTCTTCGACGCGTTTACCGATCCGGCGGCAGCCTTTCTCTCGGACCGCAGCAAGTCGCGTTTCGGGCGGCGCCGCCTCTTTATGTTGATCGGAGGGCTCCCCTTCGCGGTCTTCTCGGTTCTGGTCTTTCTCCCGGTCGAGGCCTTCTCGGGCCCGGGAAACGCCCTATGGCTCTCAGGCACGCTCTTTCTCTTCTACCTTGCCATGACCGTCTACGTGGTTCCCTTTACCGCCCTCTTAAGCGAGTTGGGACACACCTCGGAGGACCGGTTGCGCCTCGCGACCATGGTCTCCCTTGCCTGGGCCTTCGGATTTGCCTTCGGGAATCAGGCCTTCGCCCTACAGCATCTCTTCGAGGCGTTTCTGTCGCCGACCCGTTCCTTCCAGGCCACCATCGGGCTCTTCGCCCTTATCTCGCTGGCGGCAATGTATGTCCCGGTGTTCGCGATCGACGAAAACCTCTACGCCCGGAAGTCTTCGACCGACGAGGGCGTCCGCCGATCGATCGCGACCACCTGGCGGAACAGAAACTTCGTCGCCTTCAGCGTCGCGGACCTGATGTACTGGATGGCCCTGACCATTATTCAGGCGGGTATCGGCTACTACGTGCCTATCCTTTTGGGCCTCCCGGGACGGATGGCCTCCGTCGTGATGACCGCCTTCTTCGGCGCGAGCCTGCTCTTCTACGTTCCGGCCGTGCGCCTCGCTTCGGTCTACGGTAAGAAGGCGCTGATGCGGACATCCTTCCTCCTCTTCGGGCTTATGTTCGCCCTCTTCTTCGCCGGGCGCCCGGCAGGGTTGGAGCCCTGGCTCCGGGTGGCTCTCTTGGTAGTTCCCGGAGCCTTTCCGATCGCGGTGTTCGGTATTGTTCCAACGGCGATGCTCGCCGACATTGCGGAGGCCCACGGACGCCGGACCGGGGTCTACAAAGCGGGTATGTTCTTCGGTACCCGGAATCTGGTCCGGAAATTAGGCGTCTCCTTCGCCAACCTGCTGTTCCCCTCCTTTCTCCTCCTCGGCCGGAGCTCCGAGGAGCCGACCGGGATTGTTCTCTCGGTCGTTACCGCGGGGGGCCTCTGCGTGGTCGGGTTTCTCGCCTTTCTGTTTTACCGCGAGGAGGATATTGTCGAGGCGCTCGCGGAGGTGTGACATTGTGGATCTGAGGGGTATATTTATAACTTGATGAGTCGGATCTTCGGAAATCGGTCCCTGTCCGGGCGCCTTGCCTTCCTCTTTGTCACCATCATGGTCACAACCTACGCCTCGGTATGGATCGTCTCGGACGTCTTTCTTCGACGGGGTGTTACCCAGCAGCTCGAAGCGGAGCTTCTCTCCGACGGCGAGACGCTGGCGATGCAGCTCGCGGAGAGTATTCGACGACAGCTCGAGACCGACCTCGAGGGCCATGCGACCGCGGCTATACAGGTACTGACGAACCTTTCCGAACTCGCAGAGGCCGGGAGCATCTCGAATGGGGAAGCCCGCCGTCGGGCCGCGAGCTATCTCCTCGATATGGACTTAGGAGCCGAGGGCTATTTCTACGTCCTCAATCGAGACGGGGTCTTCGAGGTTCATCCCTTTCCCGAGTACCAAGGTTACGATGCCGGGGAGATCGACCTTATCCGTCAACAGTTAGACCGGCGCTCCGACTTCGTGGAATACGAATGGCAGAACCCGACGGATAGCGAGCCCCGCCCGAAGGTGGCCTCCCTGGCCTATTTTGAGCCCTTCGATTGGATAGTCGCCGCTTCTCAGTACCTCGACCGGGTGGACAACCTCTTGGACGCCTCCCGTCTCCGGAGCTTAATCCACGCCGCCGGGACGAGCACCGAGGGTGCCGCCTTTCTCTTCGGAAGGGAGGGACAGATTCTCGCCTCGGACGGTCCGGCTCTCGTTTCCGTCCGCCTATTGAAGGCCATACGGGAGAGACCCCGGGGAAGCGGTGTCGGACTGCTTCCGGAAAGGCGAAGCGATATGGTCGCCTGGTACCCGGTAGAGGGAACCGGATGGGTTGTGGCGGTTTCCGGAGGTATCGAGAACACGGGGGGCGTCGTCACTCGCCTCCGGCGGGTCCTGTTACTGACCGGCATTGCCGCGGTCGTTGTCGCCTCGCTCTTCGGCACCTTTCGCACTCTTCGGCTCTTGGCTCCCCTGCGAAGCCTTCTTGTGCGTCTCGAGGAAAGTCCCCTCTACGACCCCTACCTCCCCCAGGTCGGAACCTCCCGGAACGAGGTCGACGAGTTGGCGGTCTACCTCGAGTCGATGCTCGACAGTCTCCGGCAAGAGGTGGAAGTCCGGAAGGCGGTGGAGCATCGGAACGCCTCCCTGGCCCAATTCTCCGAGCAGAACCCGGATCCCGTCGTTCGGGTGTCGATGGGCGGCGTTGTCTTGTACTGGAACCGGGCGGCGGAAACCCTGGTCCAGAATTGGTCCAAGGTCGGCTCCCGGGTGGAGCTGCCCGAGGCACTCCGGGAGACCCTCGGTACGAGCCGAACCCGGACCACGGCGTACCATCTCGATCATCGAGTGTTTCTCGTCACCGCCATTCGGCTCGTCGCGGAGGACTACGTCTATCTCTATCTTCGAGACGTAACCGAGGAGCGAAAGAACGAGTCGCTGCTAAACCTCTCGGAGGCCGTGTTCAAAAACGCCATCGAAGGTATCATCATTACCGACCGGGACGGGACCATCGAGAGGGTCAATCCGGCGTTTACGCAGATTACCGGGTACGAAGCCTCGGACGCGGTGGCCCGGAATCCGAGGATTCTAAAGTCGGACCGCCACGACGACGCCTTCTACGCCAAAATGTGGCAGGACCTTCTCGAGAAGGGCGAGTGGAGCGGAGAGATCTGGAACCGCCGAAAGAACGGCGAGGCATACCCGGAGCTCCTTTCGATTCGAGCCGTCCGGGATGAGGACGGTGAGATCGAGCACTATGCCGCGGTCTTTCACGACATTACCGCTCTCAAGAAGACACAGGAGCGCCTCCGGCACCAGGCGTATCACGATGCGCTGACCGGGCTGCCGAACCGGGATCTTTTGACGGACCGCCTGGAGCAGGCCCTCGCCACGCGGGACCGGAACGACGAGCGCCTGGCTCTGGTTTTTCTAGACGTGGACAACTTCAAGACGATAAACGACAGCCTCGGGCACGAGGTCGGAGACGAGTTTCTGCGGCTTCTGGCCCGGAGCCTCCGGACGGCGTGCCGGGCGCAGGATACCGTTGCTCGGTTCGGCGGCGACGAGTTCGTCTACGCCTTGACGCGGCTTCGCAGCAGCCAGGAAGTCGCCGACGTCGTACATAGAATCCAGATGGCGGTGGAGCACCCCATTACCGTCGACGGCCGCCGTCTCTCGGCTTCGGCGAGCGTCGGAGTCGCCGTCTCTCCGGACGACGGGATAGACGCCCCGGAGCTCCTGAGAAACGCCGACGCCGCCATGTACCAGGCAAAACGGGGCGGCAAGGGGCGGGTCGTCTTCTACAATCCGCGAATAAACCGGGCAAGTCTCGAGAGGCTCGAGCTCGAGGCTCAGCTCCGGCGTGCCGTAGCCGCCGGAGATTTGAAACTCTACCTCCAGCCGGTCATAGAGGTGGAGTCCCGGGTAATCCGGAGCGCCGAAGGACTTCTCCGGTGGGAACGGCGCCCGGGGGAATGGATCTCCCCGAACGTCTTTATCCCGATCGCCGAAGAGAGCGGGCTTATCCATCAGGTGGGCCGGTTGGTCATGGAGCAGGCGGCATCGATGCTCCGGGATCTTCGGGAACGGGGTTACGAAGACTTTTCTCTCTCGGTAAACGCCTCTCCTCTCGAGCTCGGAGAGCCGGAGTTTGTCTCCCGGGTTCGAGAGCTGGTCGATACCTACGGGATTCGGCCCGGCTCTTTGGTCATCGAGGTTACCGAAGGCGCCGCGATGGAGCGGATGGAGGATATCCGGGAGGTCTTTTCCGCCCTGGCCGACCTCGGCATTCGGGTGGCCCTCGACGACTTTGGCGTCGGCTACTCCTCCTTGAGCTACCTGACCAGCCTTCCCGTCTACCGCCTCAAAATAGACCGATCCTTCATCGTCGACCTGGACAAGGGAGAGACGCATCAGGCGGCGGTCCGGGGTATCCTCTCCTTGGCAAAGGGCATCGGTCTCCACGTAACCGCCGAAGGAGTGGACAGCACGATTCAGCGAAAGCTCTTAGAGTCCTACGGCTGCGACAGTCTCCAGGGCTTTCTCTTCGGAAAGGCGGTTCCATTCGAGGAGTTCATCGAGCAGCATCTTGCCGGATCCGCTGTAACGAGTGTAGCTAACTTGAAGAATGAGTGAAGATACCTCGATAATGGAGACGGTGATCAACGACAACAGCTACATTTCCGACATCCTTTCCCGGACGAACCTCTTCTCCACCCTCGGAAACGAAGAACGTCAGTTTATCGCGGAGTTCAGCGAACTCCGATCCCTTGGCCCCAACGATGTCCTCTTCGACGCGAATACGACCGCGGAGGCCCTCTACATCGTCGCCTCCGGCGATATCCTGGTTCAGCGGGTCGGTGAAGAGGGCCGGGTCCAGGATGTAGCCCGCTTTATCGAAGGCGAGTCCTTCGGGGAAATCGATCTCTTCCGCGGCGGGACGCGGCGCGTCCGGGGTATCGCCGAGCGGGAAAGCAGCGTCGTCGCCTTTCCCCGCCGGGGGAAAACCTTGGACGAGGTCTTTATGCAGCGTCCGGCGACGGCGGCCCGGATTCTCCACAAGCTGATCGCGATGGTCGCCGGCCGTATCCGAAGCACGAACGCGCTGATTTCGGAGAACGCTCCCTGGATTCAGGAGCTCCGGAAGCAGGTGCTTGGGGACAAGCTGACGGGACTCTACAACCCGACCTACCTGAAAGAGGAGTATCCGAAGCTCTTTAGAGAGGACGGCCGGGTAATCAGCGTGGTGATGGCGAAGCCGGACCGGTTCAAACAGATAAACGATACCTTCGGCCACGAGGTAGGGGACGAGGCGCTGCGGCTCCTCGGGGCAACCCTCGCCGGGATCGTGGGCCCCGGTGAAGCCGGAATTCGTTACCGGGGAAACGAGACGGCCCTTGTTCTCCCGGACACCGGCGCCGGCGAGGCGCTATCCAGGGCACAAGCGCTCAAAGAGGCCCTCGAGAGGATAGACCTATCGCACCTTACCAACGGCACCCCGGTGCCGATAACCTTCAGTCTGTCGGTGGCGACCTATCCGGAAGACGCTCCGACAGGCGAGTCGCTGATCGAGCGCGCCTACGAACGCCTGTACCGGGCCCGGGACGCCGGGGGAAACAGAATCTTAACCGAGTAAGCGGGAAATAGGGGCCATGGTGATCTATATTGAGAGCTTAGTATGAAAAGTAGTGTCGCGTTCCTCCGGTCCATCGAGATTCTGTCGTCTCTCGAGGAAACCGAGCTCGAGGCCCTCGACAATCTCTTCCACCTCGTAGCCATCGAGCCGGGTGAGACGCTCTTTGCCCAGAACGACCCTGGGGACGCCGTCTTTATCGTCGAAGAGGGCCGGATCGTCAGCAGCGTCACCGGCACAGACGGCAACCAGATCGAAGTGGCGGAGTTCGGTCCCGGGGACTTCTTCGGCGAGATGGCCATTTTCGACCGTTCACCCCGGTCGGCCACGTGCACGGCGAAGGAACACAGCGAGCTCCTCTGTCTCTCGGAGGACGACTTTCTCGCCTTCGAGGAGGCATCCCCGGGGGCCGCCATCAAGGTAATGCGCAGGATGCTCCGCACCACCGCCGAGCGGCTGGAGAACTCCGGCGTTTTTCTTTCCGAGATGGTCCAGTGGGGTGACAGCGCCCGTAAACGCGCGGTTACCGACGAGATGACGGGGCTCTTCAACCGCCGGTTTATCGACGAAGCGCTTTCCGAGCAGTTGGCCCACGCGCAAACCGCCGGAACTCCTCTCTCCCTCGTCATGGCGGACCTCGACCACTTCACATCGATAAACAACGACTACGGACACGAGGTCGGCGACGAGGTCATAAAGTCCGTCGTTCCGGTGCTCCGGCGCCACTTCCGCAAATCGGACCTTCTCGCCCGGTACGGGGGCGACGAGTTCATCTTTCTTCTTCCCGAGACCCCGGCGGAGGAGGCCCATCAGATCTGCTCGGCGGTATGCCGGGAGGTGGCGGCCTTAGACGTTCTAGCCGGATTGGACGGCTCGCTCACTCGGGTAACCACGAGCCAGGGGATCGCGTCCTACCCGCATCACGGCCGAACCGTCAAGGCGATCCGCGAAGCAGCGGACTCGGCACTCTACGACGCCAAAGAGCAGGGTCGCAATCGTGCGGTCATACGCAGGAGCACAGGATGACATTTGCCGAAAGCAAAATGTATCTTCAGAAGCATAGCCTTGGCACGATCGCGGCCAAGAACCGGATAATCAACAACATTATCGATGCCTTTATGTCTCGGAACCACTTCCTGATTCTCGGACACGAGACGCCGGACGAGGACTGTATCGCCTCGATGGTTGCGGTCGGGCTGGTGCTGAGTAAGCTCAATAAAACCGTTCAAATCTGTACCGCCGAGGAGCTCCCGGACCACTATCACTACCTGTTGCAGATCTGCCGGTACAACTCCATCGGAGTCAATCAGGGGGAATGCGACGCAAGCATCGACAGCGTTGACACCATCGTAATCTGCGATACCCCGAAGCCGGCGATGCTCGAGGCGAACCCTCGGGTACGGAAGCTCTTGTCCAGGAAGGACATTTTGAAAACGGAAATCGACCATCACCTCGAAACCGACAGCAAGTTCTCCGGGAACGACGGCTACTGTCTGGTTACACAGGCCTCGTCGACCTGCGAGCTTGTCGGTCTTCTGGCATGCAAGCTGTCACAGAGGCCGGAAGTCCGGGAGGACGAGGTGGTTCAGGATATCTTTAGCCGAAACATGGTTCTTTCCATCCTGACCGGCATAATCGGAGACACCCAGCTTGGGAAGGCGCTGAAGAGCCACAAGGAACGCCGCTTCTACGAGATGTTCAGCGATATGTTCGGAAGGATGCTCACGGAGAAGACGACGAAGAAGACCAACTTCTTCAACATGGAACAGATATTCGGCGAGTTGCGCCGCCTCTCGAGCAAGGAGGAGCGCTTCCACGACTACCTTACCGACCGGAGCAAGTCGGTCCCCGGCGTCAGTTACGCCGTTCTCTCGGAGAACGAGAGCGAGAGGGTCCACAAAGAGTACGATCACGACACCATCATCGCCGTTGCCCGGGGAGTGGCCGACGAGTTAGCCGAGCAGAGTGGCTATATCAGCGTCGTCGGCTACTACGACCCGGCGGATTCTTCCTCCCTCGTTCAGTTTCGGGCCCGCCGAAGCTTCGCCTTTCAGAACTATGACTTGAGGAAGGTGCTTCAGAGACTAGAGATCGAGAACGGCGGGGGGCATGAGGGGGCCATCGGCTTCCGTCTCGACCGTTCGGAAATTCCCGACCTCGCCGCCTACGTGGAAAAGGTAGTAGCGACGATCCAAGAGGAGCTCAAGACGGGAGGGCACCTCCCGAAATAGCGGCCGGAAATAGCGGCCTGAAAACACGGGCCGGGCCGGGCCGTCCCGGTCCCTCTTGGTCCGGCGGTCAGAAGGCCTCCCCGAAGCCGAAGTAGACGGCCAGATTCCGCCCGTTGTGGGCAAAGTCGAGACGCAGGTTGATATCCTGCTCCGGGTTGAGGGCAAACCGAATTCCTCCACCCCCCGCCGGCTGAAACCGGTCCCAGAGAATAGTGCCGAAATCCTCGCCGGAGGTTCCGACTCCGAAGAAGGCCACGCCACCGAAACGCCGGAACAGCGGAAAGCGAAACTCGGCCTGGGTCAGAAGCGTCACATTGTCCCGGATCTCCCCCTCGATAAAGCCCCGGAGCTCGTTCTGCCCTCCGAGAAACGGCAGAAACTGAAACGGCGTGTCTCCGTAGGCCGCCGCGAGGCGGGCCTGCCCGGCGATAACGCCGTCGGGAAAGAGCTCCCGGTAGATCCGGCCGTCGAGGGCCGTCCGGCCGAAGGTGGAGCTCGCGCCGAGGATGCTCGTGCTGACGGAGCTGTCGAGGGTTAGAAGGCCCCCCCGGCGGGGGAAGAAGGTCGAGGTCCGGGTGTCGTAGGCCCCACGGACTCCGGGACCCGAGACGACGGTCCAATCGGAGCCTTCGATGCCGTCTTCGTCGAGACGCCCGCCGACGTCCTTATCGAGGACTTCGACGTAGCCGATCCGGTAGGTCGGGCCGAGGCGAAGATTCGGCGTCAGACGGTAGAGAAAGGCACCGTTGGCGCCCACCTGGAACTGGGTAAACTCCTCGACTCCGTCGTCCTCGAGGCCCAAACCGAAGTACTCCTGGTTCGCCCGGTTAATCCCCACCCCCCCTTCGAAGTAGAAGCGGTCCCCTCCGAGGGGAAGTTCCCCCGACGCCCCGAGGTTAAAGAAGCCGACGGTGCCGTAGAGGAGGTTCAAACCGATGTTCGTGGTCTGGAGGGGATCCTCGGTATCCGGGGGGACCGAGAAGTAGACGGCGGCGACGCCGAGGAGGAAGCCGGTTTCCGGGGTGTAGCCGAGAGCCGGGATCGGGATGATCCCCCGGTCCGGCTCTTGTTGGGACCACAGAGGTGTCGAGAGAAACACGATCAGAAGCCACAGAAGTATTGTTCTCATTTGCGGGCATCCCCCGTTGCCTATTCGTAAGATTTCCGTAAGCATCGACCTGATGAGGAGGCAGAATCAATGACCATCAACCCGAAAGATCACGGTCCCCGGGATATCCATAAGCTCATAATCGGGTGCATCGTTCCCCGGCCGATCGCGTGGATTTCCACCCTCGATTCCCAAGGGGCGACCAACCTTGCCCCTTTTAGCTTCTTCAACGGCGTCGCGTCGAATCCGCCGACCATCTCGGTCTCCTTCAGTTACAACCCTGACAGGGAGGACCACCGGAAAGATACACTAAGAAACATCATAGAGACAGGCGAATTTGTCGTTAACACCGTCGGGGAACCCTACGAGAAAAAGATGCACGCGTCCTCGGGGGACTATCCCCTCGGAAGCAGCGAGATAGACGCCCTGGGCCTCACGACGGTTGCCGGCAAGACCGTCGCGCCTCCCCGGCTGGCGGAATCGAGCGTCGCCTTCGAGTGCGTCCTCGACCGCAGCATCCAGGTCGGCGACGGCCCCGGGAGCGCGACCCTAATACTCGGCCGGGTCGTGTCGTTCGAAGTGGCGGATGCCTTGACCAACGACAAGCTCTACGTGGACGTCGCCGCGATCAGACCGATCGGCCGCCTCGCGGGAAACGGCTACTGCTACGTCCGGGAGCTCTTCGACCTCGGCCCCCGGCCGGATCCGATCCTCCCGCGGTAGACCGGGGAGCACGATGTTATTCCGACGACTCGGCGCCGCGGTTACCCTGGTCCTGGTGTTTCTGATGAACTTCCTCGGCCGGTGGATCTACTCTCCCCTCCTTCTGCCGATCCGGGAGGACCTCGGCTTTTCCTACGGGCAGATGGGCTCCCTCTTTCTCTTTATCACCCTCGGCTACGCCGTCACGGTTCTGTTTTCCGGATACTTTGCCCGAGCCTTTCTGAACCGGGGCGCCATTCTGACCTCCGCCTTCGGGGCGGCCCTCGCAACCGTGGTGGTATCGCTGTCGGGTTCCATTTGGTCCTTGCGCCTCGGGCTTCTGCTTCTCGGATCGTTGAGCGGCCTCTACATGGCCTCGGCGATGACGACCCTGACCGACCTGATCCCGGAGCACCACTGGGGCAAGGCGATGGCGCTCCACGAGGTCGCCCCGATTCTGGCCCTCCTCGGCGCTCCCTTGGTGGTCAACATTCTTATGTCCACGATGGATTGGCGATCGATCCTCCGGATTCTCGCAGGCGTCTCCTTCCTCATTGCTGCCCTCCTACTCCCCTGGCGGAATCTCGGAAGAAGTCGGGGGCGGGCCCCCAATTTTCGGTACCTCCGGGAGATTCTGCCGGACCCGCGTTTCTGGCTGATCTTTGTCGGGTTTGCCACGGCAATCGGAGCCGAAGTGGGAACCTACGCGATTCTCCCGGCCTTTCTCATCACCGAGCGAGGCCTTCCGCTCGAAGAGGTAAACCGCCTCGTCGGCTTCTCGCGGTTGACGGCCCTGGGCGTGGTGCTTGTTTCGGGACAACTTCGGGATATCTTCGGAGACCGGGTGGTAATGGTCGGAGCCTTGGGTCTCGCCGGGGTCATCACCCTCGTGATGGGGTGGGCAACCGGCAGCGTTCTCGTGGCGGCGGTCTGGATACAGCCCGGCGTCGTCGCCGCCTTCTTTCCATCGGCCCTCACCGCCTTGGCCGGGGCGTCTCCGAAGGGGGCGAGAAACGTCGCCTTTAGCCTCGTCTTCCCGCCGGCCTACATCCTTGGGGCGGGAGTAGTGCCGACTGTCTTGGGCCACCTCGGGCAGACCGGAGGCTTCGGCCGGGGGCTCGTGGCCCTCGGTGCCTGGAGCCTCCTGGTGGTGGCCCTGAACCTCTTCGGTTATCGCGGGGCCCAGAAGGGAAAAGCGCCTTCGGCAACCAGCTGAGGGGCCCCGACGCCTGTCGCCGGGACGACGTAGATTCCCGGGCGCTCTTCCCTGGTCATCGCGTTGATAACAACGTACCGGGAGTCCGGAGACCAGATGGTCCCGGAGCGCTCGTACTGATCGAAGTAGGGCACGAGCTGGCTTGCAAAGGACGGCGTCGGGAGAAAGGGGCCGATGTTGACGGTCCGGTCCTCCTTGACATGATAAACCTTCATCCGAAAGACCAACTGGGGACGACCGTTGCGCCCCTGGGCAAAGACCGGCTCGAAGTAGGCGATCTTCTCCCCGTCTGGAGACCAGAAGAAGGCTCCGACCGTCGGTGCGTCGAGGGCCGTACCGGAGCCGCCCCAGGCGATGGTTTGGGCCACCGGGGCGATGTTCGTTACGTGGAGACGGCCGGCGATGCCGCCGTAGGGCGCCGGCCGGCCGTCGATGTAGGCTATCCGGGAGCCGTCGGGAGACCAGGAGAAGGCAACCTGCCCTTCGAGAGCTGCGAGGGCCCTTACGGGCTGCCCACCCGGGGTAAGAAGCATCAGTCGCTTTTGCCCGGCAAAGTCCTCTACGGCGGCGGCGATGTAGTCTCCCTTCGGCGAATATTCGGGCGCCTGAAAGGCGATGGTTACGAGTTGCAGGGTCTCGGCGTCGACGAGCCCGTTATCGAGGTTCAGAAGCCGGAGGAGGCTCCCGGGCCTTCCCCGGCCGTCGACACCACCGACGTGGGCAAAGATGGTATCTCCCGTAGGGGACCAGTCCCAATAGTACGGTTGCCCGGTACCGAGGACCGAGTAATTCTCCCCGGCGTCGCCGACGATCTGCAGGGCAAGCGACTCGGACTCCTCATCGGTGCTCAAAAAACTTATCCGCCGGGAGTCCGGTGCCCAGTAGAGATAGAACGGCGGGTAGGGCCCGGCTTCGTGGACTAAGGCGATGGTGCCGGCGTCCGAGTCGGCGACGTAGAGGTTGCTCTTGGCATCCTCCCCCTCCCGCCGGAGGGTAGCGACAAAGGCAATGCGCCGGCCGTCGGGGGACCAGGTGGCCATGGTAAACCGGGCCGCCTCCACCTCCCCGAGGGAGGCTACCCGGGCCACCGGCGCGTTGGTGGCTCCGCCACGGTCGACCGTGCGAATGTCTCCGTCGACGGATATGTAGACAATTTCTTCGAAGGGAGCCATCTCCTCGTCTAAGGCGGGAACAGGCGATTCGTCGTAGGTTGCACAGGCTGATAGGAGGAGGGAGAACAGAAGGGCAAGCGGACCGGCCGCGGCGAGCCGTAGGACAGAACTATTTCCGACCATCACGCTCAGAGTATACTACCGGAATTTCCGGCTTCCAAAGAATTCCTGCCGAATGTGGTAGTCTTTTATGCGGAAATCTTTATATAGTTGAAGCAGAATGATTGAGAGAAGACAGCTTACCGACGAGGAAGCTCAGAACCTTATGATGGAAGGGGAGCTCGCCCCGGAGCTCCGGGGGGCGGCGGACAACGTCGCTCTAGTCCTGACCCAGGCCTGGTGCCCGCAATGGATCTCGATGCAGGTGTGGCTGAAGAACTTCGAGCGTAAGGGAAAGCCCGAGGATAAGGAGCTCGTGGTCTACGACTACCTCTACGACCGGAGCCCATTCTTTCCGGATTTTCTCCGGTTCAAAGAGGGCCGCCTGGGGAACGACCTTATACCGTATATCCGATACTACAAGAAGGGCGAGTTTATCGGGGAGAGCAACTACGTCCCCTCCCGGGTATTCATCAAGAGCTTCGACGCCGCGTATAATCGGTAAATCATGGCCCATAAAACCATCTTCGGAAACATCCTCCCGTACAAGGGTATGACTCCCACGATCGGCGAGGACGTCTTTGTCGCCTCGGGCTCCTCGATCATCGGCGCCGTCACCCTCGGGGATCGGGCGAACGTCTGGTACAACTGCGTCCTCCGGGGGGACATCAACGAGATTCGCGTCGGAGCCGACACCAATATCCAGGACGGAAGCGTTATCCACGTCGGTCGGGACAAGGCGTACCCCGCCATTATCGGGGATGC
This sequence comes from uncultured Spirochaetaceae bacterium, assembly GCA_964413945.1. GTDB lineage: Bacteria > Spirochaetota > Spirochaetia > DSM-27196 > PWMO01 > CAYPUT01. The sequence continues at coordinate 28,775 of CAYPUT010000017.1, forward strand.
GGTTACCGTGGGCCACGCCGCCACCGTTCATGGCTGTACGGTCGAGTCGAACAGCCTTATCGGCATCGGGGCGGTTGTCCTCGACGGGGCCGTCGTGGAGCACCACTCGATGGTCGCCGCCGGGGCCGTGGTCTCGCCTCATACCCGGGTAAAGACCGGTTGGGTCTACGCCGGGGTTCCCGCGAAACCGATGCGGGAGCTCAAACCCGAAGAGCTTGCGGACCTCGAGGTCGCCGGGGAGCGGTACGTCAAATACGCCCGGGAGAGCTACCTCTCCCTCGACTCGCCGACCGAAGGCTAAACCGGTCGGGCCGTCGGCTCTCGGGGCCGCCGCGGGGGGCCCTTTTCTTGCAATTAACCGAGGGCCCAACTAAGATTGGGCGAAAACGCGCGTCAAGGAGACAGATTTGGCTGATAAGAAGACCCCGATTACCGTTGCCCGGGGCGACGGCATCGGACCGGAGATTATGGATGCAACCCTTCACGTTCTCAAGGAAGCCGGGGCAGCAATCGATATCGAGGAGATTGAGATCGGCGAGAAGGTCTACCTTCGGGGCAACAGCTCCGGGATCGAGGACTCGTCGTGGAAGAGCCTCGAGCGGACGAAGGTCTTTCTGAAGGCTCCGATTACAACCCCCCAGGGGGGCGGCGTCAAAAGCTTAAACGTAACCACCCGAAAGACCCTCGGCCTCTTTGCGAACGTTCGTCCCTGCGTGGCCTACCACCCCTTCGTAAGGACGAAGCACCCGGGAATGAACGTTGTGGTAATCCGGGAAAACGAAGAGGATACCTACGCCGGCATCGAGCATCAGCAGACTCCGGAGGTTACCCAGTGCCTCAAGCTGATCTCCCGCCCCGGTTCGGAGAAAATTATCCGGTACGCCTTCGACTACGCGAAGATGAATAAGCGCAAGAAGGTTACCTGCTTCACCAAAGACAACATCATGAAGCTGACCGACGGGCTCTTTCACAAGGTCTTCGACGAGATCCGTGTCGAGTACCCGGATATCGAGAGCGAGCACTGGATCGTCGACATCGGCGCCGCGAAGCTCGCCGATACCCCGGAGAACTTCGACGTCATCGTAATGCCCAACCTCTACGGGGACATTCTCTCGGATGTGGCGGCCCAGATCGCCGGATCCGTCGGTATCGCCGGGTCGGCGAACATCGGCGAGAATTACGCGATGTTCGAGGCCATCCACGGCTCCGCTCCCCGACGCGCCGGGCAGAACATGGCTAACCCCTCGGGCCTGCTCCTTGGGGCCGTGATGATGATGGCCCACATCAAGCAACCCGACGTCGCGGAAAAGGTCCACAACGCCTGGCTTCGGACCCTCGAAGACGGAATCCACACCTACGACATCTACAAAGAGG
>CAYPUT010000018.1:0-8993 GCA_964413945.1 uncultured Spirochaetaceae bacterium
CTGCGAATCTACATTAACTTCATACTGGGTTCCGCCGCGGCGGCGGTTGCCGCCGGCTTTTCCCCGATAAAGGTTAACACGGTGGTCTCTTCGGAGAGCAGCCCGGAAGACATCCAGGCCTTGGACGCTTTCTGTCGAGAGCGCGGTATCCAGCTCCAACGAATCGGGGAGTACCATCTCGACCGGAACAAGGTCGATTTCGAAAGCTTCGAGCGGCCCCCGAAGTGCGCCTTCTGCAACCGCCTCCGACTAACCGCCGACGGCTACTTCAAGCCCTGCCTTCATAGCGACAGCGAAATTCCGGTTGATTTTGCCAACATCGAGACCTCGATTCGCCAAGCGGTCTCCATTAAACCGAAGAACGGGACCGTCTGCACCAACCGCCACATGGTTTCCATCGGGGGTTAGGGTGGAGGATCGAGAGTTCACCCACGTGGACGCTTCCGGCAGGGCAAAGATGGTCGACGTGTCGGAGAAGCCACCGGTCCGGCGGACGGCAATTGCCGAAGGCAAGATACACCTGAGCCCGGAAACCGTCGCCAAGATCCGCAACTACGAAATTCGCAAGGGCGATGTCCTCACGGTGGCGCGGATAGCCGGAGTCCTCGGCGCGAAGCGAACCCCCGAGCTTATTCCCCTCTGCCATTCGTTAAACCTCGACCACGCGGATGTCGAATGCCTCCTCGAGGAGGACGGCGTGAAAATTCGCGGCACGGCCCGGTGTACCGGTCCCACCGGCGTCGAGATGGAGGCTCTCACGGCGGTCTCCGTAGCGGCCCTGACGATCTACGACATGTGCAAAGCCGTCGATAAGAGTATGCGCATCTCGGATATCAGGCTCTTGGAAAAACATAAAGAACCTATCGCCCCTCGGGAGGTTTCCGGCTAATGGCCCTCGGGCGGCCGCTTTCTATTCTTGTCGTTACCGTTTCGGATCGGGCGGCCGCCGGGGTCTACGAGGACAGGTCCGGTCCCGCCGTCGAAGAGGAGCTACTCGGGGCATTCCCGGACTGCCGGGTGGAACGGCGGATCGTTCCCGACGACCCGGAGCCTCTCCGGGAGGCTCTCGAATCCGGAGATATGTTCGACATCGTCTTGACGACCGGAGGGACGGGTCTCGGGGCCCGGGACATCACCCCGGAGGCGACTCGCAGCGTTTGCGACCGGGAGTTACCCGGCATCGCCGAAATGCTTCGCTTCGAAAGCCGGAAAGAAGTTCCGACGGCAATACTCTCCCGGGGTGTCGCCGGAAGTCGGGGCCGGACCATCTACGTCAACCTGCCGGGCTCGGTAAAGGGCGCCCGGAGCTGCACCCGGATGCTTCTGGCTATCCTCGAACACGCAGTGGAAATGGTCGCCGGGGGTGGCCATTAGCCGGCGGCGTTGCCTCGGAAAGCCTTTCTTAGTAGGTTGCAGGGAAAGGAGCGTAACCTATGAAAGTCCAGAAAGATGCAGTAGTAACCATTGATTATACCCTTAAAAACGACGACGGCGAGGTTCTCGACAGCTCGAAGGAGAACGGAGAGCTGAGCTATCTCCACGGACATCAGGGAATCGTCGAAGGCCTCGAGGAGGCCCTGGAGGGAAAGACCGAAGGTGAAAAAGTCGAAGCGACCTTGGATCCGGAAAAGGCCTACGGTTTGCGGGACGAGCGGCTGCTCTTCGACGTCGGCCGAGACCGGATGCCCGACGACGCGGATCTCGAAGTCGGGATGCAGTTCCTCGCCCAGGGACAGGACGGCAGCCAGCGCCCCGTTACCGTCGCGGCAATCGGCGACGATAAGGTAACCCTCGACGGCAACCATCCCCTCGCCGGAGAGCGATTGCACTTCGACGTTACCATCAACGGTGTCCGCGAAGCATCCGACGAAGAGATCGATCACGGCCACGTGCACGACGGTAGCCATCACCACTAGGAGCTACCGAAGAATCGTAATCTCCACCCGACGGTTCCGGGCCCTTCCCTCCGGCGTCTCGTTGGAGGCGACCGGTTCCCGGGCCCCACGGCCCTCGTAGATTAACCGGCCGGGATCGACCCCTTCCTCGGCCAGGGCCTCGACGACGGCGCGAGCCCGTTCTTCGGAGAGGCGCTTTTGCCCTTGCGGGTTTCCGACGTCGGCTGTGTGGCCCACGACGAGTATCGATCTGCTCTCGGTGTCCTTAAGAATGCTAGCGATATCCCCGATTCGCTCCTGCTCTCCGGGGAGAAACGTTGCCTGGTCCGCTACAAAGCCGAGGGCTTCCACCGTTAGGGTGATACCCTCGTCGCTCTCGGTAACCGATACATTCGGCAACGGTTGTTCTTCGATCGAGCTTCGCAGGCTATCTGTAACCTGGGTATCGGATATCGGTTCCGTCGGCTCGTAGAAGTGGAGGTAGAAACCCCGGAGGGTGATGGTTCTTCCTGACTGAAGAACGTACTGCTCCTCGAGCTGATCCCGAATGAAGAGGGGGGTTCCGGTGGCTCTGTCAAAGACGATGGATAGATTGTGAGTTCCCCGGAGGGAGACGAAGGGCGGGGCGTAGGCCACGGTTTCGCTTACCCGAAGGGAGCCGGTCGCCGCGTAGACGGCCCGTCCCATATAGTTTGTCTCGCCGTCGAAGCGGAAGGCGAAGCGCACCGGAAGAATGAGTGCCGAGCCCCGGAGGTCCGGCTGAAAGACGACCGTTGCGAAATGCTCCCAGACATCCCCGACGGCAGGAAGGGGCGAAGGAAGGGAGGGTAGCGGCCGAAACCGGGGGAAAAGGTCGGAAACGAGGGCCCAGTCTTCCGGGGTGGCGGAGGCGGGGATGGAAATATCCACCGAGGCGTCGACCCGGCCCCCGAAGGATTGGGCGTCCCGAATAACGCTTTCCAGGACGTAAAAGGTACCGCGGATTACCTCCCCGTCGGAGCGGAGTTGCCCCCGGGTCTCCCTCGTTAAGTTTTCCAGATACCGGCCGTCTTCCGAGAGGCGGATGTTCGAGGTGACCCGCTCGTGGAGCCGCTGGGAGGTCGGCAGAAAGGGAAGCGGCTCCTCCTGGGCCGGCGCCGCCGGCGGGGCAAAGAGCAGGATCGAGAGCACCGGCAAGAGGGTTCGGAAAACGGTGGAACAGGGGTTCTGGAACCGGGATAAAAGATTCATCTGTTCCTTCGAGTGTAGCTCTTGTGCAGTCTCGATTCCAAGGATATCTTCCAAAGGTTATGGAATGGCGCGCAAGTCACATACTGGTCAAAGACCGGGCCCTGGCCCAAGAGCTCCTCAAAAAGATAAAGACCGGAGCTCGATTCGACGCGATCGCCCGGGATTTCTCGACCTGTCCGAGCAAGTCTAAGGGGGGAGATCTCGGGTGGTTCGGCCCCGGGAAGATGGCCCGTCCTTTCGAGGAGGCGGTGGCACGCCTTCGGCAGGGAAGCCTTTCCGGCATCGTCCGGACCCAGTTCGGGTATCACATCATCAAAGTTACAGGGAAGAGATGAGTGGGTGTTGACCTCATCTCGTGGGTGAATCGTTATCCGTTACAGATTCTGTCTCAAGAATCCTCTCTATCTGGCGAGCGGCATAGGCTGGAGAGTCAACGGCAATGTACTCCAATATCGACCGTAGATCCCGGTGTGCCTGCCCAGACCAGACAACCCTCAACCGGAAACGCCCAAGGAGCGGCGGATCTCACCGGCAGTCATGGGTGGTTCCTCTTCTGCTGATTGGATCCCCTTCTCAATTTTCTGCCTAACGTATATGCGGTACATCAGATCGTCCCACGATGTGTCTTCAGGCAACTCGTCCAGGATGCTCTGAGTCCGGCTCCGTAATTCTGCCTTGTTCATCCTTCATCCCCCACCTACATAGTACGTTCTGAGCGGATATTTGCCCAGCACGTCGATTAGTTCGAGCTGAGTCGGGTCTCAGGCGTCGTCAACCCGGTCAGAGTCGCTGAGAAGCGAACCGGAGGTGTAAAAGAACCTCACATCATCGAAAAGACCGGGGAGCGGTAGATAAGCTTGATTGATTGAACTTAGTCTGATAGACTAAGTTTATGAAGATGGTGAACACCCACGAGGCAAAAACTCATCTTTCCCGGATACTGGAAGAAGTTGAATCCGGGGAAGTCTACGTCATCAGTCGCAGCGGCAAGCCCATCGCGGAGCTCCGGAAGCGCCTCGAGCCAAAGCGCACCGAACCGGATCCGATCCTTTCGAAAATTCAGATCGACTACGATCCGGCAGAGGAATTGACCGCCGACGAATGGGGCGACGTCTATTGATTCTGCTGGATACGTGTGCTCTTTTATGGCTGGCAGAAGGGAACCCCAGGATATCGGACGAGGTTCTCAGACGGATCGACGCCGAGCCGATTGTTTCCGTATCGGCGATCAGTGCCCTGGAAATCGGCCTCAAGATTCACGCGGGGAAACTCCGTCTTCCCATGCCGGCGATCGAATGGTGGCGCGCCGTTTGTGAACATCACTCACTCAATGTAGTGTTTGTGGACCCAGCAACGTACGTACGGAGCACCGAGTTGCCGCCGGTGCATAAGGACCCGGTTGACCGGATAATCGTGGCGACCGCCGAGCGAGCCGACGCCGTCGTCGTTACAGCAGATTCACACTTCTCCGCCTACGGTGTGGAGGTAATACTCTGATCGAATGGCGTTAGGCCTCCGGAGCAAGACCCTCTTCGATAAGAATTCGGGCCGTCCGGGAGGCTACCTCCCCGACGACGGAGGTGCATTTGTCGTCGTGGGCTCCGGCATCCTCGAAGGCTTGGTACTCCTGGGGGTCCCGGATGTAGAAGGGTCTTCCCATTATCCTGCGGTGAATCTGATTGCAGATAACGGTGCCGTAGCTATCGATCATCTCTTTGTGGAGCTTCTGGGTTAGGCGGAAGGCCACCTTCCGGGCCCCCTCGGGGTCCGCAAAGTTATCTCTGTCCCGCCCCGCAAGGTAGCTTATCATCATCGCCGCACCGGAGTACGCGCCGCACTGGCCGTCTCCTTCCAAGCCTGTTCCCGCAGCTAAGGCCGTGGCGGACTTGAACACGGCGTCGGTTTCCGCAGACCGGAGGGAGAAGGTGTCTTGTAGCGCCGCGAAGGTGCACTGGCCGCAGCCCCGGAAACGCTTTTCGTAGTCGTAACCGAGGTCGTAGGCCTTCCGTATTCGAGGATCTTCCGTCGTGCTCATGTTGGGAGTCTTCCACGAATGAGGAGGTAGTGACAATCGCGGACAAATGCAGGATGCTGGGAAAAACTACAGAGGATAAGGGGCGCGGCATGGATCTCGGGCTAAAGGGTAAGAGCGTTATCGTTACCGGTGCGGGGGGAGCTATCTGCGGCAAGATCGCGGAGGGCTTCGCCGCGGAGGGTGCGAACGTCGCTGTTTGGGATATCTCTCTCGAGGCGGCGGAGAGACAAAGGGACGCAATAACCGAACCCGGAGGCCGGGCCATCGCCGTGGAGTGCGACGCAACCTCCCGGGATGGCGTGGAAGCCGCCTTCCAAGCGACGCTGTCGGAGTTCGGGACAGTCGAAGCCTTGCTAAACGGAGCCGGTGGGAGTCGCAAAGAAACCACAACCAGCGACGAGTTGGCCTTCTTCGACTTTAAGACGGAGGACATGGATCGAGTGATGGGCCTGAACTATCTGAGCGCCGTCATTCCCTCCCAGGTCGTCGGCCGACACTTTGCCGACCAGGACGGGGGCTCCATCGTTAATATTTCCTCCATCGCCGGAATCCTCCCGGTTACCCGCGCCTTGTCTTACTCGAACGGCAAGGCCGCGACCAACAGCTTTACCGAATGGCTCGCGGTGCACATGGCGCAGAACTACTCGGGGAAGATTCGGGTAAACGCCATCGCCCCGGGGTTTATTCTTACCGAGCAGAACCGTTTTCTCTTGATCGACGCGAAAACCGGGAATATGTCCCCCCGGGGGCAACAGGTCGTAGACACGGTGCCGATGTCTCGGTACGGGGCCCCTGAGGAGATTGTGGGGGCCGCTCTCTGGCTCTCTTCTGCAGCCGCGAGCTTCGTCACCGGGACGATTATCCCGGTCGACGGCGGGCTGACGGCCTTCTTGGGCGTCTAGGAGGCACGAAATGAAGAGCCACAAGATATCGGTTATCCCGGGGGACGGTGTGGGAACTGAGGTGATGGAGCAGGGGCTCCGGGTTCTCAACCGAGTAGCGGAAGATCATGAGGATTTCGGGTTCGACTTCGTTCACTACGACTGGTCCTGCGAGCACTACACTCAGACCGGGAGGATGATGAGCGAGGACGGCATGGAGCGACTTCGCGACAGCGACGCGATCCTTCTCGGTGCCGTGGGTTACCCCGGCGTCCCGGACCATGTCAGCCTCCGGGAGCTCCTTCTAAAGATCCGGCAGGAGTTCGACCAGTACATCAACTACCGCCCCTGCGTTCTGCTACACGAAGAGGACTGTCCGGTCAAGGGCAAGCGCCCGGAGGACATCGATATCGGGTTCGTCCGGGAGAACGTCGAGGGGGAGTACTCCGGCCTCGGCGGGCGGCTGCGGCCCGGGACTCCGGAGGAGGCGGTTATCCAGAGCTCGCTCTTTACCAGAAAGAACACCGAAAAGGTGATGCGATGGGCCTTCGAGCTTTCCCGCTCCCGGTCCGAAGAGCGCCGCCGGAAGGGACGGAAGTCGTACTCGAAGCTTACCAGCGCGACCAAGAGCAACGCCCTCAACTACAGCATGGTCTTCTGGGACGAGTGCTTTGCCGAGGTAGGAAAGGATTACCCCGACGTCGCGACGGAGCAGTTCCACGTCGACGCCTTGAGCATGTACCTTGTGCAGCGGCCGGAAGACTTCGACGTCATTGTCGCCAGTAACCTCTTCGGGGATATCCTGACCGACCTCGGGGCCGTCCTCCAGGGCGGGCTCGGTTTCGCTGCAGGGGGAAACCTTAACCCGGAACAGACCTATCCGAGTATGTTCGAACCGGTTCACGGCTCCGCGCCGAACATCGCCGGGAAGGGAATCGCCAACCCCATCGCGATGATCTGGACCGTAAAGCTACTCTTGGATTTCCTCGGGCATGAGGAAGCGGGAAACCGCGTCCTCGAGGCGATCCGTACCGTCGTAACCAAGAACCGTCTCGCCCTGACCCCCGACATGGGCGGCAGCGGGTCGACCGCCGACGCCGGGGACCTGATCCTGGCGGCTCTGTAACCGGTGCCGGTGCCGGCCCCGGCACCCGGCCCCTACTTCTTCCCGAAGCGCTCCAAGGCGTCGGCCCGGAGGGTCGTGCTTGCCCCCGGGGCTTCGGGCGTTACGAAGTAGCCGTTCTTGACCGTTACGGGGTACTCCATCGCTTCCCGGAGCCAGGGGATGTACTCGAGGAGGTTCGTCGACGGGTGGGCTATCGCAAGGTGCTGATGGATCTGCGCCATGTCGCCGACGTGGGCGACCACCGGAAGCCGGTGCGCCTGGGCCAATTCGGCAACCTGGAGCCACTCGGTTATGCCGGCGAGGCGAAGGGCGTCGGGCTGAACCACCGCCACCGCCCCTGCGGAGATAAAGTCGCGGAAGTGCTCCAATCGGTAGAGTTGCTCCCCTAAGGCGATTGGGGTCTCGATGAGCTCGGCGAGGCGGGTGTGGCCGTAGAGGTCGTCGAACCACATCGGCTCTTCGAACCAGCCGATCTTGTAGTCCTTAAGCCGACTACCGAGAGCACTCGCCCGGGGAAGGTCGAGCTTGCCGTTTGCGTCGACCATAAACCTTATACCATCGCCGATTGCGTTGCGAACCGCCTCTATCCTCCGGATGTCCTCCGAGGGGTTGTCCTTGCCGACCTTTATCTTTACGCCCTTGAAGCCTTCCTCTTCGACGAATCGTTTGGTGTCCTCCACGAGTTTTCTCTCGCTAAAGTTCAACCATCCGCCGTCGGTGTTGTACGCCTCGAGGGGATCGGTTGTCGCGCCCCCGAGAAATTTCCAGAGGGGGACGCCGGCGGCTTTCGACCGGAGGTCCCAGAGGGCGACGTCGAGGGCGGAGATTGCAAGGGTGATAATCCCCGCCCGGCCGACCCAGAGGGACGAGGGGTCGTAGAACATCTTGTTCCAGAGGCGTCGGCCGTCGGTAGGATCCTCTCCGACGAGAACCGGGGCGAAAACCTCGTCGATTGCCGCGGCTATCAGGCGGTCCGTCGACAGGTGGGCGTGGGTGCCGGTGTAGCCGTACCCGGTAACACCGGCGTCGGTCTCGATGATGGCGCCCGGGGCACCCCAATGGGTTACGGAATAGGTGGCGTCGGCTATTTGGCCGGAGGTCACGGGGCAGTGAACGATAAAGGAACGAACCGCGGTTATCTTCATGGGGAGCAGTATGGATCGACTCCTCCGGTGCGTCAAACGCCGGCGCCCTTGCAAATATGAAATTTGGCAAAGCCCTTGCAGTCTCCTCGAAGGGGAGCTACTCTGGTCTCTAAAAGAAGACACTGAAGGAGTGAGAGATGTCCAAAACTATTGTCGTTACCGGGGGAAGCACCGGAATAGGCGCAGAGACCTGCCGAGTCCTGGCCTCCGGGAACGAGGTATTCGTCCACTATTTTTCGTCGAAGGGACCCGCCGAGCAGGTCGCAGCCGACGTCGAAAAAGCCGGTGGAAAGGCCCACCTTGTCCAGGCGGATCTAACGACCTCCGCAGGGTGCGAGAAGATCGTGAACGAAGTCAAGGCGAAAACCGATCACATCGACGTTCTGGTGAATAACGCCGGGGGGCTGATCCGCCGTCAACCGGTGCCGGAGCTGGATTGGGATTTCATGATCGAGACCTTCGCCCTGAACACCTTCTCGGCGATGAAGATGACGATGCTCTGCCTTCCCCTCCTAAAGAAAGGGACCGACCCGGTGGTCGTAAACATGACCTCGATCGCGATGCGCCACGGTGCCCCGTCGGCGACCATCTACGGCGCCTCCAAAGGCGCGATCGACAGCTTTACCCGAGGCGCGGCCAAAGAGTTGGCTCCGGATATCCGGGTAAACGCCGTGGCGCCGG
>CAYPUT010000018.1:9003-29893 GCA_964413945.1 uncultured Spirochaetaceae bacterium
TCGACACGCCCTTTCACGAGAAGGTCTCGACCCCGGAGCGGATGGAGGCCTTCAAGGAGAACACCCCCCTGAAGCGCAACGGTGTGGCGAACCACATTGCAATGGCGGTCAAGTTTCTCGTCGACAACGACTTTACTACCGGAGAGACGCTCGACATAAACGGCGGACTTTTTATGCGGTAGTTCAGGGTGCTCCGGGAGTCTTATGCCGGAGCAGTTTCGACAAAAAGCAACACGATTATGACGGGAGTTTTACATGGTAAAGTACGTATGCGACCACATTCATCTCAAGTCCAAAGACGTGGACAAGACGGTACAGTGGTACGTCGACACGCTCGGCGCCAAGGTTACCTTCGAGGGCCACTTCAGGGGGTCAAAAGTTCTCTACTTCGACATGAACGGATTTACCTTTATCTGCTTTGGAAAACTCGAAGGAGAGGAAGGGGAGAACGCCCCGATCGAACCGACCCTTCGTACCCGCTTCGGAAACGACCACTTCGGCTTTCAGGTCGATAGCATGGACGAGGCCGTCGCGGAGCTGAAGAAGAAGGGGGTTACCTTTATCGAAGAGCCCTGGAGCCCCCGGGATGGCCTGAAGATTGCCTACATCGAAGGCCCCGATAAGGCGGCTATCGAGCTTACCCAGCGGGACAAGTAGTTCTCAGAGGTCCATCGGCCAGTTGGTTCCGGCGGTCACGCCGCCGCCGACCCAGAGTATCTGTCCGGTCATGAAAGCCGAGGCCGCGGAGGCCAGGTAGATCGCCGTGCCGATCAGATCCTCCGGGGTCCCTAGGCGGCCCATCGGCGTTATCGAGAGAACCCAATCCCGCATTTTGGGAATCGACCAGAGTCTTTCCGTGAGTGCCGTGAGGATAAAGCCGGGTGCTAAAGAGTTCACTCGCACGTTGTACCGTCCCCATTCGACGGCGAGGGACCGGGTTAGCGAATGGAGCCCCCCTTTGCTGACGGCGTAGGGGGCTACCCCCGGGAGGGGCGAATAGTTGTTGTACGAGGCGATGTTTATCTGGCTTCCCTTTTCGGCGGCTATCATGTGACGGCCGACTTCCTGGGAGAGAAAGAAGGCGCCTTTTAGGTTGGTTCCGAGGATGTGATCGTAGTTTGCTTCGGTCTGATCCAAGGTCGGCCCGCGTTCGTTTACCCCGGCGACGTTAAAGAGGGTATCGATGCGGCCGTGTTTCGATACTACCTCGGCGACGAGGCGCCTATTCTCCTCGACAACCGAGACATCCGAAGCGTAGCTTTCGACCGGAGGCGCCTCAGGGTTGTCTTCGGAGATCTGCCGGGCCGCCGCCTCGATGGTCCCCCCCTTTCGCCCGGTAATGACCACCGTCGCCCCCGCCTCGGCGAACGACTTCGCGATCGCGTAGCCGATCCCCCGACTTCCACCGGAAATGAGCACAACCTGCCCTGCCACGGAAAAGAGATCTGGACCCACCGGTTCACCTCGTAGACGATTGAAATTTGGACAACCTAGGTTGTAAGGTACCGGCAGTGTAAGCGCAAGATGCGCACTACTTCAAGCCGGGAGAAAGACAAGTGGGAGAACGTTTTCGAGACAGCACCTGGGACCGACACGGCGTTATCGAGGCTATGCTCCGGGACGTAGAGATTCCGAGATTCCTCCGGGTGTCGCAGAATTTTGACCCTACCAATATTGGTGACATTACCCGGGCCATCACGAGAGAGTTCGAGAAGCCCTTCGTCGATTCGAGTATCAAGAAGGGTATGCGCATCGCCATCACCGTCGGGAGCAGAGGCTTGGCAAACATACCGAAGATTACGCGGGACGTTGTCGCGGAGGTAAAGAAGCGCGGTGGCGATCCCTTCGTGGTTCCGGCGATGGGAAGCCACGGTGGGGCTACCGACGAGGGGCAGAAGCAACTGCTCGAGGGGATGGGGGTTACCGAATCCTACATCGGGGCGCCGATTCTTTCGAGTATGCAGACGGTTGTCGTCGGGAAGACCGACGACGGAAAGCCGGTTCACGTAGACGAGCACGCCGCGCAGTCCGACGGCATTATCGTAATGGGCCGGGTTAAGCCCCACAGCGCTTTCCGGGCGGACATCGAAAGCGGTCTCATGAAGATGATGGCCATCGGTCTCGGTAAACAGAAGGGCGCGGAAACCGTCCACGCCGAAGGATTCGGCCGGATGGGGCACTACGTACCGGCTTTCGGCCGGGTTATCCTTGACGGCGCGCCGGTATTATTCGGGTTGGCCATCGTCGAAAACTCCTTCGACGACACCTTCAAGATCGAAGCGGTTCCCCGGGACGACTTCGAGAAGGAGGAGCCCCGGCTCTTGAAGGAGGCTTTCGCCCTGATGCCCCGGATAAAACTCGGGAAGTTCGACGTTCTTATCGTCGACAAGATCGGAAAGAACTATTCAGGCGACGGAATGGATCCGAACATATCGGGGGTATTCGGGACGCCCTACGCGTCCGGGGGCGCCGAGGTCCAGCGCTACGTCGTCCTCGACCTGAGCGAGGAATCCCACGGGAACATGCTCGGTGCCGGACTGGCGGACTTTGTAACCAAGCGGCTCTTCGACAAGACCGACTTCGACGCGGCGTATCCGAACGCCTTGACCAGCCGGGTCCCGAAGCCGGCAAAGATGGGCCTGGTTATGAAGGACGACCGGACGGCGATCAAGGCGGGAATCTACAACTCCGAGGGAATTACCGACAGGCCGCCGACCTTGGTGCGGATTCCGAACACCTCGCACATCAACGAGCTACTCGTTTCCGAAACGATGAGGGACCAGGTGGAGGCCAACCCGGAGCTTACGGTTCTCGGCGAGCCCTTCGAGCTCGAGTTTAACGCGAACGGAAACCTGACCGAGCTCGGTGACTAACCGGGCTCGGGGCTATCGCATGAATACGCCGCCGTTAACGTCGATCGTCGCTCCGGTAATGTAGTCCGAGAGGGGAGAAGCGAGAAAGTAAACGGCTTTTGCGACGTCTTCGGCGGTGCCTATTCTCTTCAAGGGCACCTCTTCGGGGTCGAACTTGCCGGTCGTCATGTCCGTCGCGATAAATCCGGGCGCCACGGCGTTGACGTTTATGTTATGCGCCGCGCCGTACCGGGCGTAGGACTTGGCAAGGCCGACGACACCTGCCTTGCTCGCGGTGTAGTCCGGTCCGACCTTGAGGCCGCCTACCTGTCCGCCCATGGAGGCGAGGTTGACGATCTTTCCCTTCCGCCGGGCGATCATATGCTCGATAACGGTCTGGGAGCAGAGGTGAACTCCCCGGAGGTTGATGTCGACGACCCGGTCCCATTCGTCGACGGTAGTCTCGCGGGCGGTCTTGAAGTTAACGATTCCGGCGTTGTTGACGAGAATATCGATCTGCTTGTGTCGGGCCACTATGTCGGTAACGACGGTGCGGATCGACTCCGGATCGGCCACGTCGAGGAGGACCCCTTCGGCGGAAAGGCCGGCTTGCTCAAACTCCCGGGCGGTTTCCTTGGCCGACGGCTCGTTTAGGTCTGCGATAACGACGTGGGCGCCGTGCTCCGCAAGCAGTTTGGCGGAAGCCTTTCCGATTCCCCGGGCCGAGCCGGTAACAAGGGCAATTTGATTTTTCAGTTCCATGGTTAGAAGTTGATAATAGAGGATCGACGAGCATCTTACAAGAAACGGCGAGGACGAAACCACGATGAAGGAAACTGAAACGAAATTGACCCCCGAAGGATCCCGGCGCCGCCGGAGGGGCTTGCTCGAGCGCGTGGAAGCCGACCTGATCGTGCTAACCAACCCCCGGACCGTATTCTACTACACCGGTTTCCGGGCCTCGGAGCTCTCCCTCGGGGGATGGGGCCCGACGGTTCTCGCGGTAGACCCGGAAGGTCACTCGACCCTCGTGACCCACAACTTTGCGACCCGGGGGCTCGATGCCTGCGATGTCGACCGAACCGAGGTTTGGACCTGGTACGACCCGAGCCGGTCGGCCGGAACCGCGATCTGGCGACGGGGAGCCGAGGTGGCCCAGGGCGTTCTCGGCAAGCTCTTGGCCAGTACGTCGTCCCCCCGGATCGGCTACGAGGCCGGGGCGCTTCCGGTCGAGCTGCTTCCCCCGGGGATCGACCCGTTGCTCCTCGACATTACCGACGAGGTCCTGATGCAACGACGGCAGAAGCATCCGGATGAGGTCGCCCTTATCCGCAGGGCCGTGGAGATTGGGGCGGTGGGTCACGAGACGGCCCGGAAGATCCTCGAGCCGGGAATGACCGAAATAGGGCTCTATGCGGCTCTCCTCGAGGCGATGACCGTCGGCGCCGGGGAAAGCGTCAACCTTATCTCCGATGTCTTGAGCGGGCCCCGGTGCCGGGAGGGCTCCGGAGCGCCGTCGGGGCGCGCCATGGAGGCCGGCGACTCGGTAATTCTCGACCTGAACCCCTACGTCGGAGGCTACCGGAGCGACTACACGTCGACCCTCGTGCTCCGGGACGAGTTGACGGTGGCCGAAGCCCACGCCGAGAAGACCCTCCACGAAGCCCTCCAGGCGGGAGAAGCCTTGCTCAAGCCGGGAAACGGCGCGGCGTCTGTCTACAAGGCGGTGGATCACGTGCTCCGCAGCGCCGGTTATTCCGAGGGCTTGCTGCACCACGCCGGCCACGGGCTGGGGCTCGGGCATCCGGAGGCGCCGTACTTTGTCCCGGAAAGCGAAGAGGTGCTTATGCTCGGGGACGTCGTCACGCTAGAGCCGGGGGTCTACGGAGAGGAGGTAAGCGCCCGTATCGAGCATAACTATCTTATTACCGAGTCGGGATTCGAGCGGCTTTCAGGGCACGAGACTTCGTTCTTGATCGGGTAGTCGGCACTTCGCGTAGGTTCCGGGGTCCCGGGGCCCTACGCGAATACCGTTACCCCGTCTTGCACTCATGCCGCGGCGCCGGCAGAATGGGATATCGCCTTTCGCGAATTGGAGTCGCCGGTGACAACGAAGGCCGCCGTTATCGCTACGATGCTGCTTCTTTTCTGGGCTCCGCACCCGGCGTTCGGGGAGCCGGAGCTGTTCGTCGGTGCGAAGGGTGGGGCGAACTTTTCCTGGATTACCGGATCCGACTGGGACGAGGATGTCGTTCGGCTTCTCGACGGAGATAACAAGGGACGTTTCGGGGTAACGGTCGGGGGATTCGTCTCTGCGGTGTTTCCCTCGCGGTACGGCATCCGGGCGGAGCTTCTCTATACCGAGCACGGTGGCCGGGTGGACGGCCGGATAGACGGTAGTGACGCGGAGCTCCGGGTCCGTACCGCGCTGCTTGACGCGTCTCTTTTCGGGGAGCGCTATTTCGACGTCGGTCCGGGGGCGCTTTCCGTTTTTCTCGGACCGACGGTTCTGCTTCTCCAAGGTGACATCGTCACCGAAACAAGGGCCGACGGCGAGGTGTTTGAGGGTGAGGACCTTCCGGAGGCGGAGCAGATATTCGGGGCGACCGGAGGTTTCGGCTATGCGCTTCCCCTTGGGCCAGGGGTCCTGCTCTTCGACGCCCGGTTTGCCCGGGGTCTTAGCGGATATAACCGGGACAAGGCCTACGATAACGCCGTGACCCTTCTCGCGGGGTACGGATTGCCCTTCTAACAACCGGCGGCCTACGCGAAGGGCGTGGCTACCACTGCGCCGGCCTCGGCTGCCATCCAAGCGAGCTTCGCGGCTCCGGTCATGGTGGCGTCCGGGGATTCCTCCCACCGGACTCCCGGAAAGGTCTTCTTCTTCAGACGGAGCATCGCCTCGATCCCGCCGCCGGTGTACCGCATCTTTCCCGAGAGGGTCCAGTTTTCCACGTAATAGTCGTAGCGGCGGCGCATTTCCGCGACGATCGCGCCGGCCGTCGCCCGGAGGAGGTCGTCCCGGGTGTGCGCCAAGGTTATTCCGGTGAACTCGGCGGTTCGCTTCTCGAAGCTTGTCCGGTCCCCTGCAAAGTAGGGCAAGAGGCTCACCGTCGTCTCGGGGTTCCGCATGATCTCGGGAAGGTGCTCTGCGTAGAACTTCTTCGGCTCCATGTCCCGGTAGAACTCCCGGCGAACCCAGTCGAGGGCGCCGCCGCCGGCTCCGATTATGTTCATCACCAACCACTTCCCCGGGAGCGGGTGGGTACAGAGGAGAAACTCCCCCCGGGCAACCGGCTTCTCCGTCGAGAGAACCATGACTTCGACGGTACCGGTGGAGTTCAGAATGTCTCCCTCGTCGTTGACCCCGGCGCCGAAAGCCGCGATGCCGGTATCTCCCCCCCCGGCGACCAGCGGAATCCCCGTCGGTAGTCGCAACTGCTCCGCGGCCCGGCGCGACAGGGAACCGACGACGTCGGCGGAATGGTAGACCGGGGGCATGGTCTCCGGCGCGAAGCCGAGATCCGACATCAGGTCCCCGTCCCACCCGTCGTCGGTCAGGGTCCGGTAAAGACCGTTGAACGAGGCGTTGGTGGTGTCGATAGCCCACCTGTCGACCAACCGCTTTAGCAGAAAGGTGTTCGTATGGCCGAAATAGCGAACCTTGGAAAACACCTCCGGTTCGTTCTTCTGAATCCAGAGCATGCTCGAGAGGGACATCCCCCCGGGATACGGAAGATTGCCTGCGACCGAGAGGAATCGCTCTCTTCCGATAAGGCGGACCGCCTCGGAGGCCTCCGGCTCGCTCCGGCGGTCGAGGTGTATTATCGCCGGCCGGAGGGGTGTTCCTTCCCGGTCCAAGGGAACTAAACCCGGGCGGAGGACCGAGAGGCCGATGGCTTCTATTCGGTAGTCGTTGGTCGGGAGGCCGGCAACGGCCCGGGCGAGTTGGCGCCAAAGCACCTCGAAATCGAGCTCCACGTAACCCGGCTTCGGGGCCACGTAGTCGTAGCGCTCCGACGCCCTGTGGAGAACGGTTCCCTCCCGGTCGACAATACCGACCTTAGACGAGGACGTCCCGGCGTCGACGACGAGGACGACGGATTGTTTACTGCTCATTTGCCCTAGGGTAGCACGACTATTCTCTCCAATGGTAGCCTCTACTCCGGCTAGGGATTCAGCTTTACCTCCTTAATGCTCACCGATTTGATGGCGTCGGGTTTCTCGGTCGAGATAGTGTTATCAACAAGCTTCTTGATATCCCGGACGCTGACGTCGAGGAGATCTACCTCGAGCTCGAGAATTACTTCAACTTTCCTCTTCTTCCTCCTCCGGAGTGTCGAAAACGATCGTACTACCGGGAAGCTGAATAACGTCCCCCGGAGAGAGGCGGCGCTTCGACGTGCGTTGGTTGTTTACACTAATGGGTTCGTCGCTTACGACCGTGTAGCTCTTGGTTGCCGAGTCGAAGACGATGGTCGCGTGGGATTCTTTGAGGGTCGGAGCGTTCGCAAGGGTGAGTTCCGCTTCGTTGCTCGACCCGATTACGGTTTTGGCGGCGGTAATGTCGAGAACCTGGGTTGCCTTTCCTCTCAGGTTCAGCACCTCGAGGTTCGGAACCCCGCGGTTGTTGCGGAATCGCAGCAGAGCCGTGACGAAGGCCAGAAGAAGGGCCCCGACAAACGGCAGCAGATAGACGAACCACGGCCCCTCTCCCGGAAGTCCCATTATGGTCGCGGTAAAGTAGCGGCGTTCCTCCGAGACGGGGAGGGCGCCCGCGAGGTAGGTTACCCGGACGGTTCGGGTTCTTCCGGGGATAACCTGGGGACGGTAGGTCAGCCGATACTCGTCGAGGATCCGGGCACGGATTTCTCCGTAGACGGAGGCGAGCTGCTCTTGGTCCGCCGCGTCGAAGAGGAGCCCGCCGGATTGGGTCGCGATCGAAGAGAGCCCTTCATCCCCTGCCGTCGCGAAGTTGATCGCAAAGGCGCCGGTCGACTCTTGGGTAATCGACATAATCGCATCCTCCGGATCGACGAGCTGCTCGCCGTACTCCGGGTGGGGCCGTCCCGAATGGACGGAAAAGGGGAAATCCTCTCCATCCGAGAGAACGACGATTACTTTGCGGCCTACCACGTCTCCGAGATCCTCCGCGGCCAACGAGAGGGCCCGGTAGAGCTCGGTGTACGCCTGGTCGCTTTCCGGCCTCCGGATCGTTTCCAAGGCCTCGTCTACCGTCTCTCGGGAGGTCGTTGGGGGGGTGTGTAGTCGGTAATCGGTGTTAAAGCTCGCAAGGGCAACCCGATCTTCCGGGTGGTCGAGTTGGTCGAGAAAATCGCGGATGGCGCTCTTCGCCGCGGTTATCCGCATAGCCCCGGGGTCTTCCGTGTCCTCTCCCCGAATGGTCTGGTACATGCTTCCGGAATTGTCGACGAGAAGCAGAAAGGTGATCCCTTCGTCGAGGTCGGCCACGGGTGTGACGTTCAGAACCTCCGCGTCGGTAAAGGTTTCGCCGTCGGGTGACTCTTCTACCCGAAAGTCGCCCGGAGTCAAGCTGCCGGGAACCCTCCCGTCGGCCGTGGTGACGCCGAGGTAGAGGTCCACCTGTTGCCGGGTCAGAAGGCGACTCGGGTCGACCTGGCCGATCCGGAGCGACTGGCCGAAAAAGATGCCCGGTGCGAGAAGCAGAAGTGCCGTAATGATAAGAGCGGTTCGTTTGCCGATCATTTTTTGCTCCTAGGGCAGGTAGAGAAGCTTCGCGCTTCCGATCTGAAGAACGTCGCCGTACTTGAGGGGGCCCACTCCTTGGTCGGAGAGATTGGTGTCGTTGTGCTTTACCTCCGCCTCGGGTCCCCCGGGGTAGAGATAGATATCCTGACCCGTTGCCCGAATCCTCGCGTGGTTTTCGAGCACCCGGCGGTAACCGAAGAGCGGCACATCCGCCTTCCGGGAAGAGCCCACATCGAGGCGTCGCTGATTAAGGATAAACTCTTTTCCTTTGTAGACTCCGTTGAGGAGCCGAAAGGTCCCGAAGGCCAAGGATTTCTCGACTAACCCGTAGGCGAGGGCGACCAACGCGCCGAAGAGCAGAAGCCCAAGGGGCCGCGCCGGCCCTTCCGAGAGGTAGGCGCGCGAGTATTCCACCACGAAACCCCCGAGGGCTCCCCCGATAAGGCCGGCGACGATTCCGACACCGAGCTTCCGGGGAGAGCGCTTTCGAACGCCTTCGGTGGTGCCGACGAAGACGCCGAGAATAACCCAACCGAGGATACGGGCCATGGGAAGGGCGGCCCCGGCGAGACTGAAGCCCTGCCGGAAGAGGTGTTCCCCCAGGGAGAGCAGAAGCCACTGACCCAGGACGAACCCGACGGCGCCGCCTATCAGTCCCCAGAGAGCCCCGAAGAGTCCCCCGGATAGGGTGCGGCGAGCGTTGGCGGCGATTACCCCGTCGGCCAGACCGAAGAAGAGCCCGTAGGCCGCGCCGAAGAGGGCGCCGGAACCGACGCTAAAGAGAAGGTAGGTGGAAAACCGACCCTGAAAACGGATAACCAGTTCCATGACCGGCCATACCGCGAGTCCCCCGGCAACGCCCAAGAGAACGTATACCAGACGACGGTAAAAGGTGGACATGCGTCGCTCCTTATGGATTTTGCGAGAGTCGAGGGTCGGCTCGGGGAGTGCCCACGGCGAAGGTGGCCTCTCCCGAGGTGTCTTCGATGGAGAGGGGCACCGCGTGACCCGAGGGTACCTCGATACGAACCGGCGACGTGGTGTTGAATCCTTTCTTCAGGGCCACCTGATAGCGCCCCGGGGGCAGCACCAGCCGGATGGAATCGGTCCCGGTCTCGGGGACTTCGATGAGTTGCCCGGGATAGCCCCCTGACCGGATGTGCGTCGAACCGTCGACGAGCAGTTGGTATCCCTCCGGCGCGGCCTCGACAACCAGGGCTCCGGGGACCGGCGGCAGGGCGACCCGGAGGAAGAGGCTCGTCTGCTCCGGCCGGACTGCCAGGCTGAACGTCTGGTCCAGATAGTCCGGACGCCCGAAGGAAAAGCGATAGACACCACCCGACCGGATGCGGGCCGCTACCAGGGGACCCCAGGGGAGCCACCGGCCGTTGATCCAGGCGGAGACCTCGGTACCCCGGCTAATATCCCGGCCGGTTTCCCGGTCGGTCACCCGCCAGTCGACCTCGACGGGAACGGCCGGCGAGTCTGAGAGGGGAACCTCGAGAAGCTGGGCGGTCTCGGGATCCCCCGGGAGGAAGAGCCGCCGGGAGGTCGTCGATGCCACCGGAGAGAGGACGAAACTCTGCCAGGAGAGGCGAGAGTCCACCATTACCTTCGCGCGGTAGCTTCCCGCGGGCAGATGAAGCCGCTGCGAGTGGAAGACCAGAAGCTCTTCGGTTTCCGCTTCCGGTCGACGGTGAAAGCTCAAAGACGGGACGTCGATCTCCGGGATCTCGTCGTTGTCGTCGAGAAAGAGCTCCGCGGCGACGTAGAGGTCCGACGGGGCCTTCGGCCCCCGGGGAAGGCGAATCTGCATTTCCAAGGCCCCATACTGCCGGGGCATCAGAATCTCGCGGTAATAGCCGGTAAAATAGCTGTAGGCGCCGACGGCGACCAAGAGTCCCGCGAGGGCCGCAGCGAGACTGCGGCGGAGCGCGGGCTTCCGGGCAGGGACCTCCGGCGGCTTCTCCCCTGAGACAACCTCTGCAAGGATATCGGTCGTCTGGCTCCGGGAATCCACGTTGAGCTTATGGTCGATCTTCCGGATGACCCATTCGAGATCTTGTACTCGCCGGTCGGTCCGGACTTTCATCGTCTTTTTGATGATCTGGGCCGCGAAACGGGAGACCTTCGGGTTTACCTTCCGGGGCCTCTCGTACTGTCCGGTTTGAATTCTTGCAAGGGCGTCCGGCGAAAGAGAGTTGGGGAAGGGCTTCTGCCCGGTAACCGCTTCGTAGAGGACGACTCCGATAGAGTAGATGTCGGCCCGCTTGTCGACGTTCCGTGTGTTCTGAAACTGCTCCGGCGCCATGTAGACCGGGGTCCCGAGGGTCATCCCCTCCCGGGTAAGGTTGGACTCGTCGTCGCCGTGGATGGTCGCGATACCGAAATCGACCAGCTTCACCTCGCCGCTGCGAGAAATAAGGATGTTTCCCGGCTTGATGTCCCGGTGGATCACGCCCCGTTCGTGGGCGTAGACGAGGGCTCTGCACGCTTCTCTGACGATCAACAGGGCAACGTCGCTCGGAAGGTAGCGCTCCCGGTGGATGAGCTCCTCCAAAGAGACGCCGTCGACATACTCGAGAACGATGTAGTAGGAGCTTCCTTCCCGGAAGTGGTCGTAGACGTCCACGATGGCGTCGTTTCGAAGGTCCATCATTATCTGAGCTTCTCTTCGAAACCGTTCTCGCATGTCCGCGTCTCCCCGGAGGGTCAACTTCTTGATGATAACGGTGCGGTCGAGGGTAGGATGCTGGGCGGTGTAGACCGCTCCCATGCCGCCCCGGGCGAGTTGCTTGAAGACGCGGTACTTGCCGATAGAATCGGGGGTCTTAGCCATACAACGCCTCCTCCTCCGCTTTCGGCACCTCTACCACGTCGTGGTCAAGGTCAAAGGGGCGGTCGGCGGGAACCACCGCGGCAATGAGGCGTTCGGGGTTGTGGAGCTGAACGTAACGCCCCTCCGCCCGGAGGTTGTAGAGGTCGTCTATCGGTCGATGTCCCCCGAAGTAGAGGCTCCGGTCCCCGGCTGCCGGGGGGAGAAGTGTGCGGAGCATGCCTTCCACGCTTCCCGGTGCGGCGGCATCGTTGGCTGTCCAGGTGAGACCCGCGACGACCTCACCGTCGAAACGGTGGTTGATAATCTCCTCCTTGGTGTATACCCGGGCCGGTTCCGCGTGCCCTGCGAGAAACCGCGCGCCAACGGCGAGAAGGGGTAGGCTCTTCTCGAAATCGTAGACGGTATCGAAGACCGAGGGGAAGAACCGGCGCATGTAATCTGCAACCATTGCGCCCTCGTAGGCAAACTTCCCGAAGGGGATGTTGCCGTCCCGGTGTTCGTTGGCGACGTTCTCGTGATTGCCCTTAAGACAGTGTACCATTTCCGGGGAGGCACTTCGTAGTCGTCCCACAAGGCGCAAGACCGTAAGGCTTTCCGCCATTTCGGCGTCCATCGCGTCGTGCTCGGCGTATGAATCCTGAAACTCTTCGAATGCTCGGAGCCATCTACCCGCAGCCCGGGACTCGGCGTGGACGTAGTCTCCTAAGAACAGAAGCTGCGCCTCCTTGCCAAGGAGTGCCGAGAGGAGCGTCCCCCCGAGGCCCCAGGGGGCGAGGGGAAGGTCCAACACCGAAAGAACCAGATCCACCCTCGCGTGTACGTCCGGAACGATAACCGTCGGGACGTCGGGCCGAAGGTAGATGAGCCCCCCGGGACGGCCGGCGTCATCCAGGGGACGCCGGGGGGGGGCCTCGGAACGCACTATTTCGAGACCTGATTCCAGGTCGATTTGGAGCGCCGCCGGATCCGGCAGCCCCCCGTTACCGGCTATCTCGTAGAGCCTTCGCCGGATACTCTCCATCGGCTATTCCAGGATTACCGTCTTGTTTACCTGAGCGAACTCCTCGCTCAACACTTCCGTAACGCTAAGGAGGAGCTCTTCTTCCTCTTCGGTCTCCAGCTCGTCGGCGGCAACGGCGATCTTGAAGATGGCGGAGGTCTGTTTGATCGGCCCCGGGCTGAAAGCGGCAACTTCGTCGACCGCGACGTCGCCGGATAGCCTGGCGCTTTCGTGATGCGCGCTTTCCGGGACATCGCCCCGGAGGCCGATGCTGATGTAGTCGACATTCCGGCTCCCGTCAACCAAGGGACCGAGGGTAAGGAGTGAGCCGGAATAGGTAAGCATGAGGGCGCCACGGTCCTCTTCCTCTTCGAAATCGTCTATCTCTTCCATGCCCCGCTTCTGAATCTCTTCTTCGAATATGCGCTTCTTCTCAAGCCAGGCCTGGGCTATGGTCTCGACGGACTCCTCGTTGTCCGGAAGGCCCGAGCTCTTTGTAATGTTCCGAATGTGGTCCTGAATCTCCGTCGGGATTTGTCCTAGGTAGTTACCCATCGTTACTCCTCCTCTTCGTGATACACTCAATGTAGGACCATACAGTTCGAAATTCCACTTGGAGGCGACAATGACGGACTCTTTCAACGAGCTCCCTGAACGAATACGGCGGCATCTCGAGGCCATTACCGAGTCTTCGGGCCTTCCCCCCGGGGAGACATCCCTGGCCAAGATTACCGAGAACTGGACGGCGAAACGCCGCCTCTTCGTCGAGCAACGGGAAGCCCTCGATATGACCGAGGAGGAACGCTTTCCGGCGGAGGATCCCCGGGCCGTCCTGCTGTTGACCTACTCCGGATCCCTGGTCTGTCTCGGCCCCCTGACCGAGGGGGGGCGCACATTCGAGTACGCGAGCATTAAACTCCGGGCCGACGTTCCGGACATCATCGTAACGGAGGGGTGCACCCTGGCGGAGGATGCCACGGTGGACGCCCCGGTTCGGTTCTCGACCTGCCCGATCGAAAGCACGTCGGAGGTGCTGTTTATCGCGTCGTTCGATCCGTCGCTGTCTCCCGGGGAGCAGGAACAGCGGCTCCTCGAGGCGGCTATCTTCTTGACCAACGGGTTCGTCAAGGAGAACCAGAGCCTCACCGTCGAAGGGGGCGTGGACCACTTTACGATCAAGTCGATCGTCCAATATCTGGCCAAGAGAAACGGCGTTACCCAGACGCTCGCTCGGCGGCTCCTCGACGACTACTTGACCATGCTCGAGTCCGGCGCCCTCCTTGGCGAGCGGGTTCCCGTCGGCCGTCTCGGCCGGCTGTTTCTCGGAACCCGGGGTGCGCAAAAGGCCCGGGTCGGCCGCAACCCCGCGACCGGTGAAGAGCTCCTGATCCCCGCGAAGCCGGAAACCACCGTACCCCGATTTTCCTTCTCGAAGCATCTCAAGGAACGGGCATCCCGGGTTCCGCCGGATAGAATCGGGGGTGGTACGGAGGAGGGGGAGGAGTAGTGGGGGCGGTTACCATTGGCCCCCTCGCCTTGTCCCTCGAGCGGGCCTTCGGGATTCTGGCCATAGTCACTTTCGTGGTGGTTTCCGGCATCGTCGCAAAGCGGCGGCCGGGGCTTGCGAAATGGGACGGCGGAGCCCTGGCGGCGGGACTCGTCTTCGGACGGCTCTTCTACGTGGCTCTCCACGCGTCGAGCTTTCTTTCCCGGCCTCTGACGGTGTTCTATTTCTGGCAGGGAGGGTTTTCCCCCTTCGGAGCCGTCGCGGGCGTTCTTCTCTTTAGCTTGTGGCATTTTCGTCGGTCGCCGGCGAACATGGTGCCGGCGATAGCCGTTCTCGGGGCGGCGTTCTTGGTCTGGGGTGTTCCGACGGCCGTTACCTCGGTGGTCCGCAGTCGGGGAGAGCCGATTCTGATGCCAAACTTGAGCCTGGCGACCCTGGACGGAGGAGAGGTGCAAATGGCAGACTACCTAGGTACCCCGACGGTAATCAACTTCTGGGCGACTTGGTGCCCTCCGTGTCGCAGAGAAATGCCGATGATGGCTGCCACTGCTCGAGACACAGAGGGCACGAGCTTTGTGTTCGTCAACCAGGGCGAGGGGACACGGGTAATCGAGGAGTACCTCGCGGAGGAAAATATCGCTCTGCCGAACGTCCTTCTCGACCGACAACAGCGCCTCGGGTCGCATTTCGGAGTTCGTGGCCTTCCGACTACGGTCTTCTTCGACTCGCAAGGGGTGCTCGTGGATTACCACTTTGGAGAGCTTGCGGAGGCCAAGCTGCGAGACTATCTGGAACGACTTGAATAGAGAAGGGGACTGCCGTTGAAACGGGCCGAGCTTTTTCATCCGCGGGTATTCGACGATGTCGATTGGGCTCGCGGATACTACGAGACCAACTTGGAGAGTATCGCCCAGACCGGTCGGCGATTGGGAAAGCTGCTGACGCGACTCGATGTGCGGAAAGGACACCTCGTGGATATGGGGTGTGGATTCGGTGGAGTAGCCGCCGAGATCGCCATTCTCCATCCGAAGATCCGCGTTACCGGGATCGACTTGGCACAGCCGCTCTTGGAGATTGCCGAGGACCTTGCAGAGCGGAAGACGGTAGAGAACCGCGTGAGCTTCGCGAAAGGCGACGTTCAACATGTTGATCTTCCGGATGATTCGGCGGATATCGTCGTCAGCAGCTATATGCTCCACATCGTCGAAGATCCGCTTCGGATGCTCGGGGAAATCGAACGAATAGCGAGGCCCGGGGCCACGATTCTGATCACCGATCTTCGGAGGGTATGGGTGGCTTGGTTCGAAAAGAAGCTGCGGACGGCTCTTTCGACGCAGGAAGCTCGGGAATTACTCGATCGCTCGGCCTTGCGAAGGGGTGTTTTTGCGACGGGGCCGTTTTGGTGGGACTACATCGTAGAGGGTAGAAGGTAAGGCGTGAATTATAGAAATTTCGAACGAACGGGATGGAAGGTATCGGAAATCGGTTTCGGGGCCTGGGCCATCGGAGGATCCTGGGGATCGGTGTCCGAAGAAATCCACGTTGCGGAGGGGATCTGTCGGCTGAAGCTCTTCGACGCCCCGCTGATACAATCTCAGGTGCACCGGCGCTGGTAAGTGGAGCGATGTCAGAAACCGTTGACCCCATAGCTCCCTTTCGTTTTAGACGTCTGTCCTTCTTGGTAAGCGTCGTCTTCTTTAGCTTCTTCTGCCGCATGATCTTTTCGCCTCTCTTGCCGGCGATCGAGAGCGATCTGAACATCTCCCACGTGGTCGGAGGCTCGTTCTTTTTCTTTATCGCCGTCGGATACACGACCACCATGCTGGTTTCGGGACACTTTACGAGGTTCATCAACCATCGGAGCGTCATCGTTATCGCGGTGGTGTTGGCCGGGCTGGGCGTCGCTCTGGTGGCTCTTTCGACTTCCGTCGCTACCATGCGACTCGCCTTGGTCGTCGTGGGGGTGGGGGCCGGCCTCTATCCGCCCTCCGGGATTACGACCTTGACCTCCCTCGTGCCGAAGTCACGGTGGGGTACCGCTACGGCGATCCACGAAATCGGCCCGAACCTGGTATTCGTCCTCGCGCCCTTCTTCGCCGAGTTGATGCTCCGTATCAGCGACTGGCGGGGGGCCCTTTTGGTCACCTCCGGTGCGGCTATTGTTACCGCTCTCGTTTACGGTGTCTTCTCCGAAGGGGGGCGGTTTCGTGGGGCGCCACCGCATTTTTCGAAGATCCGGGTGGTCATCGGCGATCCGGCGTTCTGGATGGCTGCGGTCTTCATGATCTGGGCGATGGTCGCCCACATGGGGGTATACTCGATGCTTCCGACCTACCTTGTCTCCGAAGTCGGCATCCCCCGTTCTACGGTAAACACCGTCGTCGGTCTTTCCCGGACCATGGGGCTCGTCGCAATCTTTCTCGCCGGCGCCTTGGCCGACCGGTTCGGCGTACACCGCCTTCTCGTGTTTCTCGGAATATCGGGAGGAACGTTTATTCTCGGCATCGGGCTGTTTTCGGGTTGGCCCCTCGTCGTGGCGGTCTTTCTCCAGGCATTAACAAGCGCCGCCCTCTTTCCCGTTGTCTTGACGGCCCTCTCGGGGGTGGGTCCCGAAGCGACCCGGAACCTGAATATCTCGCTGACGGTGCCTTTCGGGTACATACTCGGCGGCGGACTCGTTCCCCTCGGAATGGGCTGGGTCGCCGAAACCGCATCCTTCCGTATCGGATTTTTGATCCTCGGGGGGCTTATGGCCGCGTATGCTCTAGGCGTCGCCCTGCGCCGTCCGAAGGGCCCCGGCGGCGCTTCGGTCGTCTAGTGGTGATGGTCGCCATGGCCGCCGCAGGCGCCTTCAGGACTGAGCGGTTCGAGGCTTCCGGTGCGGTAGGCGTCGATAAGGCGGCCGACGGTCAACGTTTCCGCCGCAACCCCGGGGGGACAGAACACATCGATGCCGGCTGCGTTGAGGCGGGAAACCGCCCCGCGGCCCATTCCTCCGGCTAAGACTACGTTTACTCCTAACCCTTCGATCGATTCGAGTGGCCGACACTGCCCGTGTTCGTCGTGGGTATTCCCGTTGGCAACGGTTGTCGTCTCGCCGGTTTGGTCGTTGTGGATGGCGAAATAGGAACAGCGGCCGAAGTGACCGCTAACCGGAGCGGAGAGACCCTCGGTACCTTCCGCGGGAATGCAGTAGATCATTTTGAATTGCTCCTTTCGAGAATCTTAATAGGTATCTACAAGTTTGTTGATAGCCTACGGCACAACTGTCTGTACCGAAAAGGGTTGCCGGGACTATTCCCGCAATATCCGCCATTCTCCGATAAAAGTCGATCGGAAAACAAGTTGGAACGATATATCAACAGGCTTGTTGACACCTCAGAAGTGCCCTATACCGACGCTGACCTGAGGGTTGCCGTAGCGAGAAGGAGGACTACGCCGAGTCCTACGAAGCCCGCGGCAAAAAAACCCACGTCGGCGAGGGCCCCGAAGACGCGCGGGGTGACACCGGATCCGATAAAGTTCGCGAAAACAATCGGAATGATAACCCCGAGGTTCCGAGCTGCGGGCGGGGTAATTGCCGCCACCGCGGAGATGCCCAAGGGAAAGAAAGATTGGATGACCAAGGGCTGTAGAAAAACGACGGCGATAAGGAGGGAACCCGAGGCGAGGCCGATGCCTGCGGTCATGACCCCGGAAAACAGGAGGACGATCGCCGCTACACGACGGAAGCCGAACCGGTCCGAGAGAAACCCGGCGCCGAGAATGGCGACAAAGCCGCTGGTCCGGGATAAGCCCACGAGCGTGTTGACGGTGGTTTCGGAAAGGTTGTGGTGGACGACCAAGAAGGTCGGAAGAACCGCGTAGACGCCGATGGCGCAGGAAGCGGCTAAGGCGAAGAGGAGTACGACAATCCAGTAGGTCCGGTTGTTTACGACCAGACGGAGGTTGTGGAAGTTCGGGGCTTCCGCGGGTCCCGCGTTGCGTGAGCCGAAAACCGAGAAGGCCGCGGCGGCTACGAGGGTCGCTATTCCGGTCAGCATGAAGATGATGCGCCATTCGAGAAAGGGGGCCAAAGCGGCCGAGACGAGGGGGGCAAGAATAAAGGCGAGATTGGGCCCCGATTCGTGGATCGCGATCGCCTTTCCCCGATGGTGCTCCGGGACGACGGCGGTTACCGAGGTTACTCCGCTACCGGGATAGAGACCGTTAGCAAAGCCGACTACCCCCATTACCAGATGAAACGAGTCCGGGTCCTGAACCGCCATAACGGAGAGAAGCGCCGCCCCCGCCATGGCGGTGGAACCGAGGATTGTGCCGTAATGCCCAATTCGCAGCGCGACGAAGCCGGAGGCTATGAGCCCGGTCACGAATCCGAGGGACGCGGTAACAAAAAAGGAGGAAGCCTCCCGGTAGTCCATGCCGAGGCCCTCGGAGATCCGCAGAAGCAGCGGCGCGAGGAGGAGCCGCGGAAAGAGGGCGAAGAAGACCATTACGGTCAAGAGAAGGACCGGTGGTACGGCCGGAGCAAAACGATCCTGTGGAGGCATGGAAAGAGTGTTGCGGTAAAGGGTTCGGGAGGTCAAGATAGCCGGGTATGAACAGGCCGGAAAAGATCTATCCCCCGGGGTGAAGCATCCTCGCGAGAATCTCCTTGAGCATTTTCGCGGCGACCATGGCGGTTGTCCCGGTTGGGTCCCGGAGCGGGTTGTATTCGACGATATCGACCCCCAAGAGTGGCACCGGAAGATCCTGGATGATGGTCAAGAGATCCCGGGTCGTCATGCCGCCGGGCTCATGGTGAGAGACTCCCGGCGCGAAGGCCGGATCGAGAACGTCGAGGTCGAGGGATAGATAGACCCCGGCCGACCACGCGGTTTTCGGGAGGCTCTCGCGAAGGTGCCCGCTCACGGCCTCCGGGGAGGTGTGGCGCATTTCCAGCGAGTGGACGCCGAAACGGCCGGCCTGTTCCCGCTGGTGCCTTGTCAGGGCTCTCAACCCCACCTGAACGAGACTTTGAGCGTGGCCGGCTTCCATAATACGCGCGAAGGGGCAGGCGTGGGAAAACCGGTTTCCGTCGAGGCTGTCGTACAGATCGCCGTGGGCATCGAGGTGGAGAACCGCCGGGGGGCCGAAGGCCGCCGCGTGAGCCGCTACCAAGGGAAGGCTTATCGAATGATCGCCCCCGAGGGCGACAAGCCGTTTGCCCCCGGCAAGCACCCCGGCCGCAGCCTCCTGAATCCGCCGGAGGGGCTCGTCTTCCACCGCGATGTCGAAGTCCCCCTGGTCCTCCCACTCGGCCGACGCCTGCAAATCGATTCCCGTCTCGGTGCTCCAGTTGGCGGATGCCGAATAGAGAGTTTCCCGAATTCTCGCCGGAGCGAGGGCGGGGCCCCGGAGAAAGGATGAGTACGCGTCGAAGGGAACACCGACCACCGCGACGGGACGTGTGAGAGCAGATTCGGACATCGGCGGCTACCGGGGTCCGTACTCTTCGAAGAAGCGACGGGAAGCTCTCCGCCCCGGAGCGTCAATTTTTATGACCAGGCCGGGGAAGTACTCGAGGGCAACGTCTTCTCCGAGGGCAATCTGCTCGAACTCCGAAGGGCTCAGGACGACGGTAATCCGCTCCTCCACCGGCGCGCTGTAGCCCCCTTTTCGGGTGACCGGTTCGGAGAACCGGAGAAGGGTGTCTCCGCTGCGGACGATCATGCTCCCGTCCATAAACCGCCAATCGCTCCCCGTATACAGGACCGAGAGGGCGTAGCTGTTGGGACGCCCGTCGCTATAGCTGATGGCACCGAGCTCGACGATATCGCTTTGATCCCGGTAGATCGCAAGACGGTGGACGTTGTACGGAGATTTGTCGGACTCGACACGCCGTGTCCGGACCTGGTAGTCGATCCTGCCGTCGTCGACAAGGGTC
This sequence comes from uncultured Spirochaetaceae bacterium, assembly GCA_964413945.1. Lineage (GTDB taxonomy): Bacteria > Spirochaetota > Spirochaetia > DSM-27196 > PWMO01 > CAYPUT01. The sequence goes on from CAYPUT010000018.1 coordinate 28,858, forward strand.
GGGGGCGGGCCCGAGGAACAGGCCGCAAAGAGAACAAGGGAGACCAAAAGAAGGAGTAAGGTTCGCGTCATAGGGCTAGTATACTTCAGATCCATTCCGATTCAATTACCACTTTCGGCTTATGGACCTCCGGTGAGGTTTCGGGCCCCTCGATTACCCGAAGACTCCGCCAGGTTCCCCGGCGAAACCTCAAGACCACCATCACTCCGAGACTCAAGACAAAGGTAATAAAGAGGACCCACATGACGATGGGCGAGAAGCCGAGAACTCGGATACCGACCACGGCGATCGTGGCAAAGAGCCAGTGGCTTCCGACCGAAATAAGCATAACCGCCCGGGTGTCTCCGGCGCCTCTGAGAGCACCGGAGAAGACTAACTGGGTGACGTCGGCAAGGGTGTAGAGGGCCGCGAGGCGGAGCATCGATACGGCAAGGTTTATGAGCTCTTGGTCCTCCGGGCCGAAACCGGATGCGAAAAGCGAAACCAAGGGTCGCGTCGCGAAGAGAAAGAGCAGCATCATGACCCCGGCGTAGCTATAGCCGACCCGAAGCGCGAGGTAGGTCGCCTTCTTCGCGCCGTCCGGGTTTCCTGCTCCCATCTGCTGGGCCACGAGGGCTGTAACCGCGATACCAAGGCCTATCATCGGAATAAAGGCGACCATGTCGTAGTTGAAGGTGATGGTGGTCGCGGCGGCGACGTCGGGCCCCATCGAATGCATCAGTTGGACGAAGATGTTGAAGGAAAACACGTTGAGGAAGAGCTCGAGCCCGACCGGAAAACCGTACCGGACGATACGAAGGAAGAGCTCTCCCCGAAAGAGGAAGGGCCGCTGATTACGAGTCACCCGGAACGCCCTGTCACGAAAAAAGAAGATCAGCAAGGTCAAGAAGATGACGAAGCTCCCGGCGACGGTTCCGAGGGCCGCCCCGGAGATGCCGAGGGCCGGAAAACCGAGGCGCCCGAAGATAAGGACGTAGTTCACCGGGACGTTTACCAGGACCCCGAGAATGTTCGCCACCATTACCGCCTTGGTTCG
>CAYPUT010000019.1:0-13144 GCA_964413945.1 uncultured Spirochaetaceae bacterium
CCGGCTCCTACGCGACGCCGGCGCTCGTTGCCGCGGGCCTCGGCGTCGCCTTGCTCATAGGAGCTACCCGGGCCGACCGGCCGGAGCACCCGGCTCCCCGAGCTCGATAACAAACCGGGTGCCTGCTCGCCGTTCGACCGAAACTTCGAAGCCGTGCTGGTCGGCGAGGCTGGAGACCAGCATCAACCCGAATCCCCCGGAGCTCCCGGGCTCGACCGACTCCGAGAGCCCGACGCCGTTGTCCGCGATAACAAGCCGCCGACTGTCGGAGCCTCCCTCGGTGGCCACACTGATGGTGCCACCGGAGCCACGGGGAAAGGCGTATTTGAGGGCATTACTGACAAGCTCGTTGACGATAACGCCGAGGCCGGCGACGGCGGCAACCGGAAGCACGCAGTCCCCGACGCCGAAGGTCAACGTAACCCTCCCTTCGGCGCCGTGGGTTGCGACAATCTCCCGGACCAAGGGAGGAAGATAGTCACCGAGGGAAATCTCCGATATGTTCCGGGAGCGGTAGAGCTTGTCGTAGAGGACCGTCATGCTGTGCATCCGGCTCTGCGCCTCGGTGAGCGCCTCGACCACCTTCGGATCTTCCGCGGTGCCGGCCTGGAGCGACAACAGGCTTATCATCGACGTCATGTTGTTCTTTATCCGGTGGTGCACCTCGGTTAAGAGAAGCTCCTTCTCCGTTAAGAGACCGGCGATTTTTTCTTCGGCTTCTTTACGCTCGGTAACGTCGATACCGATTCCGATAATCTGTTTCGGGCTCCCGTCGGGATTCCGGCTCAGGACCGTTTCCCGGAAGAAGACCCAGCCGATGCTTCCGTCCTTCCGTCGCAACTTATAATCGGTCTCGAAGACCTTCCCCTCCCGGTCGGTCCGGATCCGCCGTTCGACTTCGAAGAGCCTCTCCCGGGCGTCGGGGTGGTAGATCGCCTCGGTAAGCCGGTCCCCCATCGCCTGCAGCTCCTCGAGTGAGTATCCGAGGTGCTGCCGGTATTCCGCGTTGCCGAAGATTAGGCGCCCCTGCTCGAGGTCAAAGACAAAGATGGCCACCGGCGCCATCTCGGTGATCTGCCGCTGAATCTCCTCTTGGCGCTTTCGCGAGGAGATGTCCCGGGAGATGGCGATAATGCTGTCGCGCCTTTGGAGGTTAAGGCGGTGGAGGTTCAACTCGAAGGGAACGGTCGTCCCGTCCTTCCGGCGCCCCGTCGACTCGACAAGCACGCTCTCGCCGTTTGCGAGGCCGGCGAGAATAGACCGGATTGTCTCTCCGCTATCGCCGTCGGTCGTGTCGATGGGGCTCATCGACAGAAGCTCTTCCCGAGTGTAGCCGAGGGTCTCACAGGTGCTCGGGTTTACGTCGATGTAGGGCCCCGGCGTGCCGTCGGGCCCGACCTCGTGGATTAGAATATTGTCCCGAGCCGAGTCGAAGAGCACCCGAAGACGTTCCTCTGCTTCCTGCCGCTTCCGCAAGCTCACCAGCACCTCGGCGAAGACCGAGAGCAACCCGTGCTCTTCCTGAGAGAAGGCCTGGACCCCCCGTACACGGTCGAAGCCCACCGCCCCGACGCACTCCCCGTCGGACAACAGGGGTACGGTCAACAGGCTCTTGATACCCTGGGCCTCGAGCAATCCCCTGAGCGGGCCGTCGGGGAGACCCGAAAGATCCGGAAGATGGTGGGCCCGGCCCTGACGGTGAAGCTCGACGCCGGCAGATATGTCTTCCAGCGGTACGCCCCGGAGCTTATCGATCTGCGGCTCGATCCCGGGGGCGCACCACTCGTAGGTATTGACGGCGGTACCCCGGTTACAATCGTAGTCGAAGACGTACGCCCGGTCCGCGTCGATGGTCTCCGCCATGGTACCGAGGGCGCTGCGGATGGTATTCGGGAGATCGGCGTCGGCGGGGTTGATACAGCTGGTTGCGATCTCGACGAGTCCGCGATACCGTTCGACGTGCGCCTCCTCCCGCCTGTGCGCCTCGAAGAGCTCGAAGGCCATTTCTATGGAAGCGTTGAGAACGAAGTCCCCTGAGTCTTTGACGACGTAGCCGTACCGGGTAATGCCCCGGACCTTGTCCACGAGGCTCTGCTCCGTATGGGAACTCAAGAAAACGACCGGTAGACTCCGGGCTGCGAGAATCCGCTGCGCCGCCTCGGTCCCGTCGATTCCGGAACCCAAGTCGATGTCCATCAACACCAAATCGATATCCGGGTTCGCAGTCGCTTCCCGAACCGCGTCCTCTCCGGTGTGCGCCGAAAGGACCCGGTACCCCCGGCTTTCGAGGGAGCCCGCCGTCGCCAACGCGATAATGACCTCGTCCTCGACGAGAAGAATAGTTTTCTGCCGGCTTTCAACCTTAGTTCGCACCATTAATAGATATTTTATCCCTATTTTCTATTTTTGAGAATGCCTAAACAGATAGTTTGTGCTGTGCTGAGCCGCCCCTCTCCAGGTTTCCGGTATCGACGACCGGTTGCCTGGCCTTCAGCCCTACCCCATCAGCCTGTCGGCCGTCTCCACGTCGCTCACCAAGGTGTTTACGAGCCCGCTCTTTAAGGCCACACGGATGGCGTCGACCTTGTCGGCGCCGGCGGCGACGACCACAACATGGGGCACCCGCCGGAGCTGGTCCACCGGAAGGTTGATGATACGGTCGGCGATCGGGTGCTCGACGAGCCGGCCTTCCCGGTCGAGGAGCAGAAAATTGATAACACAGACCGCCCCGGCGTCCCGCATACTCTCAAGCTCTTCGGCGGAAAAGACACCGCTTGCCCCAAGACTCGTATCCGGGCCGAGGCCGCTCGCCCCGAGGAGCACGGCCTCCAAGCGTTCCCACAGCTTCTCGATCGGCGCGAAGGCGCTGTCCTTCCGGACCCCTTCGGCGGTCTCGGCGGAATCGAGGACCGCCGGGGCGTTGATCAGGTACGAGTTTCCCCCGAGGGCAGAGGCAAAGGACTGGGCGATGCCGTTCGGGTAGATTCCCGTTTCGATGGTGCCCATGGCGCCGATAATCGGCGCGACGTCGATCCCCCGGGCGCTCCGGCCTTCGATCCGATGAGCCACCGTCTTGAGCGTTTGGCCCCAGCTGACGCCGAGGAGCCCCGAAGGAGGCACGATCCGGGAGAGAAGCTCCGACACCGGCTCCGCTAAGTTCCCGTAGACCGCTTCCCGGCTCTCTCCGGAGGGAGCCAGCAGGCACTCCGCGATGCCGAACTTCTGCGCCACCTCGACCTCGAGGGTGCTGTAATCCGCCTCCCCCTCGTTTATCGAAATCTGGACGATTCCCAGCTCCCGGGCCCTGGATAGGCTACGGGAGAGCGTTGCCGTACTGACACTCAGGCGCTCTCCGATTTCCCGGAGGGTCAGGCCCTCGAGGTAGTACAGCCGGGCGATCTTCCGTAGAAAGTTCTCCTCTCCCATCATCGCCTCGCCATCCCTTCGTCGTTGACGCTCAAACGCATAAACAGTACTCTTCTCCTGTAGTCAGTAGCAATAAATTGCTCTTATTGCAAGATATTTCAATCGGGAGGACAGCATGCCGGCGTCCCAAAAACTCTCGGCCCAAAAGCTCGTACAAATGTACGACACAATGCTCACCATCCGGGCCTTCGAAGAGAAGGTCGCGTACTTCTTTTCCCGGGGAATGATCCACGGAACCACCCACCTCTACATCGGAGAGGAGGCGACGGCCGTCGGGGTTATCTCCAACCTGACAGACGAAGACCTGATTACCAGCACCCACCGGGGACATGGCCATACTATCGCGAAAGGCATAGATATCAACAGGATGATGGCGGAGCTCCTCGGGAAACAGGATGGTTACTGCAAAGGAAAGGGTGGCTCGATGCACATCGCCGATCTTACCCGGGGGAACCTCGGGGCGAACGGGATCGTCGGAGGAGGCATCCCGATCGCCGTCGGGGCCGGCATTACCACCAAGATGAAGAAGCTCGACCGGGCGGTCGTTTGCTTTTTCGGGGACGGCGCCTTAAACGAGGGGAGCTTCCACGAATCGGTAAACCTGGCCTCCATCTGGGACCTTCCGGTGCTCTTCGTCTGCGAGGATAACCAGTACGGCATGTCGATGAGCCGCCGGAAGAGCATCAATCTCGAAGACCTTGCCGAGCGCGCAAAGGCCTACGGCATTCCCGGCAAGAGCGTCGATGGAAACGACGTCTTCGCGGTCTACGACGCCGCAGCCGAGGGTATCGAGTACGTCAAGAAGAAGGGTCCGATGCTCATCATCTCCGAAACCTACCGCTACATGGGGCATTCGAAGAGCGACGCCAATCGCTATCGGACCAAGGAAGAGATCGCCGAATGGCGGCAGAAGGATCCGATCCAGCGTCTTCGGAGACATCTCTTGGAGAACGGCCTCACCGACGAGAAGCTCTTGAACGAGCGGGAGGCGGCGGCAAAGCAGGTAATTGAAGACGCCGTCGCCTTCGCCGAAGCCAGCCCCGAGCCGAAGCTCGAGGATATCCTCGACGATGTCTACGCATAAGGAAGCACAGAGGATGAGAGAAGTAACCTACGCCGAAGCGATTAAGGAAGCGATGAGCGAGGAGATGCGGGCCAGCGACGATATCTTTCTGATGGGAGAGGATGTCGGCATCTACGGCGGCGCCTTCGGGGTCTCCTACGGCATGTTCGAAGAGTTCGGAGAGGAGCGTGTCCGGGATACCCCTATTTCGGAAGCGGCTATCATCGGTGCCGCCGCCGGCGCGGCGGTTACCGGTATGCGGCCGATCGCGGAGATCCAGTTTAGCGACTTCATCACGATTGGGATGGACCAGTTGGTCAATCAGGCGGCGAAGATTCGCTACATGTTCGGCGGCAAGGCCGTCGTGCCGATGGTGGTCCGGGCGCCTGCCGGTTCCGGGACCGGGGCCGCAGCGCAACACTCCTCGAGTATGGAGGCCTGGTACACCCACGTTCCGGGACTCAAAGTTGTAACCCCCTCCACGCCCTACGACGCCAAAGGTCTGCTGAAATCGGCAATCTGGGACGACAACCCGGTTGTGTTCCTGGAGCAGAAGCTTCTCTACCGGACGAAGGGAGAGATTCCCGAGGAAGACTACCGGATCCCCCTCTCGGAGACCGACGTAAAACGAACGGGGAAGGATCTGACTATCGTTACCTGGGGCCGGATGGTTCCCCGGTGCCTGACGGTGGCGGAGAACCTCGCTCCTGAGGGAATAGACATCGAAGTGATCGACCCCCGGACTCTGCTTCCCCTCGATGCGGAGCCGATTATCGAGAGCGCGGCAAAGACCGGGCGCGTCCTCGTGGTCCACGAAGCGGTAGAGACCGGCGGCTTCGGCGGGGAGATAGTAGCCCGGATCGTCGACAGCGAGGCCTTTTTCTACCTCGACCGGCCGCCGAAACGCCTCGGGGGGCTCGACGTTCCGATTCCGTACAACCCGAACCTCGAAAAGAACGCGGTCCCCACCGAAGAGAGCATAACCGCGTCGGTTCACTCCCTCTTGCGGTAGGAGGACGGCATGGCGCAAGCGATTATTATGCCCAAGGCCGGCATGGCCATGGAGACGGGAAAGATCATCGAGTGGCTCAAGAAGCCCGGTGACAAGGTCGAGGTCGGTGAGGCCATTCTCGAAATAGAGACCGACAAGGTCGCGATGGAGGTCGAGGCCGAGATCTCCGGTGTTGTCCTAGCCATTACGAAAGAGGCCGGGGAAGAGGTTCCGGTAACCGAGACCATCGGATGGATCGGAGCCGAAGGGGAGCAGATTCCCGACGGGGGGTCGCCGGCCCCCGACCCTGGGGCCGCTGCGACCAGACCGGCCTCCCACGCCGGGACCGCTCCCCCGGCCGAAGGCACCGGCCGCCTCAAGGCGACCCCGGCGGCCCGGCGACTCTCCGGGGAGCTCGGCATCCCCCTCGAGGGCGTGACTCCCGGGGGTCCCGCCGGAGAGATCCGCGCCGAGGATGTCCGCGCCGCCGCCGGGGATGCCGCCGGGACCACCGCGTCCCCCCTCGCCCGCCGGACCGCCGAACAAGCGGGCCTCGACTTGGGCCCCATCGAAGGCTCGGGCCCCGGAGCCCGGGTTACCCGGCGGGATGTTGCCGAGCAAGGAGCCATCCGGGCGGCGATGCAGGCGGCCCGAGCCGGTGGTGTCGAGCCCTCCCGGACCCCGGCGTGGAGCGCGCCGGAGGATACCGAGACCGACCTGGCGGGGGTACGGAAGATCATCGCCCAAAGGATGACCGAGAGCCACCTGATGATTCCCCCGGTTACCTTAAACGCCGTCGCGGACGTTAGCCGCTTGATGGAAGCCAGGGAGGAGCTCAACGCGCATCGACGTGCCGCCGGAGACCAGAAGCTCTCCTACAACGACTTCGTCCTTAAGGCGACGGCCCGAGCTCTGGTGGAGGCACCGTGGATGCGCGTAAGCCTTGCGCAAGACAAGGTGATTACCCACGGCGCAGTAGATCTGGGAATGGCCGTGGCAGCCCCGGCGGGTCTTATGGTACCGGTAATCCGCAACGCCGGGCGCCTGAGCCTGAGCGAGATCCATAAAGAGGCCCGGGAGCTGGCCCGAAAGGCCCGAGATCGGAAGCTGCTACCGGAGGATCTTCAAGGGGCCACATTCTCCGTTTCAAACCTCGGGATGTACGGCATCACCACCTTCACACCCATCGTCAATCCTCCCGAAGCCGCGATCCTGGGTGTCGGGACCATCCGGCGGGAGCTTCGGCTGGATCCGAACGGCAACCCGCAGGAGCACGAGCTCTGCGATCTGAGCCTAACCGTGGACCATCGTCTGATCGACGGGGCCCAGGGAGCGCTCTTCCTGCAGAAGCTCCTCGGCTACCTGGAGGCTCCGCTAACGATGCTGGCATAGAAGGCGGTGCCGGTCCGCGACAGACTTGGCACGTCGCGGTGGCTCTATACGAAATCCAAGTCGGCCATGTAGGTCGAGACTCGGCGAACCTCAACGCCATCGGGATAGGTTTTTTCCCTGTCGGGCTCGAGGACCAGCTGCACTTTGTCCGCGTCGGATACAGAGTGAATTCCCGAAAAGTCAAGACTATTCCGGAATAGACTCCCGAATAGTCAGACGCTCTGAATCGCCGGGGAGCTCGGTCGACGGCCGAAATATTTTTCCGGCGCAGCAATTCATTGTTGACAGATTATGAAATCCAGGTTAGTATTTGGTTCACGTACGTGAGTTAGCTATTCACATACGTGAATAGGAGAGCGTGTGGACCAGCGTAGGTTTGCAGAACTGGCACAGATTGCAGTCTGGTACTACGAAGACGGCCTCAGCCAACAGGAAATCGGAGAGCGGATCGGAAAGTCCCGCTCGATGGTGTCCCGCCTCCTGAACGAAGTGCGAGAAAACAACCTGGTGGAAATCAGGGTGAACTACCCCCTCGCCCGGTCCAAAGCACTCGAGCGGCAACTTATCGACACCTTTGGGTTGGAGGACGCCTACATTCTGGCGACCCCGCCCCGGGGTGAGGCGGTCCTGACCGCCCGAATGGTCGGACGCCTCGGCGCCCTCTGTCTTCAACGGAAGCTCAAAGACGGCCTCCGCATCGGTCTCGCCTGGTCCCGGACCATCCAGCACCTCGTAACCCAGTTCCCCCACACCGAGCTCCGGGACGGTACGGTCATCCAGCTCTCGGGATCTCTTTCTCTCGAGAATCCCTCCTTCGATGGTCCGGAGCTCGTTCGGCAGCTCGCGACCAAGCTCGGGGCGGACTACCGCTATTTCCCGGCACCCCTCATCGTACGAGACCCTGGGGTCCGGAAGGCCCTCGTGGAGGAAACATCGCTCTCGGACACGATGACCGTCGCTCGGTCGGTCGACCTCGCCCTGGTGGGGATCGGGTGTATAGAGGAAGACGACTCTACCTTGCGGAACTCCCGGCTTCTTTCCGATTCGACGATTGCCGAGCTGATGGAGGCCGGCGCCGTCGGCGACATCATGGCTCAACAGATCGCTTCCGACGGCTCGCTTATCGATATCCCCTTCAACCACCAAATAGTCGGTCTTTCGCTCCCGGATCTCTTAAACGTTCCGACGGTCATCGCCGTCGTCTCGGGCACCGGAAAGGCCGCCGGAGTAGCCGCCGCCTTGGAAGGTCGCTGGGTAACCACCCTGGTAACCGATAGCGCGACCGCGGAGGCGGTGCTGGAAGCCGCCCTTGGAACACCCAATGCGGGGCGGCGGCGTCCCGAGTCTCGCCCTTCATCACCATCCACTCTGGAGGTACCCTCTTCGTGAACCGCTACGCCGGACTCTTTCTCGCAATCGCCCTCGTCTGGATCCTGCAGTTAGGCTTTTCCCTGCTTCAAACTCGGCGGTTCCACAAACGCGTGTTCCAGCTGCGAAAAGAGGGTAACCAAACCAGCGTCGGCATGTCCGGAAGCACCTGGAAGCGAAAGGTTTACGGCGTATTGGTGGTCAATGACGATCGGACCATTCTACGGGCCGAGAAGCTCTCGGGCTTTACCGTCTTCGCGAATCTCCAGCCGGTTCCCGAGCTCGGCGGCAAACCGATGTCGGTCTTGGACCGGGACGAGCCCCTATCGGGCATAAACGAAAAACTCTGGAAGGCGTTCCAGAACGCCGCCGGATTTATCAAGAACAAAGATTCCCGGAGCGGCGACGCGTAAGGCGTCTCGTCCGGAGAGGAGGTGCAGGAGAGAAAAAGAGATTGCGACCGGGCGGTTCGCCCGGCTGATTCCACACGACGCCGTTGGCGTCAATAAAGTTCCTTAAGGAGGAATTATGGAAGCACTAGCACGTTTGGCCGAAGGCTTTATCGGTCTGTTCCAGCAGGGTGGTCAGGTCTTCTTGGGACTGGTCACGGGAATTGTTCCCCTGTTGATCGTCCTGATGACCTTTGTAAACGCGATCATTGCCATGGTCGGTCCGGAACGGATCAACAAAGTCGGCGAGTGGGCGGCCCGAGATGGCCTCGTCTTCTACCCGATTCGCTACATCGTCTTACCGTTCCTGTCCGTCTTCTTCTTGACCAATCCGATGGCGTACACCATGGGCCGCTTTCTTCCCGAAAAGTTCAAACCGGCCTTCTACGACGCGGCGGTGTCCTACGTACACCCGCCCCTCGGTGTGTTCCCCCACATCAACCCCGGTGAGATCTTCGTCTGGGCGGGTATCGCCGCAGGCATCGAGCAACTGGGACTGGGGCTGGGCGATCTTGCCATCCGCTACCTACTCATTGGTCTGGTCGTAATCTTCATCCGAGGCATCGTCACCGAGCGCATTACCGCGATCATGTGGTCGCGCCAGAAGTAAGGAGGCAGCACATGGCAAACGCAGTTACTAAAGGACTCGAACGAATCGGGCGCGCCGTCGGTGGTGTAGTAGCCGCCCTCTACCAGGCTGGTCGAGATTCCGTCGACCAGGTCATCAAAAACATCCTTCCCTTCATGGCCTTTATCAGTCTGATAATCGGTATCATCCTCGCGACGAACGTCGGCGACTGGATTGCCCAAGGACTGACCGGCCTCGCCGACAACATCGTGGGTCTCTTGATCCTCTCGGTCATCGTCGGCTTTCCCGTTCTCTCGCCGCTGTTGGGACCCGGCGCGGTAATCGCGCAGATTATCGGAACCCTCGTCGGTGTAGAGATCGGACGTGGCAACATTCCGCCGCAGTACGCGCTGCCGGCCCTCTTTGCCATCAACCCCCAGGTTGGATGTGACTTTATCCCCGTCGGTCTCTCCCTCGGTGAAGCCGAGCCGGAGACGGTCGAGATCGGTGTCCCGGCGATCCTCTTTTCGCGGATGATCACCGGCCCCATCGCCGTCGTTCTGGCATGGCTTGCCAGCGCGGGACTCTACACGGGCTAAATGGAGTAAGAATCAATGGCATTTTGGGACAATGTTAAGAAGGCGCTCGTCGGCTCCAAGCCGGCAGAGAGCGCAGAAAAACCGCCGAAACCGGCCGCCAAGCCGGGCACGACAGAGACCGCGTCCGGGGCCGCCGCCGCATGGCAGGCAACCCCCGGAGACAGAACCGGTTTCAAGGGCGTAAAGGTCGAGCACGGCGTATCGGGTTGGGGAGGACCGCTCTATATCCACCCGACCAAAGAGCGCCCCTTGATCTACTCGGTTACCGGTGGTGGCATCCATCCGGTCGCACAGAAGATTGCAGACCTTACCGGGGGCAAGCCCTTCGACGGGTTTAAGTCGAAGGCCGCCTTCGAAGAGATCGCCTGCGCCGTGATCGACTGTGGTGGAACCGCCCGTGTCGGTGTCTATCCGATGAAGGGAATCCCGACGATCGACGTTCACGCTGCGACCCCCTCCGGGCCATTGATGAAGTACATCAACGAGCAGAACTTCGTCTCAGGCGTGAAGGAATCGGGCGTCTCCCCGGCCGAGTAACCGGCGGAGTAACAGAAACGAAAAGGGTTGGAACACCCCGGGGCCGCCGCCGGTCCCGGGGTCCGGCCCCCACAGCAGGCGGGAAGAATGGCAGCACGAAAGTTTTTTGCGAAGGTGACATCCATCGGAGAGTTCGCGGTGGAGTTTATGGAGGAGGGTGTCCTCGTCTTCTTCGGGCAGAACGCCCCGGAAGAGCTCCAGGAGCACGCCGTCGTTCACGACTCGGCTCATTCACTGACCGAGGATGTTGTCGTCGGCGACACGGTGCACATCGGAGAGAATCAATGGGAGGTTCTCGCGGTGGGCAATGTCGCGAACGACAACCTGCGGAATCTGGGCCACCTCGTACTCAAGTTCAATGGTCTCACGGAGCCGGAAATGAGGGGCGATATCAACGTCGCAGAGGCCAAGATACCGCCCATTGAACCAGGCCTCGAGGTGGAGATCACCTCGTAACCTATAGACAAAAGGACATATTCAATGGAACTACACCAGTCGCTCTTGGAGTTTGAACGCTCCGGAAACGTTATCCGTGTCGCCCTTGTCGGCGCCGGACAGATGGGAGAGGGTCTTGTTTGCCAGACCGAGCTGATGCACGGCATGCGTATCTTCGCGATCGCCGATGTACTCCCCGGGCGAGCAAAGGAGGTTTTTGCCTCGGCGAACGTCCCGGCCAAAAACGTCGTCGAAACGGATGATCTCTCGACGGCGGCGGCGGCGGTGGCCGACGGCAAGCGGGTCGCGACAACCAATGCTCACATCCTCTCGCAGATTCCGGAGATCGACATCGTCGTCGAGGCTACCGGTGTACCCGAGGTAGGCGCCCAGGTCGCGATGGACGCGATCCTAAACCGGACTCACGTTCTGCAGATGAACGTCGAAACCGACGCGACCGTCGGCTATATTCTGCGGTCGATGGCGAACAGCGCCGAGGTTGTCTACACCCTTACCGCCGGGGACGAGCCCGGTGCGACGATGGAGCTCTTCGACTTTGCCAAAGGGCTCGGTTTCGACGTGGTCTGCGCCGGAAAGGGCAAGAACAACCCCTTGAACCTCCACGCCAACCCCGAGAGCGTCGCCGAAAAGGCGAAGGCCCAGCAGATGAATCCGAAGATGCTCGCCTCCTTTGTGGACGGCACCAAGACCATGGTGGAGATGACCTCCCTCGGAAACGCCATCGGCTATCTTCCGGACGTCCGGGGCATGCACGGGCCGGATGCCACCCCGAAAACCATCCAAGATGTATTCGCCCCGAAGGACGCCGGCGGGATCCTCGAGAACAAATACGTCGTCGATTACGGTACCGGAATCGCCCCGGGAGTCTTCGTCGTCTTTACGACGGACCACCCCAAACTGAAACGGGATCTCGGCTACCTGAGCATGGGCCCCGGTCCCTACTGGGCGCTGTACCGGCCCTATCACCTGACGAGCCTGGAAACCCCGGTCTCGATAGCCCGGGCAGCCCTCTACGGGGAAACGACCGTCGCCACCGACCGGCCGCCGGTAGCGGAAACCGTTGCGTTTGCGAAGAAGGACCTCGAGGCGGGGGACACCATCGATTCCCTCGGCGGCTTTACGGTCTACGGAATGATAGACAGTGCCGAGACGGCAAGAAAAGAAAACATGCTCCCCTTGGGTCTCGCCCCGGGAGCGGTCGTCAAACGCGATATTCCGGTGGATCAGCCAATTACCTACGACGACGTCGAGCTCAACGAGGATACCACCATTTACCACCTTCGACGCCTTCAAGATCAGCTCGTGAGTAGGGAGACAAAATGATCGGGGAGACCTTTACCGTAAAGCACGGGGTCGGCCTCCACGCCCGGCCCGCCGCCAAGTTCGTCAAGCTGGCGAAGGGATTCGAGAGCGGCATTCGTGTACGGAATCTGACACGAGACGGAGAAGAGGTTGACGCCAAGAGCCTGGTCAAGGTCATAAAGATTGCCGCAGCGCAACACCACGAGATCCACATCTCGGCCGACGGCCCGGACGAGGAGGAGGCTATGAAGGCCCTTTCGGCTTTCTTGGAGGACGTCCCCGAGGAGGAGCAGTGATTCGCTACCCAGGGATTGTCGCGAGCCCCGGGATTGCGACCGGCAGGGTGTTTCTCTACCGAAAAACGGCGGTCCGGATCGCGCGGAAGTGCGTTACGGATTCTGCGACAGAGGTAGAGCGCTACCGCAACTGCGTAAGGGAAGCCGACGACTCCTTGAGCACCTTGATGGAGCAGATGGAAGTCGGCGGCATGGAGGAACAGGTCGAGATCTTCGAAATCCAGCGGGAGTTTCTAACCGATCCGAGCTACGGCGAAGCCATCGCCGAGCGGATCGCCGAGACGGGGTTAGTCGCCGAAGCGGCGGTGGAAGACGTGTCCAAGGAGCTCGCCGAGGAGTTCTCGGCGATCGACGACGAGTACTTCGCCGGCCGAGGCGCCGATATTCTGGACCTCGGAAAGCTGCTGATCGGCATCCTAACGGGTACCAAGAGTGAAGGGCTCACCAATCTACCCGGCGCCTCGATTGTAATTGCCGACGACCTCGCTCCCTCCGACACCGCCGGTATCGACCGGGACAAAGTCCTCGCCCTCTGCACCCGGGCCGGGAGCGCGACTTCCCACACCGCCATCCTCGCTCGAAGTTTCGGCATTCCCGCCCTCGTGGGGCTCGGACCCATCGCGATCGAACCGGAAACCGAGGTCGTCGTCGACGCCGTCGGCGGAGCCCTCGTCGTAGAGCCCTCTCCGGAGGAGCT
>CAYPUT010000019.1:13154-29248 GCA_964413945.1 uncultured Spirochaetaceae bacterium
TCGCCGCCTTTGCGAAAGCGGAGGCGGAGTTTCAGAACCGGAAAGAGTTCCTCCTGAAGAGCGCGAGAGAACCGGCGGTTACAACCGACGGCCACCGCGTTGGAATCTGGGCCAACGTCGGGAGCGTCGCCGACGCCCGGCAGGCCCTCGAGCTCGGGGCCGAAGGATCCGGTCTGGTGCGCACCGAGTTTCTCTTTCTGAACCGGAAGACGCTCCCGAGCGAGGAGGAGCAGTACGAGGTCTACCGGCAGATCGCCGAGGTATTCGGTAAGCGTCCGGCGATTATCCGGTCGCTGGATGTCGGTGGCGACAAGGAGCTGCCTTCGGTCGATATGCCCCCGGAGGAGAACCCCTTCCTCGGCCGCCGAGCGATCCGCCTGGCCCTCTCGGACCCCGAACGCCTCTTGTACCCCCAGATCCGGGCCATTCTCCGGGCCGGACATCAGCGAAACCTGCGGATCATGTTTCCCATGATCAGCTCCCTCGAGGAAATCCGGGAGACCCGAGAGGCGGTGGAGCACTGTAAGGAGGAGCTGTCCCGGGAGGGCCTGGATTTTGACGCCGAGATGCCCGTCGGCATCATGATCGAGATTCCCTCGGCGGCGATTATCGCCGACCGGCTCGCCCATCACGTGGACTTCTTCAGCATCGGGACGAACGACCTGGTGCAGTACACCATCGCGGTCGACCGGACAAACGACACGGTTGCCCATCTCGCGGACACCCTCCACCCGGCGGTCGTGTCGTTGATTCAGCGCGTCATCGATGGGGCCCACGCGGCGGGAAAGGAGTGCGGCATGTGCGGGGAGATGGCCGGAGATCCGGCGGCGATTCCACTCCTCCTCGCCCTCGGCCTGGACGACTTTAGCATGGCCCCGGGGTCCGTCCCCTTTGCGAAGGATCAGATCCGGCGGCTCTCGCGAGGCGACCTCGAAGCTCTCAAAGGTGTCGCCCTCACGGCCACGTCGAGCGAGGAGATAAAAAAAGAGACCCGCCGCTTTGCGACCGGTCTCCTTGGGTAGCGCTCCGTCGAGCCGTTTCTCCGGCTCGGGGCACTATCTTAGCGGAACCCTCCGGAGCGGTTCGAGCTTTCCCGGGCCGCATCCACGCGAATGGTACGACCGCCGACTTCTGTTTGGTTGAGCCCCTGGATTGCCTGCTCGGCGTGGGTCGGATCCTCGAAATGAACAAAGGCGAATCCCTTGGACTGTCCGGTGTAGCGGTCGCGGACGACATCCACCGCAGATACCGGGCCGTAGCCGCCAAAGAGCTCCCGAAGCTCGTCCTCGGTGGTGGCGTAGCTAATGTTTCCAACGTAGAGTTTACTGCCCATGCAACTTCTCCTTTAGGGCGAGATTGACGTGCTGACTTGCACACGGGCGATGTCAAAGGAAGGTAAAGAATCCCAGGAACAGAAGCCGGACAACTCAAACACTCGCCCAGGATGCTACAGGGAACCGGAAAAACGGTCAACTATCGCGTTCAGTTTGAAATCACCGGACCATCCGACGCCGTCTTGCTATAATAGAGGAGGACATGGATGGGAGAATCCGTAATGCAGTTAGGCGACGCTGAGCTTGCGCGAATAGGCGGCTACGTAAAGAACAACCTCCGGCAGTGGCTCTCGGAAGTCGCCCCCACGGCGGTAACCCCGCCCCCCGCCGCGCCGGACCCGATACCCAACGCCCAGCTTCTCGAGCGCATGGTCCGGGTCGAGGAGGAGCTCAAATCGCAACGCGAGCTATTCTCGGCCCGCTTCGAGGCGAACGATCGCCGATTCGAGGATATGAAAGACTACCTCAATAAGCGGTTCAACGCCCTCACCTGGATGATCGGACTACTCACGACGGTCGTGGTGGCGGTGCTCGGGATAGCCATCGCCTAGGCCGGGAGCACTCGCAACTACTTCTGCCCCAGACGCCGGGTGGTCACGTCAAAGATAACCGCCAGAGCCAGAACCGCACCCCGGACGATATACTGCGACGAGATGTCGATACCCATCAGGTTCATCCCACTCGTCAGGGAGGTGTAGACGATGGCCCCGATCAGCGAGCCGACGACGTTCCCTACCCCACCTGCTGCGGAGACGCCCCCGATATACGCCGCGGCGATGGCGTCCAACTCAAGAAGAGTTCCCGCCGTGGTAGTTGCCGACTGCAGCCGGGATGCGAAGAGCATTCCCGACAGCGCCGAGAGCATTCCCATCGACCCGAAGACCACGAAGGTAACCTTTTCGACACTTATGCCCGAGAGCTCCGCGGCTTCGGGGTTGCCACCAACGGCATAGATGTGCCGTCCGAGAATGGTCCGCTTGGTGACAAAACTGTAGATGGCGACGACCACTAGTACGATGACCAGGGTCCACGAGAGGCCGTTGAAGCCGGCGAGAACCCAGGTGACCACGGCGATCAGCGCGGATACGAAGATAAGCTGGATAACGAACAGGTCTCCCGGCAACACTTCGAAGCCGTATTCCTGCTTGCTCCGCCGGGCGGAAACGTTGCTGACGACGTACCAGGCGATTACCAAGAGCCCGAGGAGGAGCGTAAGCTTGTGTAGGCCCGGAAGAAAGCTCTCGACGGCCAACAGATCGGGGACGTACCCGTTTCCGATGGCGTTAAACGCCGCGTTCGGAATAACGATGGTACCCGTCTCCAGGGTTACCAGGAGCAATGCGCCGCGATAGATAAGCCACCCGGCCAGGGAGGCGACAAAGGCGGGGATGCCCAGCTTCGCCACGGGATACGCCGTCAAGAGCCCCGCAAGAACGCCGAGCCCCAGAACCAGGGGTATGACGACGATAACCGGGAGCCCCCAGAACACGAGGGCGATGGCGGCCACGGCACCAAGGAAGCCCGAGAGAAAGCCGACCGAGAGGTCGATGTGCCGGATAACGATGACCAGGGTCATTCCGACGGCGATAACGGCGATGTAGCCGGTCTGGTTAAGAAGGTTCGAGATATTGCGGGACGAAATAAAGATACCGTCGGTGGCAATGGTGAATACGCCGAAAATGATGAACAGCGCGATGTACATGCCGTAGTCTCGGAGATGCTTTCGCAACTCCCGTTTCAGATCGTTCAAGGTCACCGGTTCCCTCCTCTAATTTGTTGCCAGTTCCATTACCCGCTCTTGCGTAGCCTCGGCTATCGGCAACTCGCCGGCTATCCGTCCGTCGGAGACGACGTAGATACGGTCGCTCATCCCGAGGACTTCGGGCAGCTCGGAAGAGATCATGATGATGCTCATTCCCTCAGAGACCAGGCGGTTCATGATCGTGTAAATCTCGAACTTGGCGCCCACGTCGATGCCCCGGGTAGGCTCGTCAAGGATCAGCACCCGGGGGGTTACGAAGAGCCACTTGGCGACCGACACCTTCTGCTGATTCCCCCCGCTGAGCTTTCGCACCTCCTGCTCGACGGTCGGGGTGCGGATTCTCAGAGCGTCGGTGTACTCCCGGGCCACCTTTACTTCCTGGTTGTCGTTTACCACCCCCCGATCGGCGATGGCCCGAAGGTTGGCCAGGGTGACGTTCTGCTTGACATCTTGGATCAGAATCAATCCGTTCTTTTTCCGGTCCTCGGAAACGTAGGCGATTCCGGCCTTTATCGCCCTGGAAGGATGGTTGATGACCTCTCGTTTCCCGGCTACAAAGAGCTCTCCGGCAAGCCGAAAGCCGTCCGGGTTTCCGAAGATGCTCCGGGCAAGCTCCGTCCGGCCGGAACCCATTAACCCGGCGAACCCGACGATCTCCCCCCGTTTTACCGTAAAAGAGACGTCACGAAGGACCGGCCGCCCGGCCTGAGTGTTGAACGCCTCCCAATTTCGCACCTCGAGAACCACCTCGTCCTCTACGGTCACCGGACGGGAGGGATAGATATTCTCGATTTCCCGCCCGACCATGTGCTTGATCAAGACGGGCTCGGAAACCTCCCCGGCGTGGGCATCGAGGGTGCAGATCGTCCGGCCGTCCCGGAGAACGGTAACGGTATCGGCAATGCGGATGACCTCTTTGAGCTTGTGGGAAATCATTATGGAGGTAACGCCTTGGGTCTTGAGATCCTCTATAAGCCGAAGAAGATTGTCGCAGTCGGTTTCGTTGAGCGCAGCCGTCGGTTCGTCGAGGACAAGTAGTTTCACGTCCCGGCTCAGCGCCTTCGCGATCTCGACGAGCTGCTGCTTCCCGACGCCGAGCTCCTTGACCGGGGTATCCGGGTTGATGGCAAGCCCGACCTTCCGCAGCATTTCGTCCGCCCGTTGGATCGTGCGGTTCCAATCCACGAGAAACCTTCCTCCGATTTCGTGACCGAGGAAAATATTCTCGTAGACCGTCAGTTCCGGCACCAGTGCCAGCTCCTGATAGATAACCGCGATTCCCGCCTTCTCGCTGTCGCTGATGTGTCGGAACTCCTGACGTTGCCCGGCAAAGATAATCTCGCCGTCGTATTCGCCGTGGGAATGAACTCCGCTGAGCACCTTCATCAGGGTCGATTTGCCGGCTCCGTTCTCCCCCACGAGGCAGTGGATTTCCCCCTGAGCAACGCCAAAGGTCACGTTGTCGAGGGCTTTCACACCTGGGAACGTCTTGGTGATGCCCTTCATTTCCAGGATGTGATTCTTCGTCATGCGATGCCTCCGAAAAATAGATAGAGGAGGACGACGGCCAAAGTCAATCGCCCTCCTCGCAATCCTTTCTCTGCTGCCGGTCTAGAGACCGGTAAAGTCGCCGGCCGTATAGTAGCCGCTGTCGATAAGCACTGAGCGTACGTTGTCGGCATCGACGGTAATGACTTCCGACTGAATCGCCGGGACGTCCTTGGCGCCATTGTCATACGCGCCGGTGGCGTTGGGTTCCCGCCCTTCGAGGAGGGCCACCGCCGCCTGAATGGCGTCGTTCACCAACATCCGGACGTCCTTGAATACCGTCATCGACTGCTTTCCGTCGATGATGTACTGGACGGAGGCCTTTTCGGCGTCTTGACCCGTGATGAAGAACTCATCGACCTCCGGGTCCGCCCCGAACGCGTCGGCTATAGCCCGCGCGGTACCGTCGTTCGGCGCCGCGATATAGACGGTTCCCTTGGCGTCGGCGGGAGCCGCGGTCAGGTTAGATTCGGCAAGGTTCTTCGCGTCGTTGAAGTTCCAGTTGGTGCTCACCTGTCCGATGATCCGTGCCAGCTCCGCCCGGGATAGATCGCGTTTGTTTTGGAGCTCGATGGCTGCGCTCGAGTTGCGAACCACAAAGGTCCCGTCGGCAATCTTCGGCTGGAGAACGTTCCAGGCGCCCTGGAAGAAGAGAAAGGCGTTGTTGTCCGACGCGGCCCCGGCGTAAAGGTAGAGGTTGTTTCCCCGTCCCTCGGCACGGTCTACCAGGTACCGGCCGAAGGCCTCTCCGACGGCGATACTGTCGAAGGTTACGTAGTAGTCAACGGCCTCTGTGTCCCGGATAAGGCGGTCGTAACTGATAACCCGAACATCCGCCCGGGCCGCTTCCTCTGCGGCGGCACCTGCTGCCGATCCGTCGTGAGGACAGATAATCAGGACCTCCACTCCCTTGGTAATCAGAGCCTCCACATTGGCCTTTTCCTTCGCCGGGTCTCCCTGGCTAAAGAGGATCTCTACCGAGTATCCGGCCTCTTCGAGGGCCTGCGTGAACCGCTGCTCATCCTGAATCCAACGGGGCTCATCCTTGGTCGGCAGAACGATTCCAACGGCAAGTTGCTCACCGTCGCCGGACTCGCCCTGACCACCGGCGAACAGAGAACCAACGATTCCGATGACGAATGTCACTACAAGCACGAAAAACAGTAGTCGCTTCATTGAAGCCTCCTTCGATACGTTTCCAACAAGTATTCAATCCACGTGCCAACCGAAGCATGCAAGAATGCAGTATCTAATCCCCTCCCAAGAAACGACTTAGCGTTTGTCCTGCCCTGGTATTCTTTTTCGAAATAGACCGAACGTGCAAGGAGGTGCACATCGGCATTTCGACAATGGGCAACCGACGCCACGTCGGAATCCCTTACTTGACCGGCGCAGAGTTCCGGATTAAAGATGGCTCATGGGGTTCCGGATTCTCATTATCGACGATGAGAAGGAGTTTGCCTCCTCGTTGGCGGAATATCTCGGCAGCTTCGGCTACGAGACCGCTACCCTTACGTCCGGCGAAAAATGGGAGGCTACCCTCGGTGGGGCCGAATACGATCTGGTCCTCTTGGACATCCGGATGCCCGGGGTCGGCGGCTTCGATATCCTTCGGGGCTTAGGGGCCAAAAACTCGAACACCCCGGTTATCATGATCTCCGGTTTCGCCTCGGTGGAGAACATCGTGCGGGCGATGCGATTCGGAGCCGTCAACTTTTACGAAAAGCCGATCGATCTTCGAGAGCTGGTAAACGAAATCAACAAGCTTCTCGATACCAGAAACCGTCGGCCGCAACAGCCCGGGGAAGACCGGATCATTACCGAGAATCCCCGGATGCTCGAGGTTATCCGGATGATCGAGAAGAGTGCGGACACCCCGGCTCCGGTTCTCATAACCGGCGAGAGCGGCACCGGCAAGGAGATGATCGCGAATAGCCTCCACTCCTTGAGCTCGCGGCGGGCCCGGCCCCTCATCAAGATCAACTGCGCGGCGATTCCCGACGCCCTCCTCGAGAGCGAGCTCTTCGGCTACGAGGCCGGGGCCTTCACCGACGCCAAGAACCGGAAGCTCGGCAAGTTCGAGGTAGCAAACGGTGGCACCATGTTCTTCGACGAGCTCTCGGAGATGAGTATGAACGTCCAGGCGAAGCTCCTCCGGGTTATCCAGGACGGTCGCTTCGAGCGACTCGGGGGAAGCGCTTCCATATTCGCGGATGCTCGCGTTATCAGCGCGACCAACCGCAATATTCGAGACGCTATCGCCGGGGGCACCTTCCGGGAGGACCTTTTCTACCGTCTCGCGGTCATCACCATCGAAGTGCCTCCCTTGCGAGAACGGAAAGAAGACGTACTTCCCTTGGCGGAACACTTTCTCCGGCATTACGCGGATAGCTACATGCGGCCCGTCACGAGGATCGCCGAAGACGTCAAGAATATCTTCTTGAGCCTCGATTGGTTGGGCAACGTAAGGGAGCTCAAGAACGTCATCGAGCGGGCGGTCATCTTCTGCGAGGGAGATACGTTGACCGTCGAGAGCCTTCCGTCCCAGTACCGGGCAACTGAAGCTCTCCCGCTGCACGACCTCCACCGGGTCTACGATAGCCTATCCCGGGAGATGATCCTCGACGCGCTCCGAAAGGCGGACGGTAAGAAACAGATCGCCGCAGAGATCTTAAACGTCCACCGGAAAACCCTCTACAACCGCATGAAGAAGCTCGGGATTCGGGGGTAGCGCCGTCGAGGAAGCCCCAAAGCGGAGGACGATGCCATGCTAAAGATGGAGAACATCCATCTGAGCTTCGGTCAGAATAGCGCTCTCAGGGGTGTCGACTTTCACCTGAAAGCCGGTGAGATCCACGCGCTTATCGGGGAGCACCGGGCAGGAAAGACCAGCCTGGTCCGGATTCTCTCCGGGGAGCTCCGTCCGGATCGGGGAACTATCCATCTCGATGACCGGCGGATCAGTTTTTCGAGCCCCACCGACGCCGTCGAAGCGGGAATCGGGATGGTGCATCAGGACCTCAAGGTTATTCCGACGCTTACGCCGGTGGAGAACATCTTCGGCCGCCAACTCCCCCGGGTCTGGGTGCGCTACCGAAGCTACGGGCGGTTCATCCTCGCCGCTCGGGAGCTCCTCGAGCGGATGGGCCTCGGATCGATAGATCTAACCGTCGCAACCGGCGAGCTGCCCGAGGCTCAGCAGCAGATCGTCGAGCTGGCCCGGATAATGGCTCTGGACCCCAAGATTATCATCCTCGACGAAATAGCTCATCGGCAGAACAAGCGGGAGATGCAGCGGATTCTCGAGCTCGTCCAAGAGTTCCGAAACGACGGGAAGGGCATTATCTACATAACCGCCGACATCAACGAGGTCTTCGAAATAGCCGACCGGGTGACCGTCTTTGCCGACGGGCTCCGGAAGAGCACGAGCCTGGTCAAGGACCTCGACCGCCTCCGCCTGGTCCGAATGGCGTATAACCTCGCCCTCGACCAGGCCGACGACGCGGTGCCCTTCGCGATGCGGCAATTGAACGAGACGGTAATACGGGACCTTCCGGTCGGCGTCTTTATCTTCGACAGCGACGACCGCGTCTTTCTCGCCAACGAGGAAGCGGCTCGGCTCTGCGAAAGCTCGACGATGGAGCTGACCGGGGCTTCTCTATCCGAAGTTCTCCAGCGAAACCTCGGCGCGAAGGGGCGCGAAATCCTCCTCGCCGTGCGAGAGAACAGCAAGAACAGCTGGGACGGGTTACCCTTCGGGAAGGCGCCTTTCGCCCGGATTCAGTCGAGCCAGATTCGGGACGAAGAGTTCGAGCCGATCGGCCGGGTGCTTCTGGTGCAGGACGCGAGCCTCGACCAGTCGGTCGCCGAGTACCTTGCCCGAGCCGAGAAGATGCAGTCGACCGCCGAGCTTGCCGCCGGTGTCGCCCACGAAATCAACAATCCTCTGGCGACCATCCGTAACTACGTCGAGATTCTCAAGCTGCGGAATAACGAAGCGGACACGCAGGACAAGCTGGAGCGGATTACCCGGGAGATGGACCGCATCGTCGAGATCGTCGGGTCCCTGTTGAGCTTCTCGAAGGTTCGCCCCGAACACCGAAGCACGATGGATCTCGTGGAGTTGACCCGGGAGGTCTTGACCCTCCTCGGTCACCGCTTCCGGGAGAAGCGTTTGGAATTGGCCGCCACGCTACCCGATTCGCCGATCCATATCTCCGCCGAGGAGAACCGGATCAAGCAGGTCTTGATCAACGTACTGGCGAACAGCATCGAGGCTACCTTGGATGGGGACACGATCGCAGTCAAAATCGAGCAAAGGGGTCCCGAGGAGGTCTGTATCTCGATCCGGGATACCGGTAGCGGCATCCCGGAAAACATCCGGGATCAGATTTTCTATCCTTTCTACACGACCAAGGCATCCCGAACCAACACCGGTCTCGGGCTTTCTATCTGCAAGCACATCGTCGAAGCCCATGGCGGCACAATCGACATAGAGAGCGTCCCCGGTGCCTTTGCCGAAGTGCTCATCGTCTTACCGACACCCCTATCCATGAGCCCGAAGAAAGTATAGCTTCCGGTCATGCACAAAGACTCGGTAAACGCCTCGCTTCGAAATATCGCGATTATTGCCCACGTAGATCATGGAAAGACCACCCTCGTCGACGCCCTCTTCCGCCAGTCGGGGGTCTTCCGGGAAGGACAGGAATCGGCGGAGCGTCTTATGGACAGCATGGATCTCGAGCGGGAGCGGGGAATCACCATCGCCGCGAAAAACGGCGCCATCCGGTGGAAGGGGGTCAAGATCAACATCCTCGACACCCCGGGACACGCCGACTTCGGTGGCGAGGTGGAGCGGGCCCTCTCGATGGTCGACGGGGTGCTCCTCTTGGTCGACGCCTCGGAGGGTCCTTTGCCCCAGACCCGGTTCGTCCTCGACAAGGCCCTGCGGGCTTCCCTTTCGGTCGTCGTTGTTATCAACAAGATAGACCGCCCGGATGCCCGGCCTGCGGAGGTTCTCGACGAGATCCACGACCTCTTGATAGACCTCGACGCAACGGAGGAGCAGTTAGACTGTCCGGTTCTCTACGCCGAGGGCCGCCAGGGAATCGCCAAACGGAGTCTCGACGAGGACGCCGAGAACCTCCATGTCCTGATGGACACCATCATCGAGGCTATTCCGGCTCCCTCCTACTCCTCCGCGGAGCCCTTCCAGATGCTGGTCTCCGACCTCTCCTACTCGGAGTTTCTCGGTCGCCTCGCGGTGGGCAAGGTCTTTCACGGGGCCGTAAAGAGCCGGGAGGCCCTGGTCTGCCTCGGGGAGCACGACCGGCGAACCAACTTGAACGTCGTCCGTATCGAGACCTACCAAGGTCCTTCCCTGGTCGAAGCGAAAGAGGCCCAACCCGGGGACATCGTCGTTATCGCCGGGGTAGAGGACGTGCATATCGGAGATACGATCTGCGCCCGGACCGCCCCGAAAGCGCTCCCCCGGATTACCGTCGACGAGCCGACGGTTTCGATGCTCTTCGCCGCAAACACCTCCCCCCTCTCGGGACGGGAGGGGAAGCTCGTACAGTCGAGCAAGATCCGGGACCGACTAAACCGGGAGACGCTGCAAAACGTGTCGATCCGGGTCGAAGAGCGGGAAGGCAAAGAGGGGTTCATGGTCCAGGGTCGCGGAGAGTTTCAGATGGTGATTCTCTTAGAGACGATGCGCCGGGAAGGTTTCGAGATCGGAGTCGGACGACCCGAGGTAATATTCAAGAAGGAAAACGGCAAGACCCTCGAGCCGATCGAGCATCTCTATCTCGAGTGCGACGAGCACTTTGCCGGGGTGGTTACCGAGAAGCTCTCGAAACGAAAAGGCCGCCTCTTGAGCTACGAGACCCACAAGGGCAACCGCGTACGCCTGGAGTTCAGCGTTCCCTCCCGGGGTCTTCTCGGCTATCGGGATGAGTTTCTCACCGACACCCGGGGCACCGGCATTATCAACGCCTCCCTCTTGGGGTACGAGCCGTACCGTGGCGACTTCGTCTACCGCTTTACCGGCTCCCTGGTCTCCGACCGTTCCGGGGAGGCGGTCCCCTACGCCCTCTTTAACCTGGAGCCCCGGGGCGTCCTCTTCGTCCGGCCCGGAGAGCCGGTCTACGAGGGGATGATCGTCGGAGAGCACAACCGGGAGAACGACTTAAACGTAAACCCCTGCAAGACCAAGAAGCTCACCAACATCCGGGCCGCAGGGAAGGATGACGCGGTGGTTCTGACGCCGGTGCTCCCGATGACCCTCGAGCGGGCGATCCAGTTTATCCGGGAAGACGAGATGGTCGAGATAACCCCGAAGTCGATCCGTCTCCGGAAATCGGTCCTCCCCGCGGCGGGTCGGAAGGCAGACCTCAGAAGTAGAGCTTGACCTGGACGTAGAATGTTTGCGGATAGGCGCCGAATGCCGACCGGTAGCGTGTGGGAACACCGCCGGCCGTCTCCGGCACGGGTCCGACACCCAGGAGCATGCCCCCGGAGAGATAGACGTTCTCTTTAGAGTTGTACTCCGCCGAGAGCGTCAGCTCCCCGGATGCGTCGGTCAGGTTGATGACAACCAGGGCGTCCATCGGCAACAGCGGCACGGCGGTGTAGGTGCCACCGACGGCGAGGTAGTGGCGCCCGAGGAGGGGTCGCGTAACGGCCGGCCGCGGCTTCGACTTCCGGCACCTCGGAGACGCCGGGCCTGGGAACGATCGACCCGAACCTCCTGCCCCCCGAGAGCAAGAAGGAAAAGAAAGCTGCCGCCTAAGACGATCGCCAACCCCGAAGCGCCGAGAAAGGCGAATCCCACGACCAAGAACAGGGCCGCCATCGCCGGAAGAACAAAGCCCGTCTGAACCTTCCGTAGGAAGCGCTGCCTTCGAATGCTGCTATTCATCGATGCTAACATCCTATCGGGAGCGCCCTTGCGCGATGACCCGAATGGACTATCCACCGCGGGGAGGAGGGCCGAAGGCAGGCCACATTGCGGACCCGCTCGAATGGGTATAAACTCTATTTTAAGATTTCGAACAAAACTATCTATATATCCAGATTACACGTTGGCGCAGCAACCATTTAGTCAGTCCAAACGTGAAGAGGACAACGGCGATGGAAGAGAATCGGCAGAGGACCATCCTCCTCGTAGAAGATCAAGCCATTGTTGCCATGAACGAAAAGCTGCTCCTCGAGCGCCACGGCTACGCGGTCGTCACCGCCGGTACCGGAGAGAAGGCGCTCGAGATCGCGCTCGGCAATTCAGAAATCGACCTTATCTTGATGGATATCGACCTGGGGCCGGGGATCGACGGAACCGACGCCGCAAGAACCATTCTCGACGCCCGGGATATGCCGATCGTCTTTCTCTCCGCCCATACGGAACAGCGGGTTGTCGAGAAAACCGAGGAGATAACCTCCTACGGCTATATCGTCAAGAACTCCGGCGACACCATACTACTCGCTTCGCTGAAGATGGCCTTCCGGCTCTGGGAGAGCGAAAGAAGATTCCAAACCGCCTTCGAAAACGTCTCCGTGGGAATGGTCCTTACTTCCCTGTCGGGAGAGCTTCTCCGGGCAAATGCGGGCTTTGCCGCCATCGTCGGGCGTTCGCGGCAAGAGCTTCTCAAGGTCAACTTTGCCGACCTTACGCACCCCGAGGATGTCGACGAGAGCCTTCGGAACATGAAGGCGATGCTCGCCGGGCTGACCGACAGGTGTCGTTTTTCAAAACGATTCATTCACCGAGACGGGCATGCGGTGTGGACCGACGTCAGCGCTATTCTCCTACGAAATTCCCTGGGACAACCGCTCCATTTCGTAACCCACGTGCAGGACACCACGGCCGAGCGGCTCACCCGGGAGGAGCTCGAAAGACAGAAGAGGCAGCGCGACCTTCTTCTGGAGTCCGCGCCGGTCTCGATTCTCGTCATCCAGGACGGCGCATACGTGTTCGCCAATCCCTACGCAGCCCGTCATCTTGGGTATGAATCCCCGCAAGAGATCCTGGGAACCCCGGCGATCAACACGATCGCCGAGGAATCGCGAGGCTTAGTCGAGCGGCGGATGAGGGCGATCGAAGCCGGATCCGGGAGTCAAGCCGCAGAGATGGTGCTGCTTCGAAAAGACGGGAGCACCGTGTGGAGCGAGTCGGCCTCGATTCCGATCGTCTACAACGACCGTCCCGGAGCCTTGATCATCGGCCGGGACCTAACGGAGCAGAAACAGACCGCCGAACGCTTAAAGGCGGCCGAGTCGTTGGCCCACGTCGGCCACTACGATATCGACCTGCAGTCAGGCAGGGCCATCTGGTCGGCGGAAACCTATCGAATCTTCGGGCTCGACCCGGCCCGATTCGAACCGACCATGGAGAACTACGCAAGCGTAATCTACGAAGAGGACGTGGGGGCGGTCTACGCCGGGGTCGAGGAGTGCGTTCGGGAGAATATAGACTTCGACATGGTCTACCGCATTCGCCACGCCTCCGGTAGCCGGCGGTTTGTCCACAGCATCGGTCGGCCCCGGGTCGGCGCCGACGGCACGGTCGTCGGGTTGCTTGGTACCATTCAAGACGTGACGGAGCGGCGGATTGCCGAGTCGGCGTTAGTGGAGAGCCGTAACCGCCTCGAAAGCGTCCTTAGTGCCACACCGACCGGGATAGGCGTGGTTCAGGGAGACGACCGGAGAATCCTCGAGGCCAACGAGAAGCTCTGCACGATGACCGGCTATTCCCGGGAGCAACTTCTCGGGCGATCGGCCCGAGTTCTCTATCCAACCCGGGAAGAGTACGACTTTGTTGGGTCGGAGAAGTACCGTCAGATCGCGGAAACGGGCACAGGGAGCGTGGAAACCCGGTGGAAGCGCAAAGATGGATCCATTATTGACGTCCTGCTCGCCTCCACCCCGATCGATCCCGGCGAGATTTCCGCGGGGGTCACGTTTACCGCGATGGATATTACCGAGCGCAAACGAGCCGACGAACGAATTAAGCAACTCGTCCGGGAGAAGGAGACTTTGCTAAAAGAGGTCCAGCACCGGGTCAAGAATAGTATGAATACCATGGTAAGCCTGTTGTCCCTTCAGGCCAACACCATCGATAGTCCGGAAGCCCTCGACGCGCTAAACGATGCGCGGAGCAGGTTTCGGACGCTGGCAGTCCTCTACGACCAACTGTACCGAACAGAGGCACACGACAGCGGATCGATGAGGGAGTACCTGACAAACCTGGTACGCACCATAACCGCCCTCTTCCCTACCGGAGGGACGGTAACCGTCGCGACCGAGATCGAAGACGTTCTGCTCGACGGCAAGCGTCTTTCAACACTGGGGCTCATTACTAACGAGCTCGTAACCAACGCGATGAAGCACGCCTTCTCCAACCGCGACGACGGGCACCTTCTGGTTCGGGGTCGTGGAGACGGTCAACGTATGACCCTGGTCGTGAAGGACAACGGACCCGGCTTTCCGGAGTCCGCCGAGGCCGGCACGCAATCAGGCTTCGGCATGACCATGGTCAAAGCGCTTTCCGGTCAGCTCGGCGGGACGATTTGGTTCGAGCAGAACGACGGCGTTGCGGCAATCGTCGAGTTTTCTCTACGGTAATCAGCCTC
Source organism: uncultured Spirochaetaceae bacterium (assembly GCA_964413945.1). Taxonomy (GTDB): domain Bacteria; phylum Spirochaetota; class Spirochaetia; order DSM-27196; family PWMO01; genus CAYPUT01. The sequence continues at coordinate 27,428 of CAYPUT010000019.1, forward strand.
GTTGGCTAGGACGGTGAACCAGCCGCTCGGCGTATTTGTAGGCGGCGGCGGCGTTGTCGATGTTCACCTTTCCCTGATAGGCGATGTCGAAGGCCGTTCCGTGATCGACGGAGGTCCGGACGATGGGAAGACCGAGGGTAACGTTGACCGTCCCCATAAAATCCATGGTCTTCATCGGGATGTGTCCCTGGTCGTGGTAGAGGGCAACGATGCCGTCGTACGCGCCGGAAAAACCCTTGTAAAACGCGGTGTCTGCCGGAACCGGCCCTTCTACCTTTAGGCCTGCCGCCTGGAGCCGCTCCACGGCGGGTCGTATGTAGTCGTCGTCCTCCGAGCCGAAGACACCGTGCTCCCCGGCGTGGGGGTTCAGCCCGGCGACCGCCAGGCGGGGAGCCTCGATAAACCGCCCAAGGGTGTCGTTGAGGAGCCGGGTCACCGTTACAACCCGCTCGGTGGTCACCCGGTCGATCGCCTCCCGGAGCGAGAGGTGGGTACTCAGGTGCGCAACGGCAAGGCGCTCCGAGGCGAGCATCATGGCGTAGTCGGTGGATTTGCACAGCTCGGCGATATAGTCGGTGTGCCCCTGGAAACCGGGGATCGACAGCCCGACCGCCTCTTTGTTGATGGGCAGGGTCACAATGGCGTCGATCCTGCCTTCGAGGGCGTCCTCGGTGGCCCGGCGGACGTACTCTATCGATGCGGCACCGGCGGCTTCGGACAGCTCACCGGGGGAGATCTGGTCCGGAGACATTGTCCCGCAGTCGACGACTTCGACGTCCCCCGGGAGCTCTTCCATCCCCAACGTGTCGGTAACCACCCGGAGTGCCGCCGCGTCTCCGTAGACAACCGTATCGCCCGGAAAAATCCCCGCGGCAAAACCCCGTACGACGATCTCGGGACCGACCCCGTTCGGGTCCCCCATGGTAATAGCTATCATTCCTATGCTCCGATTGAGGCTATCACGGGCGTGCCCGTTGAGACGAGTCTCTCCCTTTGGCTATGCTGGCGGGTAGTGGACACTGCGCCGACACATAACCGACTCGCCATCATCGCCGACGATCTTACCGGTGCCGCCGACAGCGGCGCCCCCTTCGCCCGCCTCGGGTTTTCCACGGTCGTCGTTCTCGATCCGGCCGGCGGGGTCCCGAGCTCCGGCCCCGAAGCAGAAGGAGCCGGCGTCGACCCGACGGTAGTCGTCTTAGACACCGAAAGCCGCTACCTCCGGCCGGCGGAGGCCGCCGAGGCGGTTGCCCATGCGGCGCGGCTGGTCCGAACCTTGGGGCCCCGCGTGGTCTACAAGAAGATCGACTCCCTCTTCCGGGGAAACGTCGCAACCGAGATTGCCGCCGCGATGAACGCGATCGGCGCATCCGAGTGCCTCCTCGCCCCGGCCTTTCCGGAGCAGGGTCGTACCACAGAAGGGGGCCGCTGCCTCGTCCACGGGACCCCCCTGCCATCCGGCGATATCGCGGCCATTCTGGAAAGCAACGCGCCGGGGGCCTTCGAAGTGAGGCTCTTCGAGGCGGGAGATCTTGAAGGCCCCGGACCGAGTCGCTTTGCAGGCACCTTGGGGTCGGCCACCGGGCCGCGTTCCGGGACTCGAAGGCTCTTCCTCGTCGACGCCTGGAAGCAGGAGCACCTCGAAGATCTGGCTTCCCGGTTCTTCGACACTGCGGCCTCCGGGAATCCCATCCTTCTCGCCGGGAGCGGCGGTTTTGCGGCGGCGATCGCCGGGGTGATGGCCCGGACCGCCGGCCGGGAGCCTGCTCCGTCGCCGGGAAAGCAGCCGGCCGGCCCCGCCGCCACCGCCGGTCTCGTCGC
>CAYPUT010000020.1:0-27449 GCA_964413945.1 uncultured Spirochaetaceae bacterium
GGACCATCTACGTCTCCCCGGCGATGGGTCTCCATTTCCGTTTTCTCTATTCCGCCGCCCCCGTCGGGCTCATGACGAGAGGCTCCTAGGCGATCCGCTCGGCGAGAATGTCGGCTTGGATACAGAGCTCCGCCGCCTTGAAAGTATGCTCCTGTCCCATCGCCGTGTCGGTGCCCTCGACGACGTCCCGGACCAGCCGCCCGAAGAAAGGAAAACCGACGGTTCCGTGGGCCTGTATGTGGTGCTCCCCCGTCGAGTCCACAAGGTAGACCTGGTCGCCGGTCTCGTCCCCGGCGACATCGAGGTATTTTCTGAGCTCGATATACCCTTCGGTCCCGAGGATAAAGGTCCGGCCGTCCCCCCAGGTGCGTAGTCCTGCCGGCGTAAACCAGTCGACCCGGAAATAGTTAGTCGCCCCGTTGTCCGCCACTAAGGTTGCGTCGCCGAAGTCGTCGAACTCGGGGTACTCCGGGTGGGCGTAATTGGCCACCTTGCTGTGGAGGATCCGAGCGTCCCGGGCTCCGGCGTAATGGAGAAACTGCTCGATCTGATGGCTCCCGATATCGGTTAGGATGCCGCCGGCTTTGTCTTTCCGGAAGAACCACTCCGGACGGGAGGGCGCGTTCAGACGATGGGGTCCCATTCCGATTACCTGGAGCACCCGTCCGATTTGTCCCTCGTCGATAAGGTTCCCGGCATAAACCGCCGCCTCGTTCTGGAGGCGCTCGCTGTAACAGACCCACCAACGGAGTCCTGTCTTTGCGACCGCTTTCCGGGCAGCGGAGAGTTGATCGAGGGTCGTAAAGGGTGCCTTGTCGCTGAAGTAGTGCTTCCCGGCGGCGAGGACCTCCAGCCCGAGGGGTCCCCGGTGCGCGGTGACGATCGCCGAAGCCACGAGGTGTATGTCCGACGCCCCGAGGACCGCCTCTTTGGAGGGGGCTGCTGCGGCTTCCGGGAAGCTCTGCCGAAAGGTCTGCACCTTCTGCGGGTCTTCGTCGAAGACGTAGGCGACCTGCCCGCCGGCGTCGACGAGGCTCCGGGTCATCCCGTAGATGTGCCCGTGGTCGAGCCCGACGGCGGCAAATCGAAACTCTCCCGGACGGCAGACCGCTTCCGCTTTTCCCTCGGGAACGTAGTTCATTCCATCGGCTTTGCTCATCTCTCTGCCTCCACTAGCTTTTTCCACGACGGGAAGTCTAATCGAGTTCTGTTGCATATGCTATCGCTCCCCTATAATGGATAAACCGACGGCAAGAAGGAGAGTGTATATGGCAGATAAGCAGGTTCGGGTCGGGATAGTAGGGAGCGGCTTCGCCGCGGTATTCCACTACGAGGCGTTAAAGCGCGTGTACTCGACCCAACCGGTCGTGGTCGGGGTCTATTCTCCGACCGCGGATAAACGAAAACAGTTCGCGGCAGACCGGGGCATCCGGGCCTTCGACGACCTATCGTCGCTCTTAGGCGAGACGGAGGTGCTCCATGTCTGCACGCCGCCCTCGAGTCACGAGGAGATTACCGTCGCCGCCTTGGACGCCGGTAAGACCGCGATAGTCGAGAAGCCCTTTACCGGCTACTTCGGCGACGGCTCACCCGGGTTCAGCGGCGACTCGTTTTCCCGGGAAGAGGGGCTCGACGCCGCGGTTGGAAGCATCGAGCGGATTCTGGCAGCGGAAAAGCGGAGCACGGGGCAGGTTCTCTACGCCGAAAACTGGGTCTACGCGCCGGCCGTTCAGAAGGAGCGGGAGATAATCGAGAAGACGCAGGCCCAAGTGGTCTGGATGCTCGGTCAGGAATCGCACTCCGGGTCCCACTCGCCCTTCTACGGTATCTGGTCCCACTCCGGCGGGGGATCCATTATGGGCAAGTCGGTGCACCCGCTCTCAGCGGCTCTCTACCTCAAAAAGGTCGAGGGCAGAACGCGCCGCGGGTCGGCGATCCGGCCTGCGACGGTAAGCGCCCGGTCCCATGCGGTCACCCGGTCCGACTCCTACGTCGACGAAGGTTATCTAAAGACGGGGTACACCGACATCGAGGACTTCGGGGCTCTCCACGTCGTCTTCGAAGACGGGACCTTTGCCGATATCTTCGCCTCGGAGCTCGTCCACGGCGGTGTCAAGAACTGGATAGAGGTAAACGCCAACAACCACCGTACCGTGTGCAACATCAACCCGAACAACGCGATGGAAACCTACAACCCGGAAGGAAAGAACTTCGAAGATGTCTACACCGTCGAAAAGACAGGGACGAAGGAGGGGTGGAGCTTTACCTCTCCGGACGAGGCATGGTTCCACGGGTATCAGCACGAGATGGAAGCGTTCTACCTGTCGGTTGCGACGGGGACACCCGCGGAGTCCGACAGCCAGTTGGCCGCGGATACCATCGCGGTGGTCTACGCGGCGTACCTATCGGCGGAGCGAAAGGGAATCGAAGTGGAGGTACCCCTGGTATGACGGTAAAGCATCGAGAGTCGGCCGACCGCTTTGTGGTTCGTCTCGGGGACGAGATTGCCTATCTCTCCTACGAACGGCGGAAAGAGAACGTGCTCGACTACGCCCACGTCTTTGTACCCGACGACCACCGGGGCAAGGGCGTGGCGGCGGAGCTTACGAAGGAAGCCTTGGAGTACGCGAGAAAGGAAGACATCAAGGTGATTCCGAGCTGTCCCTACGTGGTCACCTACCTCAAGCGCCATCCGGAGTACGAAGAGATCATCGTCGACGAGTACGAGGTATAGGTCCGTCTTCGGTCAGCTTCCAGGTCGACCGGAACCTCCGACGCCGTTTAAAATCCGGCGGAAGAACGGACTCGGAGATATCCTCGGTCGCGAACTCCTCCAAGACGGCCTCTGAGAGGGAGAAGGCGCGGAAGTTGGTAGAGAAGAAGACGCTGCCGCCGGGTCTCAGCGCGGCAAAGGCCCCTCTGATCAGCTTCTCGTGGTCCCGCTGAACGTCAAAGTCTTGCTCCCGTCCCTTGCTGTTGGAAAAGGTCGGAGGGTCGATCAGGATCACGTCGAATTCCCCCCCGGGGGACCCCAGATAATCCAAACAATCCTTCCGGACGAACTCGTGCCCTCGGGCATCGATTCTATTGAGGGCGAAGTTCCGTTGCCCCCAGGCGAGATAGGTATGCGAGGTGTCGACGGAGGTCGTTTCGGCACCTTCGGCGGCGGCGTAGACCGACGCGGTGCAGGTGTAGCTGAAGAGGTTGAGAAACCGTCCCCCGGCGGCCTCTTCGGCGATTATCGACCGGAGGATGCGCCCGTCTAGAAAGAGACCGGTGTCGATGTAGTCCGTCAGGTTGACTTCGAAGAGAAGGTCGTCCTCCGGGGCGACGATCTTTCGATGCCGGGGCCCTTCGTGTACGCCGTACTGGTCGGAGCCCCGTTGCCTCCGGCGCCGTTTGGTGACCAGCTGGCCCTCCGGGATCTCGAGGAAGTCCCGGACAGCCGTCTCCAGGTCGTCGAGGCGTACGGAGGCCGCCTTGGGATTTACGGTTTTCGGCGGGGCGTACTCCTGGAGAACCGCCCACCGGACCCCCTTCGTATCCTCGTAGAGGTCCACCGCCCCGGCGTACTGGGGGATATCCGCGTCGTAGAGACGGAACGAAGAGACGTCGTTCTCTTCGAGGTAGCCCCGGAGTCCCTTCATGTTCTTTCCGAGGCGGTTTCGGATGGTCTCGATCTCTTCCGTCGGGCCCTGTGGTTCGAGGAACCGGTTGCCTTCTCCGAGGAGCAGCACCGCGAGGGTCACCTTGAGATTTCCGTTGTAAAAGACGTTTACCCTCTCCGCTCGGAGACCGAGGCTCTGGGCCTGCTCCCGGGTCTCGGCGAGAACCGCAGCCCTGCACCCAGGGAGCGTCGCGTTCAGCCACTTGCCCAGCTCGGAATAGAGCTCTTCCGGCTTCTCCCCGGAGGAGAGCCGTATGCCGTAGGGTGGGTTCGTGACGAGGAAGTAGGGAGGATTCTCCGCTTCGTCGAACTGTTTGTTGAGGCGCCCGAGGAGGGCTCCCCGGGTGAGTCTTCGCAAGTCGGTGACGCCGAAGTCTATGGTCCAGGCTACCCCCGCTCTCTCGGCGTTCTCCCGGGCCGCCTCTATGGCCGTCGGGTCTTGATCCGACGCCCAGACGCGCCCCCCGGCGGACTGCCAGTTCTCGCGGCCCTCGGCGAACCGGCGGTGCGCCTCTTTTAGGAGGCCCTGCCAGAGGGTGTTATCCCCCCGTTTCCAGGCTCCGAATCCGAAGGATTCTCTCGAGAGCCCCGGAGCGGCGTCCGTCGCCATGAGCGCGGCCTCGATCGGAAGAGTGCCCGAACCGCACATCGGGTCTCCGAGAAAGGGTAGTTGGCCCCCGTCCCTCCAAGCCGAAAGAGCGGCCGGCCATCCGGCTCGGTGAAGAACCGCGGCGGCGGTGTTTTCCCGCAAGGGAGCCTCGGTCCGGGTTCTGCGGTACCCTCTCTTATGGAGACTATCCCCCGAGAGGTCGAGGTAGAGGGCCCCCTCCCGGTTGGTAAGGTAGACGAACACGCGAATGTCCGGTGCGGTGGTGTCGACGGAGGGACGCCTTCCCTCGCTCTCCCGGAAGCTGTCGACGATAGCGTCTTTGACGGTAAGGCCGGCGAAGCCGGGGTTGCCGAACGCTCGGTGATGGACGTGGTTGTCCACTGCAAAGGTGTTCGAAGATGAAAAGTGATTCCGCCAAGGCACATCCCGGGCCATGCGGTAAAGCTCCCGGGCGTCCTTCGGGACTGCGTCGGTCAGCTCTAGGAGTACCCGACTCGCGAGGCGGGACCAGAGGCAGACGCGGTAGGCGAGGCTCAAGGGGCCGCAGAAGGCAACGCCCCCTTGAGTCTCTGAGACGACGATGGTGGTCTGTTCATCCCGGGAGAGGGCCAGAACCTCTTCTTTCAAGAGGCCTTCGAGATACCGGGGGCAGGAAACGAAGAAACAGGGAAGAGTCGGCACCCCTCGAGTATACCAAATTGACCGGTGTCGGCAGCCACCCTATACTCGAACCGTGTACGCACCATCAGAAGATTCCATCCGTCGCCTTCTTTCGACTATCGAATACTCCGAGGCCCTGACCGTCGACGCCGGCGCCTCGGTGGTCGCCGCGCGGGGGTGGCTCGTTTCGCAGCTCGAATCCCAGGGCTACAGCCCGGTAACGGTCTAGCGGCCGGCCGATGCCCCGGTTCGAAGACGCATTCCGGGAATGCGAGCTCATTATCAACCCGTCCCGGTATCCACAGTACGTTCGGGTTCTCCGGCGTATCTTGAAGCGGGTTAACATTGCCATGGTCTCCGAAAGCCGAGACCGGGCGCACTTCATGGACCTGGTCGGGGAGTTCTGCAGGGGACCCAACCGCCATCTTCTGGTCTGGGGAGGGGACGGGACCGCCCACGCCGCGATAAACGCCCTGATGGAATGCCTCCCGGAAAGCCGAGGACGCGGGAAATCCATCGGGTTTCTCCGGGGGGGGACCGGAAACGGCATCCAGGACTCCTACGACGTTCCGGTGCGCATCAGCAGGCAGCTGACGACCTACGCCGAAAGCATGTCTCGGGGGTACGTCATCGATGTGGACCTTCTCTCCGTAGGCGACGGTGAGAGTAAACGGTTCGGGCAGCTGCTCGGTGTAGGTTTCGACGTCGAGGCGCTTCGACGGCGGGAGCGGTATAGCAGGCGGGGCCGGGTCGGAGGGCTCGCGGGATTCTTGAACTACGCCCAGGCGGGCCTGCACACGTTCTTTCGACGCGACTTTCGGACCGGGTTTCCCTTAGAAATCGAGCTTCTCGACGGTAAGTACGCCTTTCGGGGAACCCGGGTCAACGCCGAGTTTCCCTTCGAGCGCGTCCGGAGGACGGTCAATCCGATGATGCTCGAGGTTGGGACGAGACCGTATTACGGAAAGCTCTTTAAGGTCTGCCCCGACGTTGTCTGTAACGACGGTAACATGGATCTCTACCTCTTTAACTTCCGGCGGAAGAGCAGTATCGCCCGGCACCTGCCGGCGCTCTGGTACGGGCACCATCGACGGATCAACAAACACTTGAGCCGCCACGGGGGGGGCGTGATCGAGCGATTCGAGCTTCGAAGGATGCGAATCGAAGCCGAGGGACCTCTAGATTATCACGTAGACGGTGAGCTTCTGAGGGCGCCGGCGGCTTCTTCCGGGAGAAGCCGCCTCGATATTGGCGTGGAGCCCCACGTCGTGTCGTTTATCGTTCCCGGCCGCTTCTACCGACTCTTCCATCCCTTCGAAGCCGAAGAGACTACTCCCCCTGCCACCGGGTGAATCGCGCCTCGAGGCGGTCGATCAGCGAGAACAAGAAAAGACCGAGGAGGTCGAGCATCCCCGGCTCCGAGAAGAATCAGGAGGACCGGCAGCAGTACCACCTTCGGGACGGGGTAGAGTAGGTAGGCGATCGGGCCGTGAATCCCGACTCGATCGCCGAGGTAGACGGCCTCCTCGATGCTGTGGGTTAGATAAGCGTCGTAACCTCCCGTCGAGAGGAAGGAGGCGGGGCTCCATCGTCAGCGTACAGACGAGGGCGGCCGGGTTGAGTTGACTCCAAAGGAGTTCGAGCTCGACGTCGAGTCCCTCCTGGGCGAAGTAGCCTTCCGCGTCGGTGACGATAAGGGGCAGCGAGTCGATGGCGGACGAGCAGACAAGTAATCTACACTATGTCATGGCCTACAGACTGCTCATCTTTGACGCGGACGGTACCCTCTTCGACTACGACCGGGGGGAAGCACACGCCCTATCCTCGGCCTTTCGGGATCAAGAGCTCGTCTTCCACGAAGATACGATGATTCCCCTCTACCGCCGGATAAACAAAAACATCTGGCGCGACTTCGAGGCGGGGGAGACCCCTCAGGGGGAGATATCTTCCCGGCGGTTCGGCGAGTTCTTCCGGGAGCTGGGGGTCGGATGCGACATCCGGGCTTTCAGCGCCTCTTACCTCGGCCACCTAGGGGAGGCGGATTTCTTGATGGAAGGTGCGGCGGATGTGGTCGCGAAACTCGCGAAAAGCTACTCGATGGCTATCGTCACCAACGGGCTCTCCCGGGTACAGCGGGGACGGTTCGGGAGGTCTCCCATAACCGAGCGTTTCGATCCGATCGTCATATCCGACGAGGTCGGAGTCCAAAAGCCGAATCCAATGATTTTCCACCACGTCTTCGAAGCCCACCCGGACGTACCCCGGGAGGAGGTGTTGATGATAGGTGACAGCCTGACATCCGATATCGCCGGGGGCGTTGCGGCGGGAATCGACACGTGCTGGTTCAATCCCGGCAGGGACCCCGGGGCCCCCGGTGGGGGCGAAGGCGGACGGTTTCTTCCCGATCCGACGTACGAGATCAGAAGCCTCGGGGAGCTCTTGAGGATTCTTTAGGTGCCACGAAGCCTGTCCGTCACGAAGGCATGTCAATAGAGGGCCCGGTCGGGCTTGGCTTCCCAAAGCCGAAACGGCTCGAGGCAGGCCTCCCGGTCGACTTCCTCCATCGGAATCTTGCGGTTTTCCGGTGCCTTGGCGAGGTCGTCGTACATTTTCTTATCGTCGAAGCCGATCGCCGCGGCATCCTCCTGGGTTGCACCCCGGTAGACGATCGGGATACGGGCCCAGTAGAGGGCGGAGTAGCACATCGGGCAGGGCTCGCAGGTAGTATAGATGGTGCAGTCGGATAGGTCGAATCGACCGAGGGTCTTCGAGGCTTCCCGGATCGCGTTTATTTCGGCGTGGGCGGTCGGGTCCTTCGTCGCTATGACGGTGTTATGTCCCCTGCCGACGATCTTTTCATCGAGGACGATTACTGCGCCGAAGGGCCCACCCTCGCCGGACTCGACACCGGAGCGTGCCTCTTCGACGGCGGCTTTCATGTAGCGATCCATGGGAAGAAAGATAGCACCTGCGTCAGCGAAGGGAAACGTAGCCGCCGTCAACGCCTTCGATCTAACCGGTTGAACAACCTGGACGGCTTGTCTGAGATGGCAGGCATACTCGATCGACCTGGGGACGCTACACCAAACGGATCATTGATCGGAGCGCCGGAAAGGAAGATGTCTTGCGGGAAAACCGATTTGACATACCGCTCCTTACCGATTGGACTGGATCGCCCACCATTGATAGCGGCTGAGCTTCTACTCGATGTTACTCGACGGCGCCCAGAGGTTTACGCCCCCTTCCTGAGCGTACTTATCGATTTCGGACAGCTCATCTTGAGAAAAGCCGCGACTCGCGAGGGCTCCCAGATTCTCCTCTATCTGCTCCGGACGGCTGGCGCCGATCAGGACCGAGGTAACCCGCGGATCCCGGAGGCACCACGCGAGTGCCATTTGCGGTAGCGTCTGTCCCCGGCCTTCAGCGATCGTCGTGAGCGCCCGTACCCGGCCGAGGTTCTCTTCGGTTAGGGAGCTTTCCTTCCGGAAAAAATGCGAGGCGGTCTCGGCGCGAGAGTCTTCCGGTATCCCGCCGAGATACTTGGGCGTCAGGAGTCCCTGGGCCAAGGGGGAGAAGGCGATGCATCCGGCACCCTGCGTTTCCAGCTCGTCGAGAAGCTCCGCCTCTATCCAGCGGTTCAAGAGCGAGTAGGAAGGTTGATGGATGAGAAGCGGCACCCCCATCTCCTGGAGGAGGGCGGCGGCATTAGCCGTCCGGGTCGCCGAGTAGGAGGAGATTCCAACGTAGAGTGCCTTTCCCTGCTGTACCGCCGTCGCGAGGGCCCCCATCGTTTCCTCCAAAGGCGTCTTCGCGTCGGCCCGGTGAGAGTAGAAGATGTCGACATAGTCGATGCCCATACGGTCGAGACTCTGATCCAGACTCGCCACAAGGTGCTTCCGGGAGCCGTAGTCTCCGTAGGGGCCCGGCCACATGGGGTACCCGGCCTTGGTCGAGACTATAAGCTCGTCCCGGTAGGGAGCGAGGTCCTTTCGAAGTATCTCGCCGAAGTTCTCCTCGGCCGAACCTCCCGGGGGCCCATAGTTGTTGGCCAAATCAAAGTGGGTCACCCCGGCGTCGAAGGCCCGGCGGACCATCGCCCGGGCGTTCTCGAAGCTCGTGGTTCCTCCGAAATTGTTCCAGAGACCCAAGGAAATCGCCGGTAATCGGACCCCGCTGCGGCCACACCGATTGTAGGTCATCTTTTCGTAGCGATCGTTCCGCGCTTGGTAAGACATGCCCCTATTCTAGGCCGGGATCGAGGCCGCTGCAAGGGAGCCGGAACCTTCCTTTCCGGGAGAGACTTTTCTTTGACAGCCGGAAATTGTCGTGATAGTATTCCCCCGAGCAAAAAATATCGATATGGATAGAGCGATAAATAGCGCCTTCCATCTCGAACGTCAGTTGCTGTTCGTTGCGTCGTCAGTTACGGGGACCCTTCCCCTAACGATATTCGAGAGCCTAAAGGAGTCTCGCGATGAGTGCACGAAACAACGGTGTGGCGACTATCCCTGAGAGTGTCGAGGAGGCCCCTCTTTTCGCGGAGCTTGACCGCTATATCGAGGGGTTGAACGGCGAGCCCGGCCCCCTGATTCCCGTTCTTCAACGGGCACAGGAGATCTTCGGCTATCTTCCTACCAACGCGCTAAAGCATATAAGCCTCAGTCTCAACATTCCCTATAGCGAGGTGGCCGGCGTTGTCACCTTCTATTCGTTCTTCTCGACGGTTCCCCGGGGAAAGCACGTCGTCCGGGTTTGCCTCGGCACGGCTTGCTACGTTCGGGGGGGCAAGGAGGTCCTTGCCTCCGTCGAAAAGGAGCTCGGTATCCCGGTGGGGTCTACCACGGAGGACCGCCTGTTCTCCCTGGAGGTCGGCAGGTGCTTCGGAGCCTGCGGCCTCGCCCCGGTCGTTCTTGTGGACGACGACGTTTACCAAAGGGTTAAGCCATCTCGGGTCCGGGAAATTTTCGAAGCCTACAAACAGGAGACGGAAGAATGAGCGCCGAAACAAACGCTAGGGCCAAATTTCGAATATGCGCCGGCGCGGGGTGCCTAGCCTCCGGTGCCAAGGAAATCGAGGCAGCCTTCCGGGAGGCTATCGGGGACGAGAAGATCGGTGTGACCGTTGTGTCGACGGGGTGCATGGGCCCCTGCGCCCGGGGACCCGTCGTTACGGTTGAGCCGACGGGGGAGGTCTACCAGAACGTAACCCCCGAGGACGTGCCGGCCATTCTTGCGCATGCCCCTTCGGACCTTGCCGATAAGCAGGCTCCGGGACTCGAGAGCTTCTTTCGAGGTCAGAAGAAGATCGTCTTGAGAAACTGCGGAGAGATCGATCCCCTCAATATAGACGACTACCTCGAACGGGAAGGGTACCAAGCGCTCCGGCGGGTTATCGAGACGATGAGCCCCGAAGAAGTTATCTCGGAGCTCAAGACGGCGGGACTCCGGGGCCGGGGGGGTGCCGGTTTCCCGACCTGGCTGAAGTGGAGTTTTACCCAGAAGGCGCAAGGCGCCGAAAAATACGTCCTCTGTAACGCGGACGAAGGCGACCCCGGGGCCTTTATGGACCGAAGCGTCTTAGAAGGGGATCCCCACGCGGTTATAGAAGGCATGGCGATCGCAGCGAGAACCGTCGGTGCCGGCCGAGGCTACGTCTACGTCCGGGCGGAGTACCCCCTCGCGGTCGAGCGCCTGGAGCACGCCCTGGGGCAGGCCCGGGAGCGAGGCTTTCTTGGGGAACGCGTCCTCGAAAGCGACTTTAGCTTCGACCTGGAAATACGCAAAGGTTCGGGAGCCTTTGTCTGCGGCGAAGAGACCGCCTTGATGAACTCCATCGAGGGAAAGCGCGGCGAGCCCCGGCCTCGGCCGCCGTTTCCCGCGCAGAAAGGGCTCTGGGGCAAGCCGAGTCTTTTGAACAACGTCGAGACCTACGCCAACGTGGTTCCGATCATCCTAAACGGGGCGCTCTGGTATACGAACTATGGGACCCCCGAGAGCCGGGGCACCAAGGTCTTCGCCCTCGCCGGGGCGGTGGAAAACGCCGGACTGGTGGAGGTTCCTATCGGTACGACCCTCGGTGAGCTCGTGTACGATATCGGGGGTGGTATCAAAGGGGGACGACCCTTCAAGGCGGCGCAGATCGGCGGACCCTCCGGTGGATGCGTCCCCAAGCAATTCCTCAACGTGCCCCTAGACTATGAATCGCTCCAGGAGCTCGGCGCCATCATGGGATCCGGAGGGCTTATCGTGATGGACGATGAAACCTGTATGGTGGACGTCGCCCGGTTCTTCCTCGAGTTTGTCCAGGAGGAGTCCTGTGGAAAATGCGTTCCCTGCCGTGTCGGCACCAAGCGGATGCTCGAGATTCTGAACCGCATCTGCGAGGGGAAGGGCGTGCCGGGGGACATCGAGCGCCTCGTGGAGCTCGGAACCCGGATAAAGGAGTCGGCTCTCTGCGGCCTCGGCCAGACGGCGCCCAACCCGGTGCTCTCCACGATTCGCCACTTTCGGGAGGAGTACGAACAGCATATACGCGACAAGCACTGCGAGGCGGGAATTTGTGCCTCCCTCGTCCGGGCCCCCTGCCAGAGCGCCTGCCCGGCGGGAGTCGATGTTCCCGGCTTCGTCTCCCTGGTGGCAGAACGGCGGTACGCCGAGGCGCTCCGACTGCACCGGGAGAGAAACCCCTTCGCCGCAGTCTGCGCCCGGGTCTGCTTTCACACCTGCGAGGACCGGTGCCGGAGGTCGACGATCGACGACCCAGTGGCTATCCGGGCTGTAAAGCGGCATATGGTCGACCAAGAGGTCACGGTTCAGCTGCCCGAGGTCCGTGAGAATCCGGAGAACGAGCGACGGAGGATCGGGATTGTCGGGGCGGGGCCCGCGGGCCTCTCGTGCGCTTATTTCTTAGCACGCCTCGGCTACCGGCCGGTGGTCTTCGAGTCTGAGTCTCGACCGGGAGGCATGCTGGTACAGGCTATTCCCGCCTACCGACTACCAAGGGAAACCCTCGCCCGGGAGATTCGGATGATAGAGAGTCTCGGGGTAGAGATTCGGACCAACGTAACCGTCGGAAAGGATGTGACCCTCGAGAGCCTCCGGAACGACGGCTACGAAGCGGTATTCCTCGGCGTCGGAGCTCCGGACTGCGTGAGTCTCGGGGTTCCCGGGGAGGAGGCCGAGGGGGTCGTCCTCGCGGGAGCATTCCTGCGGGAGTACAACATCCGGGGCTCGGTTCCCGTCGGAAAGCGGGTGGTGGTCGTCGGCGGGGGGAACGCTGCGGTCGACGCCGCACGAACCGCCCTTCGCCTCGGGGCGCAAGAGGTAACCATTATCTACCGGCGTACCCAGGACCAGATGCCGGCGTACCAGGAGGAGATCGACGAAGCGCTCCTCGAGGGCGTCCAACTCCGGACCCTGGTTCAGCCCCTCGAGGTTATAGCCGACCGGGATAACCGGGTGTCGGCGATTCGCTGCGCTCCGATGAGCCTCGGCGACTTCGACCGGAGCGGAAGAAGACGCCCGGAGGCCGGGGCGGGCAAGGAGTTCGACCTCGAGGCGGACCAGATTATCGTCGCGATCGGTCAGCGAATTCAGACGACCCCCCTTCTCGGAGAGCTCCTCCTCGATGTTCGCAACGACGGCTTCCTCGAGGCCGACCCGACGACCGGTGCAACAACGGTCGAGTGGCTCTTCGCCGGGGGCGACGCCGTCTCGGGTCCCGACTCGGTTGTCGGAGCCATTGCCGCCGGCGAACGGGCGGCGGTGGGAATAGACGGGAAGCTGACCGGGGCCAACCACGCCTTCTGGCGGGTCGAGCGGCCGGTCGATACGGCGTTCGACCCCGAGGCCGATCCGGTGCCCTATCCCCGGGAGCGACTCCGGACGATCGACGTGGACCGAAGACGGCAGAACTTCGACGAGGTGGAGTTGCCATGGTGCGAGGCGGTAGCGATCCGGCAGGCGAAACGGTGCCTCCGGTGCGACTATGGAAAGAACGGCGCCGCCTCGGGATCTCTAGAGGCGCAAAGGGTGAAGGAGGAAGTCAATGCCTAGGGTAACGATTAACGGGAACCTTATAGACGTTGCTCCGGGAACGACCATTCGAGACGCTGCCGAACAGGCGGGGGTCACGATCCCGACGATGTGCTATCTCGAGCACCGGGCTCCCTTGGGTGCCTGCCGTGTCTGCGTCGTCGATGTCGAAGGGGCGAAAACGCTTCTTGCCGCCTGCGCAACCCCCGTCGCCGAAGGCATGGTGATTCACACGAACAATCACCGGGTCCGGGAGGCGAGGAAGACGGTCGTCGAGCTTCTGTTGAGCGAGCACGAAGGGAACTGTCAGTACTGCGACCGGAGCCTTGACTGCGAGCTCAAGGACCTAGCGTACCGGTTGGGCGTGGAGAACATCCGTTACACCGGGGCCAAACCGGAGGTCGGCGTCGACACGAGTACCCCGGCACTCTACCGGGACACCGGCAAATGCATAAAGTGCCGGCGGTGCGTGACCATCTGTAACGAGGTACAGAAGGTCGGCGCTCTTTTCCCCCAATACCGCGGCTACGACACGGTGGTCGGACCGGCCTTTGCCATGGATCTCGAAGGGGTCGCCTGCGTCCAGTGCGGCCAGTGCGCCGCGGTGTGTCCCGTCGGGGCAATCTCGGAGCGGACCCACATGGAAGGGGTCTGGCAGGCCATCGAGGACCCTGAGAAGCACGTGGTAGTGCAGACCGCCCCGGCTATTCGGGCGGCTTTGGGAGAGTGTTTCGACTACGAGCCGGGAACCCTTGTCACCGGGAAGATGGTCACCGCGCTTCGGCAACTCGGTTTCGACGCGGTCTTCGACACCAACTTCGCGGCGGACCTTACCATTATGGAGGAGGGCACCGAGCTCTTAACACGGTTGAAGAACGTTCTGGTGGACAAGGGAGAAGCGAAGCTTCCGCTTTTTAGCAGCTGCTCCCCCGGTTGGATAAAGTTTGCCGAGTACTACTACCCGGAGTTCTTGTCGCACCTGTCTACCTGCAAGTCTCCGCAGCAGATGTTCGGCGCGGTGGCGAAGACCTTCTATGCCCAGCAGAAGGGAATAGACCCGTCGAAGCTGGTGGTGGTGTCGGTAATGCCCTGCACCGCCAAGAAGTTCGAAGCCGCCCGGCCGGAGATGACGGATTCCGGTTTTCCCGACGTCGACTTCGTCCTTACGACGAGGGAGCTCGGCCGGATGATTCAGACGGCGGGTATCGACTTCCGAAGCCTGGAAGACGGTCAAATGGATAACCCCTTGGGTTTCTCCACCGGAGCGGCGGACATCTTCGCCAACACCGGGGGCGTCATGGAAGCGGCACTGAGAACCGCTTACGAAATCGTCACCGGGCGGGAGCTGCCCCTGCCGAACCTTCACATCACGCCGGTTGCCGGTCTTGACGGCGTCAAAGAGGCGTCGATCACGATCGAAGGGGCCCTAGAAGATTGGTCGTTTCTCGAGGGGGTCGAGGTAAAGGTTGCGGTGGCCCACGGCCTCGGGAACGCCGGAACGCTCTTGGACGCTATCCGCGACGGCGAGAAGGCGTATCACTTCGTGGAGATAATGACCTGCCCGGGAGGTTGTATCGGCGGTGGGGGGCAACCCCGGATGACCGACGACGAGACCCGGCAGAAACGGATCGCCGCAATTTACGCCGAGGACGAAGGGAAAGCGACGCGGAAATCCCACGAGAACCCCTTTGTAGCGGAGCTCTATGCCTCCTTTCTCGAGAAGCCTCTCGGAGAACGGTCGCATCACCTGCTCCACACCAGCTATCGCCCACGGCAAAGAGTTTAGGGTAAGGAGGAAGAGAATGATTCTTAAGGATCTACTTCAGGAAAAGGGTGGGGCTCTCTTCTGCATCAAACCGGAAGAAAGCGTCGAGAGTGCCGTGGAGGTGATGAACGACCGGCACATCGGGGCACTCTTGGTTTTGAACGAGTCCGAGGATCTCGTCGGGATTCTCTCGGAGCGGGACATTCTTCGGCGGTTGAAGGGGCAGTGCCAAGACCGTACGGTTCGTGAGATCATGACCAACCGGGACAAGATCGTCATCGCCCACGAGGAAGACGATGTCGAATACGCCATGGACATGTTTACCAAGAACCGGATCCGACATCTCCCGGTGTTCGCCGGGAATACCTTGGTCGGCGTGGTTTCCATCGGAGACGTCGTCCGGGCGCTCTTGGCGGACTCCACCTTTCAACGAAAGATGATGATGGATTACATAACCGGGAGCGTATGATAATCTCGGTTCGTGGAGCGCTACAGCCGACACCGTGATCTCCTCTCCGACGCCGCGTGGGCGCGGCTCTGTGCGACACCCGTCGTGGTTGCCGGCGCCGGTGGGTTGGGCTCCCATGTTCTCGAGCTTCTTGTTCGATTAGGCCCGCTTTCTCTCTCCGTCTGGGACCCGGCCACCCTGGATGCTCCCGATCTGAACCGGCAGATACTCTATACGAGGGGGGATGTCGGGGCCGAGAAGGCGAGGGTTGCGTGCCGCCGCCTCAAAGAGATCAATCCCGAAGCCGGCGTCGAGTGCCACGCTATGCGTCTGACTCCCGAAACCTTTGCGGGGGAGAGCCCTTCTTCGCCGTTCGTGCTATTCGACTGCTTAGACAGCTTCGCCGAGAGGAGAGGGCTCGAGACGATTCAACAGGCCGCCGGGTGCCCGATCTTCCACGGGGGTGTCGAGGGGTGGTACGGACAGGCGGCGACCTTTCGTCCCGGGGGAACTAGCTACCGGGACGCCTTCGGCCCGGAGTGGTTTCGGCTTCCGAAGGCTGGTAAGCCCATTTTACCCCAGGTGTGCGCGGCTATAGCATCCGCCCAAGTCCGAGAATACCTCGGATGGCTCGAGGCGCCGGGGAGCAGCCCCCTCGACGGAGGGATATTGCTCTACGACGGAAAGACACTCAACACGCGGATTCTCGCGGTGTCGCCCGGGAGTCCCGAGAAGGAACAAGGATGAAGAGCATCGAAGAGAGAGAAGGCGAAACGGTGGTCCGCTTCTTCGGACCCCTCGAAGAGCTCCTCGGGGTTCCCGAGGAGACCCTTACCCTAGCCTATCCTCAGTCCGACACATCGCTTCGGGGTGCCCTCGAGACGGCTTTTCCCGGTCTCCGGGGGCAGTTGTTCTCCGTTGCCGTCGACCGGGTGATCGTCGCGGAGGGGCAGACTATCACTGAGGCTCGAGAGATCGCTCTCTTGCCCCCCTTTGCCGGTGGATAGCTGACCGTGGACAACCATCGCGTATCCGTTGAGCCCGAGACGTTCTTGACCGACGAATCTTTATCCCAGGAGTGCGTCGCCCGGGTGACGGATGCTTGGAGCACCGACCGCCGCCTCGGAGCGGTCGTGAGTTTCGCCGGGGTTGTCCGGGGGGATATGGTCGACGGCTCACCGGTCGCGGCGATCGAGTTTAGTGCCCACCGGGAAATGGCCGAAGAGAGCGTCCGGCGACTCGTCGATCGCCTCGTGGCCCAGACGAGCTCCGAGACCGTTAGAATCTATCTCCGGCACGCCCTCGGCCGGGTTCCCCGGGGTGGCATACCCGTCGTGATTATCGTCGGGACATCCCATAGGAGGGAGGCCTTCGACCTGTGCAGCGGCATCCTCGAAACACTCAAGCAGGAAGTGCCCATCTACGGAAAGGAGCTCACGGATTCCGGTGGGCACTCCTGGAAGGAAAACCGCTAACCGACCGTGGCCGGGGAAAGGTCGAGAATAGGCTCGTACTCCTGAATCTGGTCGATCCTGGTGCCCATCGCGGCGTCGGTATCCCGGTCTTCTCGAATCTCGACCACGACGGGGACGCTCTGCTCCTTGGACGCCTTTACCGCCCAGGAAAAGGCTCCCTTTATCTCTCCGGGCTCGGTAACCCGGACGCCCACCGCTCCGAAGGATTCGAAGAGCCGTACGAAGTCCGGTCCGTAGCCGTCTTCGTAGCCGATGTCTACCGCGTAATTCATGTCGTAGACCCGCTGAGAGGGCTGCCGTATCAGGCCCAGGTAGCCGTTATTCAGCAGGATAAAGACGTAGGGCACCTTGTTCTGCACCGCCGTGGCGATGTCGCCTAGGAGAAACTGTACCGAATAGTCTCCGGATATGCCGACGACCAGGTTGTCCGGCCGGGCCATCTTGACGCCGAGGCAGGTGGGTACCTCCCACCCCAGGGGCCCGGCTTGGCCGCAGCAGAAGTAGGTATGGGGCTGGTTGATCTCCTGAAACTGACCGGACCAGATCTGATAGAGACCGATCGCCGTGACGAAGGTCGTTCCCTCAGGGAAGAAGTCGTTGATTTCCTTAAAGATGCGTTGCGGCTTTATCGGAACGTCGTCGAAGTCCATCTTCCGTAAGAGCGTCTCCTTGTATTCCTTCGCCTTCCGGCTCCAGTTGGAAGCCGGCCGTTGTTCGGTTTGGTCTTTCGCGGCTTCGAGAAGGGCATCCAAGGCGAGGGAGGCGTCGGCAACGATTCCAAGGTCCGGCGCAAAGACCCGGCCGAGTTGGGTCGGATCGACGTCGATGTGTACGAAGGTGCGGTCGCCCCGGTAGACGTCGAGCTGCCCCGTGTGCCGTCCGGCGAAGCGGTTTCCGATCGACAGGACAAAATCGGACTCGAGGAAGAGCTTGTTCCCCCCCCGGGTGTTCGTCTGGATCCCCACTCGGCCACCGTAGAGCGGGTGATTGAAGGGAATACCGCCTTCCGCCATGTAGGTTGGGATCATCGGAACGTTGAGGTACTCGCCGAGGCGGACAAAGGCATCCGTCGCGTCCGCCCGGAGGACGCCGCCGCCCATCATAAGGACGGGGCGCTCCGCCGCGAGAAGCATCTCCATCGCCTTTTGGATAAGCCCCGGTGCCGGGGCCGCCTTGCTCCACGGCAGCGGCGCGTCGAGGTCCGGCTCGTACTCGACCTCTCCCTTCTGAACGTCGACCGGAAGATCGATGAGAACAGGCCCCGGGCGCCCCTCCCGGGCGATGCGGAAGGCCTCCCGGAAGACACCGGGAATCTGCGCGGTCTCCATAACAAGGTAGCTCTTCTTGGTAACCGGCCGAGCAATCTCGGCGATGTTTACACCCTGAAAGGGCTCTTGGTGGAGGGTGCCACTCGGAGCTTGACCGGTAATGCAGACGATAGGAATCGAGTCACCCTGGCAGGTGTAGAGGCCGGTTATCATGTTGGTGCCCGCAGGGCCCGAAGTCCCGATAGCGACACCGACCTTTCCCGTAGCGCGAGCCCAGCCGTCCGCGGCGTGGGTTGCTCCCTCCTCGTGGCGCATCGTCAGGTGGCGAATATCGGGGAATTTCGAGAGCGACTTGTAGAGCGGCAGAATCGCCGCGCCGGGAACTCCGAAGGTCACATCCACTCCCTCGCTCTTCAGTATGTGAGCGACGGCGTCCATCACGGGCATTCTTGGCATAGGGGGCTCCTTTACTAAGGTGTTACTAAGTGAAATATGGTTTCACCCGATTGTACCACGGGGTGGCCCGGGCGTCAACTGAAACCGAGGGGCTGGACGATCATAGCAGGCCCCGGTACTTTGACCGCAATGGAAAGACGAAGGCTTGGAAGAAGTGGGTACGAGGTCAATTCGGTCTGTTTGGGCACCATGACCTTTGGGTTGCAGACGGACGAACCGGAAGCCCGGCGACAGATGGACATGGCCCTCGAGCGCGGGGTGGATTTTTTAGATACCGCCGAGTTGTACGCGGTTCCTCCTTCGGTGGCTACCTACGGCGTCACCGAGAGCATTATCGGGAGGTGGTTCGCCGACCGGAAGAACCGGGACAAGGTCTTCTTGGCGACCAAAATCGGCGGGGAAGGGGTTCCCTGGATTCGCGACGGACAAAACCGAATCGACCGAAAGAATCTTCTCTCGGCCGTCGATGCTTCCCTCGACCGCCTTGGGACCGACTGGATCGACCTCTATCAGCTTCATTGGCCCAACCGGGGCTCCTACCATTTCGGGCAGCACTGGGGCTACGAGGGGGGCCCGGGGAGCACGGCTGAAGCGCTCGGCGACATCCAAGAAACTCTCGAAACCCTCGGCGAGTTGCTATCTCAGGGGAAGATCCGCTTCGTCGGACTTTCGAATGAAACTTCCTGGGGTACGATGAAGTACCTCGAAACCGCCGAACGTCTCGGTCTTCCCCGGATGGTCTCGATTCAGAACGAGTACAGCCTCCTTAAGCGCCTCTTCGAGCCGGACCTCGCGGAAATCGCGCTCCGGGAGGACGTCGGGCTTCTCGCCTGGTCGCCCCTCGCCACGGGACTCCTTACCGGGAAGTACGCGTCGACGAAGAGGCCCGAGGGTTCCCGGTGGAGTATCGAAAAGCGTTCGATCCATCGCGATACCCCGGCAGCGCATGGGGCAGTCGTCGCCTACCACGAAGTCGCCGCCCGCCACGGAGTGGACCCGGTTCACCTTTCCCTGGCTTTCGTACATAGCCGGCCCTTCGTGACCAGCACCATAATCGGTGCCCGGACCTCAGATCAACTCGCGCACAACCTGGCGGCCTTTGACCGCGCCTTATCCGAGGAGACGCTGCAGGATATCGAAGCGGTTCGGCGGGAATACCCGATGCCTTTCTAACCGGCGGTGTAGGCGGCCTTGAGTCTTTTCAGAGGCGCGGAATCGCGGTAGGCTTACCGCTCACAGGAGAACCACGCATGACGAATCTACTCACCGAAATTCCGGACGTACTGCTTATGGGCCCCGGGCCCTCGACGATTCACCCCGAAGTTTACAAGGCCCTTTCGACGAGCACCCTCGGTCATATGGACAGTGATTTCATCGGGATCATGGATGAGATAAAGAAGCTCCTAAAGAGCACTTTCCGGACCGATAACGACCTTACGGTGGCGATGTCCGGCACCGGTTCCGCCGGCATGGAGACGGTCTTTGTGAACCTAATCGAAAAGGGAAACCGGGTCCTCGTTTTGGAGAACGGAGTCTTCGGGAAACGGATGACCGACGTTGCCGGCCGACTCGGCGCCGAGGTCGAGGTTCTTTCCCAGGAGTGGGGAACCGCTCTCGACCCGGCGATAGTCGAGAAGAAGCTCGATTCCGGGAGGTACGATATCGTCGCCCTTGTCCACGCCGAGACCTCTACCGGTGTTCGGAACCCCGCGGAGTCCATAGGCCCGATGGCCAAGAAGGCCGGGGCTCTCTTTATTCTCGATACGGTAACCAGCCTCGGCGGTATTCCCGTCGAGGTCGACGACTGGGGGGTCGACGCGTGTTACTCCGGGACCCAGAAGTGTCTAAGCGTGCCGCCGGGCCTCTCCCCGGTAACGTTCTCTCCCGAGGCCACCGAGAAGCTCAAGAGCCGCAAGACGAAGGTCCCGAACTGGTACCTCGACCTCTCGATGATTACTCAGTACTGGGAGGGCTCCAAGCGAAGCTACCATCACACGGCCCCGATCAACATGCTCTACGCGCTCTATCGGTCTCTCCTTCTTCTCGAGGAGGAAGGACAGGACGGGGCATTCGCTCGGCACCGGGAGTGCCACGAGCTCTTGGTCGACGGCCTCTCGGCCCTCGGGTTGTCGCTCCTGGTCGACCCGCCGTACCGTCTGCCGATGCTGAACGCCGTAGTCGTGCCCGAGGGCGTCGACGAGGCGGCCGTCCGGGGGAGACTCCGGAAGGAGCATAACATCGAGATCGGTGCGGGCCTCGGACCCTTAGCGGGAAGGATATGGCGCATAGGCGTAATGGGCTACACCGCCCATCCGAAGCATATCGAGCGCTTCCTTGTTGCGTTGGGAGAGGTTTTCAGCTGAGCCGAAAGCATTCCTGGGGAGTCTACTACGTTTTTGCCAAATCTCCAGTCCGGGTCAGAACCCCCAGGGTCGCCTGGATTACCGGACCGATTCCGAAGGCAAAAGCGACGGTACCGGCGCCGATACTCCCGCCGAGGAGCCAGCCCCCGAGGAGTACGAGCAACTCGATAAGCGTCCGAACGACCCGAACGCTCAATCCGGTGATCCGAACAAGCCCCATCATCAAACCGTCTCTGGGGCCTGCCCCCATCTCTGCGGTCAGGTAGAGGCCCGACCCGATACCGATAACCACGACGCCGGCACCCATCTGCAGGAGGGCAAGCGCCAGGTGATCGGGGGTCGCGATCCAGGGCATCACCAGGTCGACTACGAGACCGATCATGACGGCGTTAAAGACCGTACCGATGCCAGGGCGCTCCCGAAGGGGGATCCAGAGCAACAGCAACAGGATGCCGACGCCGATGGCGACTCTCCCGATCCGGATTCCCAAGAGCACGCTAAGCCCTTGGTGGAGGACATCCCAGGGACCGAGACCGACGTCCGCCTTGACCATAAGGGCGATGCCGAAGCCAAAGAGGGTCAGCCCGACGAGGAGACGAGCCCACCTGGAGAGGGGAATGCGCCAGGGCATTTGAAACCGAGCGTAGGTGTGGAACCGATGGTTACTCAACGAGGCGACAGAATAGCCTATCGCCTATCGACGGGCAACCGGCGGAAACATGGGTAGCCGGGCGCCGGTTGTAGGCCGGGTAACCTTGATAATAGAATAGCCGCGATTTGATGGTTCCGACGCTACCCTTTCCCCTTGGCCCCGAGACTCAAAGCTTCCGGGAGCGCTTCTACCCAGAATCGACAGTCGAGGAGTGGTCCGATTGGCGCTGGCAGTTGGCGCACCGGATTACCAAGCCCGGGGACCTCGGTCGGGTTTTCGACTTAAGCGACGACGAGAGCGATGCCCTCGCCAACCTGAAGGGCTTGTTACCGGTTGCCGTTACCCCCTACTACGCAAGCCGGTTGAGCCTGACGGACGCTAACGAGGCTCTCAGGCGGACACACATTCCGACGACGGTGGAGCTCGTGCCGAGCCCCGGTGACCTCGAAGACCCCTTGGCGGAAGACGCCTACGAGGTCGCTCCGGGGCTCGTCCACCGCTATCCCGACCGGGTGCTCTTTCTGGTTACCGCCTCGTGTTCTACCTACTGCCGCTACTGCACCCGTTCCCGGCGGGTCGGTCGACCCGGCGTCGAAACGCCGCTTCGGTCCCGGTGGGATACCGCCATCGCATACATCGCGGACCACAGCGAGGTTCGGGACGTTCTGGTGTCCGGAGGCGACCCTTTGACCCTCGAAGATAGGCAACTGGACTACCTCCTCTCGCGCCTGCGGAGCATCGACCACGTCGAGTACATCCGGATCGGAAGTAAGGTGCCGATGGTCCTCCCGATGCGTGTCACCGAAAACCTCGCGGCGACCCTCCGGAAGTATCATCCCCTTTGGATGAGCCTACACGTTACCCACCCCCGGGAGCTTACGCCGGAAACGACCGAGGCGACCGCACGACTCGCGGATGCGGGAATCCCCCTCGGAAGCCAGACGGTTCTTTTGAAGGGTGTCAACGACAGTGTTGAAACGATCAAAGCGTTGATGCACGGGCTGATGAAACGTAGGGTCCGTCCCTACTACCTCTTTCAATGCGATCCCGTCGATGGGTCCGGCCATTTTCGCACGCCCATTTCCAGAGGTATCGAGATTATCGAGGGCCTGAGGGGACACACCTCGGGGTACGCCGTCCCGACTTACGCCGTCGACGGCCCCGGAGGGGGCGGCAAGATTCCGCTTCTACCCGAATACGTCGTGGAGCGGGGCGGGGGCCGAATCGTATTACGGAACTACGAGGGCAAAAGGTTTACCTATATCGACCCGCCCGACGAGGGCGCCGGTCGGTCTTAGTAGAGCCGTACCGCCGACGCCTTGAAACCGGCATGGAGAGGCTTTCCCGGGGCGATTTCCAACTGGTCTACCGCGCGATCGGTAACCAGGGCGTCGAGGGGAAAGGGGCAGGCGAGGCGTACGCGGTAGAGATTTCCGATCGGAACCACCTCGGTGACCGGCCCGGAGAACTGGTTCTGGGCACTCGAGACGAGCTTCTGTCTCGACAGGATAACATCGTCCATCGGGACCACTGCTGCCGTAAAGGGCCCCTCCTGTGCCGGAACCGAAATGGCCCCTCCGCCTGCAATCGCGAAACGACCGAGGGAATCGCCGGTCTCGCCGATCGCTCCGTGGTAGACGTTGTTCCGGTCTGTGTCGAGTTTGCCGTCTTCCATCGGCAGGACGGTTGTGGCAATGCGATAGGCCGTGGCAAGGTTGTGGGTCGAGAGAAGAACCGTGGTTCCCTTGGACTGGGAGTCTATCACCGCCTTCTCGATCGATCGTACCGATTCCGGGTCGATGTTGCTCGTCGGCTCGTCAAGAAGGATTACCTCCGGGTGGAGTGCGAGGGCCCTGGCAACCGCGAGGCGTTGGCGTTCCCCCCCGGAGAGGCCCTGAGCTTGCCGGTGGGAGAGGTGTTCCATTCCGACGGCCCGGAGGCTCTCTTCGATCCGCCGGGAATGCTCTTCCCGGGGAACCTTTCGCACCTTCAGTCCGTAGGCGACGTTTTCGGCTACCCGCTCCCGGAAGGCGTAAGGCTTCTGATGGACGTAGATGGACAGCCGCCGCATCTGCCGGCGACCGCCGGGGGCCGTAATCTCCCTGCCGTGGAAAAGGACGCTTCCGGTGTAGGGGCCGAGGAGGCCGTTGAGGACCTTAAACAGGGTCGTCTTTCCACAACCGTTGGACCCGATAACCGCGGTAGTACTCCCCCGGGAGACCTCAAAATCGGCTACCTCGAGAACGCTTGTTCCCGGCGTGTATCCGAAGGCGAGGTTGCGGGCTCGGAAAACCGGGACCTCAAGCGGCGGCACGGTGGACCGTCCAGTTTAGAAGAAAGTTGACGCCGAAGGCGGCGATCATCAAGAGGAGTCCAAGTGCGAGGGCCAGGGAAAAGGCGCCGCGCTGCGTCTCGAGGGCTATCGCCGTCGTCATCGTCCGGGTGTACCACCGGATGTTTCCTCCGAGCATCATAGACACCCCGACTTCGCCGATGAGTCGCCCGAAACCAGAGAGCACCGCGGTGGCAACGGCGATCCGCGCTTCTAAGAGCGTCTTGAAGACGATCTGCCGGCTGCCGCACCCAAGAGTCGTCAACGTCTCCCGGAGCTCCTCCTCCATGGCATACACAGATCCATACACTAAGGAGGTGACGATTGGATAGGCCAGAACCGTCTGTCCGACGATAATCGCCGACGGCGTAAAGAGGAGCCCGAGGGGGCCTAGGGGCCCGGAGCGGGAGAGAAGACTGTACACCAGAAGTCCCACCACGACGGTGGGAAGGGCCATCAAAGTGTGAAGGATGGATATAAAGGCCCGGCGTCCGGAGAAGCGCCGAAACGCCAAAAGGACGCCGGTGGGAATGGCGAGGAGGGAGGTCAGCGCCGTAGAGATTACGGAGAAGCGAATGCTATTCCAGGTTATTGCCAAGAGCTCCCGGTCGCCGGAGACGATCAGTCCGAGAGCCTCCGACAGCGCCTCTTCCATTGTAGTCGCTACCTCCCCGTCAAGCGTCCGGTGTGAAGAGCGGTTCGCCCCCTACGGTGTAGTTACCGATGATCGACTGTCCCTTACCGGAGACCAGGTAGTCAATAAAGGCCTGGGCCATTTCGTGGTTTACGTGGGGGTGGCGTTCGGGGTCCACGGCAATCGCGGCGTAGGGATTAAAGAGCATGGGATCGCCTTCGACGACGACGTTTACATCGATGTCACCCCGGTAGGAGAGGTAGGTCCCTCTGTCGGCGAGGGTGTATGCTTCCTCGTTGTCCGAAACCGTAATAACGGCCCCCATTCCCTGGCCGGCTTCGCGGTACCAGGCGCCCGACGGAGTGATACCCGCTTCCGCCCATATGTTCTTCTCCTTGGTATGGGTTCCGCTGTTATCCCCCCGGGAGATAAAAGACGATTCGCTCTCGGCGATCCGTTGGAAGGCGGAGACGACGTCGTTGCTCCCGGAAATCTCTGCCGGATCGCTTAGGGGGCCGAGGATGACGAAATCGTTGTACATAAAGCCGACTCGCTCCACGCCGTAGCCTTCGGCGACGAACTGCTCCTCCAGGGAGGGCGCGTGGACCATCACCACATCGACGTCTCCGTTTCTGCCGAGCTCGAGTGCCTGCCCGGTGCCGACCGCGATAACGTCTATGACCACATTGTTGGCCTCTTCAAAGGGAGGAAGGAGCTCCGCCAAGAGGCCGCTGTTCTCGGTGCTGGTGGTCGTGGCCATGCGGAGGCGGACCATATTTTTGGAGGCCGTGTCTTCGTACCAGCCCCCTGAGAAGAGGGACATCGTACCCATCAGAACGATCGTAGGAATTAGTAGTATTCGATTCACGGGAGCACCGATACAGTGTCTCCCCGGGCAACCTCGCCTTCGCGGACCACCTCGCAGAACGCCAGGTGTCCCCGGATCGCGCATTGGTTTCGGGGCAAGTCGCACTCGGGATAGCAGCGTTTATTCACACTGGTAACCCGGAGCATGCTCGTTCCTACCTCGAGACGGTCTCCGGGCCCGAGTGTCCCCGGGTCGAGACCGTTGATGGTAAGGTTCTCTCGAAATTTCGGGTAGCAGAGGCCCGTTTCTTCCCGGCTGCCTTCCTGTTGGTTATCGACGGCGGCCCTGGCCTGGGCCCAGAAGAGGAGCACCTGTCGTTCCCCGGGACCGCCGTAGGCGTCGCCATCGATGCCCCAGTCCGGGAGTACCCGGACAGACGGCGCCTCGGTCCGCGGCTCTCCCCTTGCCGGAGCAAAGTGTATCGACTCGACGCTTCCCTCTGCGTTCCGGGACACCTGGGACATAGGGGTAGATTACCCTGGGGTAGCCACCTCGGCAATCGCTCGGGGGCGTCTTCGGAATTAAAGATTGACGCCCCGATAGTTGACTGTTACGATTTACCGAGCAATTCGATGATTAATCGTCTACCGGGGCGATGCCCCTCTTCGATAACGCGGCTGTGCTACGGTGCCGCCGAAACGTCTTGATTCCACTCTCCGAGGCCCTTTCTCGGTTGGACGACGCAGCCCGGACCGGGGGCAAGGAACGCGTATCCATCGGTGATGCCTTCGACCGGCTCTTGACGGAGCAGATTCGATCACCCATCGATCTGCCTCCTTTCAGCCGGTCGGCGATGGACGGCTTCGCCGTGAGGAAGCAGGATCTCGACGCTTGGGGCCCCGCGGCGACCTTCGAGGTCACGGAGGTAGTCGCCGCCGGAGATACGGCCGGGTCTCCGGTTCGCCCGGGGACGGCGATTCAGATAATGACCGGGGCAGCTCTTCCGGAGGGCGCCGACTGGGTGGTCCGCGTAGAGTACTCCGAGTCGGCGGACGGAGGGGTCCGTTTTACCGACGCCGAGAGGAGCAGCAACATCGTCTGGGCGGGAGAGAACGGCAAGGCGGGGGACCTTGTGGTCTCCCCCCGCCGGTTGGGTGTCCACGATATCGGCGCCATCGCCTCCCTCGGTATCGACACCGTCGAGGTTCTCGCCGCACCCCGGTTGGGTGTTCTCTCCACGGGGGACGAGGTCCGGGAGCCCGGGGAGAGTCTCGGTCCCGGCCAGATCTACAACAGCAACGCCGTTCAGCTTCTGGCCCACGGCCGGCAATCGGGGTTTATCCCGCAGTACTACGGAATAGCTCGGGATACCGAAGAGGATCTGACGCGTCTGTTGTCTGCGGCCTTCGCCGAGAACGACGTTGTCGTCCTCTCCGGAGGGGTGAGCAAGGGAGAGTTCGACTACGTCCCCCGGGTGCTCGGGAAGCTAAGCGTCGAGACCGTTTTTCACCGGGTGGCTATGAAGCCGGGGCGGCCTACCTTCTTCGGAGTCCGGGATCGATCCGATGGGAAACGACAGTACGTCTTCGGTCTCCCGGGGAATCCGGTATCGACGTACGTGACCTTCGAGCTCTTCGTCGTCCGGCTTGTCTACCGTCTCGCCGGTCTCCCGGCGCCGCTTCCTCGGCTGACGGCGGTCCTTGGAGAGAGTC
Source organism: uncultured Spirochaetaceae bacterium (assembly GCA_964413945.1). Classification (GTDB taxonomy): domain Bacteria; phylum Spirochaetota; class Spirochaetia; order DSM-27196; family PWMO01; genus CAYPUT01. The sequence continues at coordinate 26,885 of CAYPUT010000020.1, forward strand.
TTCGAAAAAGCGACCCCGAGCGGACGGAGTTTGTCCCGGTGGTCGTCGACGCCGATGTGGCCCACCCGGTTCGTTACGGTGGGTCTTCGCATCTGAACGCCTTGAGTCAGGCCAACGGCCTGTTGCAGCTGGAAAGTGGAATAACCGAGCTTCCTGGAGGAACGCGTGTCGCTATTAGACCGCTATAAACGGCCGATTACCTATCTTCGGATTTCCGTTACCGACCGGTGTAACCTGCGGTGTAGCTACTGTATGCCCGAATGCGGCGTCGAGTTCAAACGTCACGCCGACATGCTCTCCTACGAGCAGATAGCCGCGGTAACCCGGGCTGTCGTCGGTTTGGGCATAACCAAGGTCCGCCTGACCGGGGGCGAACCGCTGGTTCGCCGGGGAATCGTCGACCTAGTTGGGATGCTCGGCCGGATCAAAGATCTCGAAACGCTGGCCATGACGACCAATGGCGTCATGCTTCCCCTCTACGCGAGGGCCCTCCGGGAGGCCGGCCTCGACAGCGTGAACATCTCTCTCGATACCCTCGACCCCGAGCGCTACCGACTGCTTACCC
>CAYPUT010000021.1:0-27330 GCA_964413945.1 uncultured Spirochaetaceae bacterium
CGAGCGCCTCGGCGAGGAGAATGTCCCGGGTTATCACCAGGTCCCCGGCTTCGACGCCGCGGCTAATCTCTTGGTCCGTCGCTTCGGGCCCCGAGGAGACGACGCGCATCTCGACGCCGGGGTACTCCGGCAGAGAGACATCCCGATCGGCTACGAAGACGGTCGCCACCCCTTCCCGAAGGCACCGCCTTGCGACAATCTCCCGAACCGGACGGGGACAGGCGTCGCCGTCCACCCAGACTCTCATGCCGAGGCGAGGTACGCCTCGCCGGAGCCGGAGAGCGTCAGCCTTCCGACCGCCGCGGGAATAAAGATCGACTCTCCCGAAGAGAGGGTAACCGATTCCTCCCCGGGAAACTCCGGCGGGGGGCCAACGGAACGGCCTCCCGAGGGGTTTCCTGACGAATCGTCGGCGGTGCCTCGGCAGGAGAGCTCTCCACCGAGCCCGAAAAGTATTGCAGGGGTATCGCCTTTCTCGAAGGTGTAGCCACCGGCAATCTCGAGCTTCTGCAAGGTGAACTCCTCGACGGGCGGGGCAAAGGTGGTTACCACGGCCCCGGGAAGCTCCCGCCGGACCCCGGGGAACCGGGGGTTCTCGGTCGCCTCGAACCGGACGATCCGCAGCAGCTCCGGAAGATCGACGTGCTTAACGGTACAACCGCCCCGGAGCACGTTGTCCGAGTTGGCCATCAATTCAATCCCGGTTCCCTGGAGGTAGGCATGGAGAAGCCCCGATTCGAGAAAGAGCGCCTCGCCGGGAACGAGATAGAGGCAGTTGAGGTAGAAGGGCGCGAGGGCCCCCAGGTCGTCGGGGAACTGCCGGTTGAGCTCCAAGGTCCAAGAGAAGCGGCAATCCGGCCCCGGCACGGGAGTCCCCGGAGCGGGTGTCCTGCCGCCGTCCCCCACTCTCCTCCGGGCGTATTCGAGAACCCGCCGGAGAACACCCCTTCCGCCGGACTCATCCCCGGCGGCACCGCCGTCGGGGGCGGGGGCCATCAAGGTCCGGTAAAAAGACTCCAGGTCGCCCTCCTCGAGCCTCGAGACCAGCTCACCGGGACCCTCAATGCGCCGGAAATCCTCGGCGATCTCCTGTGGATCGCGAAATCCGGAGAGTGCCCAGAAGGGCGTTACCGCAAGAAGAACTTCCGGTTTGTGATTGCGGTCCTTGTAGTTCCGGTAGGGGGCGTCCAAGGGAACCCCTGCGGCTTCCTCCCGTTCGTAGCCCTCGACGGCCTGCGAACGGCTCGGATGAACCTGAATCGAGAGCCCCTTTGCCGCCGAGAGGAGCTTGAAGAGAAAGGGAAGCCGTGTTCCGAATCGCTCCCGGACCGTCTCCCCCAGGGCGAATCGAGGATAGCTCTCGAGAAAAGCGCCGAGCTCCTGCTCCCCGCCGCCGGAGCTATTGCCGCCGGAGCGCAGATGGGAGGGAAGCCGCGGGTGGTCTCCCATCCAGAGCTCCGCCATCGGCTCGTCGTCGGGGTTTGGGATCCCGGTCAACCGGGGAATGTCCGTGGTGCTTCCCCAGGCGTAGTGTTGTATTCCGTTGCGCATCCGATAGAGAGCCACTTCATCGTACTGTAGTCCCCCGGCCGTGCGGCGTCAATTGCGGTTCAATTGACAGGCACACGACCCCGTTTTAAGGTATCCTATGGCAGAGATATCTCCCCTTGAGCGGGCTCGTCGCGGATACGCTCCCCGAATACCCCGCAGCATCTCAGGCGACATTTCCATGGTGTCGGTTTCTTTCGGCGAAGCGACTCGGTCGGAATCGGATCAGAGCGAGATAGAAAGGCTCTTTCCCAAGACCTACGGCGCCCCGGTCGCGACCCTGAAGGCCGACGGCGGCGCCGGAGAATCTCGGGGAAAGCGGATCGCGGTCATCCTTTCCGGAGGGCAGGCCCCCGGGGGCCACAACGTTATCGCCGGACTCTACGACGCGATTCAGGAGCTCTCGAGCGACTCGGTGCTCTACGGTTTCCGCGGCGGTCCCGGTGGCATCCTCAAGGAGGATATCGTCGAGATTACCTCCGAGATGGTAGCCGAGTACCGCAATTCGGGTGGATTCGACATGATCGGATCCGGACGCGCCAAGATAGAATCGCCGGATCAGTTTGCCAAGACCCTCTCGGTAGTCCGGGACCGGAAGCTCGACGCCGTCGTTATTATCGGCGGCGACGACTCCAATACCAACGCGGCGCTCTTGGCCGAGTACTTCGCGGCGAACGACCAGCCGACGGCGGTCATCGGAGTGCCGAAGACCATCGACGGCGACCTAAAGACCGGGCTGATCGAAACATCCTTCGGGTTCGACACCGCGACCAAGACCTACGCGGAGCTGATCGGAAATATCGAACGGGACGCGAACTCCGCCCGGAAATACTGGCACTTCATCAAACTGATGGGCCGGAGCGCCTCCCACATCGCCTTGGAATGCGCCCTCCAGACGCGACCGAACGTCTGCATAATCTCCGAGGAGGTCGCGGAGCTCAATCAGACCATCGAGCAACTCGTCGACCGGGTCGTCGAGGTCATCGCCGCCAGGGCCGCCCAGGGGAATAACTTCGGGGTGGTGTTGGTCCCCGAGGGGCTCATCGAGTTTATTCCGGAGATGAAGAAGCTCATCGCCGAGCTCAACGACATCCTCGCCGAATCTGCGGAATACTTCGGCACTTTGCACACCTTCGAGGCTCAGTCGGAGTACATCAACCGGAAGCTGAGCCGGGATTCCTCCTACGTCTTCTCGAGCCTTCCGAACGAGATTCAACGGCAACTCTTGATGGACCGGGACCCCCACGGAAATGTACAGGTATCGCGCATCGAGACGGAGAAGCTCCTTATCGACATGACCAAGAGCCGCCTCGATCAGATGAAGTCGGAAGGGAGCTACAAGGGCAGCTTCAGCGCCCTTCAGCACTTTTTCGGATACGAGGGCCGGTGCGCCTTTCCCAGCAACTTCGACACCAACTACTGCTACGCCCTCGGCCGGACGGCCTGCGTCCTGATCAAGGAAAAGCTAACCGGTTACATGGCAGCGGTTCGAAACCTGACGAAGGCCCCGGAGGAGTGGCAGCCGGCGGGCCTGCCGATAACCATGCTCATGAACTTAGAACAGCGGAAGGGAAAGCAGAAACCGGTTATCCGGAAGGCCCTCGTCGATTTGGCGGGACGTCCCTTTCGGCTGTTCAAGGAAGAGCGGGACCGCTGGGGGGTGCCGACGGCGTACACCTACCCCGGTAGCATCCAGTACTTCGGTCCCGGAGAGCTCGCCGACGCCACCACCATTACCTTGAGTCTCGAGGCCCAGACATAGGCCCGGCGGCGCTTTAGGCATCAACAAGCCGAGACTGTTGATACTTTAAAGGCTCTAGAGAGCCGCGGTAAGAATCCGTATTTTTGTCTCCAGGTCGAGATCCACCGGATGGTTCTTGACCCCGGCTTCTGCTGCAACCTTTTCGAGATCCGCCGGCGTAAAGCCAAAGCTTCCGAGGCCCGGAAGGGCCGCAGCCTCCGCGAGCCGGCGGAGCCGGTTAACGATGTCCGGCACCTCGGAAGAGTCCGACGCTTCCGGGGAGAGAAAGCCGGCGGCGGCGTGGTACTTCCGGAGGGCTTCGGACCCGGCCCGGTCGTGAGGATCGAGGAGCGGGAGGGTCTCCTCGACGGAAGGAAAGAGCGTCAATCCGCAGAACGTACCGTGGGGGACCGGCTTCATCGCGCCGATGGGGGAGGCCGCACCGTGGACAAAGCCCAAACCGGCGTTCGCAAGACAGACACCCGAATAGTAGGCCGCCAGGGCCATCGCCTCCCGGGCCTGAAGATCCTCCGGGTCCTCGAGCACTCTCTCGAAGGACCACCCCGCCTTCCGGAGCCCCTCGGCTGCGAGACAGTCGGTAAATGGGTTCGCGTCGGTGGAGACGTAGGCCTCTAAGAGTTGGGTAATCGCGTCGAGTCCCGAGGCGGCTGTTACGTCCCGGGGACACGAGACGGCCGCCGCGGGATCGAGAATAGCGACATCCGGAATAAAGGCGTCGTGTCGGAGAGACTTCTTGAACCCCCCGTCACCGATCCGACTGAGAACGGCATTCTTCGTCGCTTCGGAACCGGTCCCGGCGGTGGTCGGTGCCGCGAAAAACGGCAAACGCCGCCCCGCGGGCTTCCGGCTACCGACCCCTTCAAGATAGTCGATTGTCGGCCCTCCCTCTTCGGCCACCGCCGCCGCGGCCTTCGCGAGATCGATGGTGCTTCCCCCGCCTATCCCTACGACGGCTTGGAGATCTTGCTCTTTAATCAACTCGACGGCCCGGTCGACGCACTCCGGCGAGGGTTCTCCGGAGTGCCTAAAGAGCTCCACCCGAATACCTTGGCGCGAGAATTCCGCGAGGAGCTCGCCGGAAAGGGGAATCCGGTCGAAGGAGGCGCCCCCTCCAACAAGACAAATACCCCACACTCCGGCCTCCTTAAGGAGGTCGGGAAGCGAGAGAAGCGCATTTTTGCCGACAATGAGCCGCGGAGTTCGCGAGTTTTGAAACCTTCTGCCTTTACCCATTGTTTTCTAACTGAGTGTATATCAATCTATAACTAAGATACACGCGTACGGGTTCGAAGCGCCACGGGTTTCCGGGGCATCTCGAACATCGCCCAATGGACTCGCGTCTCGCGAGGGTAGAGGCGCGGAAGGAGGAGAAGAGACATGAAAAGAGTCTCGGTCTTCGTAGTGGTACTGTTACTGTTCGCCTCCCTGGTGTATGCCCAAACGGTGGTGGAACGAAGCAGCTTCTCGAACATGCAAGGATGGCGGGCCGGAGGTGGCGACTGGGTAACCAGCGGCGGTCGACTCGTCCAGAGGGACCCGCGGGCCCCCCTTGCCCGAATCGACAAGCGAGTGGATGCCCGGGGGGTATACCAGATTGATTTCGATATCCGGTATGTCGACGGCGGCTACGCTTCGGAACAGGACCTACGAAACGGATACTATCATGCCGGATTCGGCGTCCACGTCGGCGTTGCCGATCCGCCTCTCGGCCGACAGGCCTGGGGAAACGGAGAAAGCTACCTGTTGTGGTTGAACCTCGATACCCGGCCGGCGACTCGTCGGAGCGCCTCGGAACACTACGGCTTCCGCGCCCAGGTCTACGAAAGCGTCTCCCATTCCCAAATGGACCTCTGGGAGACCGCGTCGGCCCGGCGGATGTTCGGCGATCCGGTAATGAGTATCGACCTGATGGAGGCGCTTCGGAACTACGGGGTAAACATGAGCGTCAACGACCTGATCAAGTACCTCGATCGTGATGTTCCCGTCAGCATCCGGGTCAATACCCGGACCGGAGAGATCGGCGTCAAGGATCCGACGGCCCCGATTCGCTTCTACTTCAACGTAGACCCCGCCTTGGTTGGAGGCCGCTACGTTTCCCTCCGGACGAATTCGCTCTCGGCAAGCTACGACGATTTTACCGTCACTCAGCGATAAGCTCGAGGGAAACAACCGAAACGGGCCCGACTTTTTGAGTCGGGCCCGTTCTTTCCGCCCGCTCCAAGAGGCCTTCCACCGCATCGAGAAGCTTTAGAAGCCCAAAGGTATCGAGGCCGCAGTAGCGTTCGAGCTCGTCGTCGATCCGCCGCCGGTCCCGCGACCCGAGGGGTGTCTCGTCGTCGAGATGGGCCCAGTAGTACGCGAGGCTGGCGCTTCTTCCGTCTTGAAACCGTAGGCCTGCGTAGTCGATGCCCGTAAGAGCCGGCAGCACGCTCTTGAGGGAGAGGCTTCCCCGCTGCCGGGGATGGTAGAGGGCAAAGGCCTGAAACGGCAGATACAGATCGACGAGGCGTTCGGCCGCCGCTTCGAGAGCATCCCCGACATACGGGAACCGTTGGGCCAGGTAGCGCAGCGACCGGGCTTCCATCTCCCGGTTGTAGACGACGATACTGCCGACTCCCTCTAGAGCGTCCGCCAGGTTTTTCGCCATCGTCTCGAGAGATTCGAGACCCTCCCGACAGAGGTAGGAAACCTGGGAGGAGTCCCCGAGCCCCCGCTGTTCCGGGGAGCTGGTATGGAGAGAGAAGAGAAACGGCAGATGCTGCCACGGTTTCGCGAGGGGCACCCGGGGAACGGCTTCCTGAACCGCTTCGAAATCGAGAAACCCCAGGGGGTAGGCAAGCTTCTCCCGAAACGCCCGGAGCGGCTCGAGCTCGAGATGGATAGTCGAGGTAAGGTGGCTCTGCACCTGGATCCGCTGCCGCCGGCCGAGAGCGTAATCGGCTGGTATCTCCCGCAACCGCCTGATCCCTTGGCGAAAGAGGGGTAACACCTTTTCCCGTCCCCGGAAGAGGGTAAAGATATCGTCCTCTCCTTCAGCGTCCACACCGGCGGAACAGGCGGGGCACCGGTCGGGTTTGGCGCATCGGTAGCTGTCCTCGCGTACCGCCTCCGGGGCCCCCCGAAGATACGCGGCGAGCTCAGCGAGACGCTCCCCGATCTCCCCGGCCATCGCGGCGGCCCGGCGGCTTACGTCCTCTTCGATGAAGAGCGGCGCCTCGGAGTCCTCCGCTGTATAGTTCCGGTTCAGGTAGACGAGGGTGACCGGAACCTCCGGGGGCGCTTGCGACTCTTGCCGGAGAATCCAGATGGCGCCCGCCGCTTCCAGCAAGGCGCTTCGCTTCGCCGACATCGCCGACGTGACGACGGTTAGGTTCGTTGTGCATCCCCGCTTTTCGAGGCCCGCCACCTCGATCCGGAGAAGCGGATGCTCGAGAATTGCGGGCCACTCCCCGCTCCGGGGGCTCATCCGGGCGTAGTAGGCCTCCCGGGTGAGCCGCCGCTGGCGGTCGAAATAGCGCCCGTCGTCCTCCCAGACCTCCCCCCCCGCCTTCTCGAGGAGGCCGTGGTACGCGAGGTAGAGGTGCCGCTTGCAGACGAGGCCGGTGGCGAGCTCCCCGGCTTCGAGGGGCCGAGGGAGCCTACCGGTCGGGGAAGACAAGCCTGTACGTGTCGAGGGCGATCTGGAGCTCTTCGTTGGTCGGAACGACCACGATGGTAATCGGGGAGTAGTCCCGGGAGATAACGCCCTTCCGGGGCCCATTTTCCAGGTTCTTCCGATAGTCCATCACGATGCCGATGTTCTCCAGCCGGTTGCAGATTCGCTCCCGCATCCGGGTGCCGTACTGACCGATGCCCCCGGTAAAGACCAGGGCGTCGACCTTGACCATGTTGGCGACGTAGGAGCCGATATACTTCCTGATGCGGTACGCGTAGACGTCGAGGGCTTCGATCGCGTTCCGGTCCCCCCGCTCCGCCGCTTCTTCGAGGTCCCGGAGGTCGTTCGAAATTCCGGATAACCCGAGAAGACCGGACTTCTTGTTCAGAATCTCATTCAGCTGGGCGGCGGTATAGCCCCGGTCCATCAGGTAGAGGAGGACCGCCGGATCCACGTCTCCGCTCCTGGTCCCCATCATCAGTCCTTCGAGGGGGGTAAACCCCATCGACGTGTCGATCGACCGGCCGCTCTTTATGGCGGTAATCGAGGCGCCGTTTCCGAGATGGCAGGAGATAACGTTGGTGTTTTCCTGATGCCGCTTGAGGTAGGCGACCGCCTCCGCGGCGACGTAACGATGGCTGGTTCCGTGAAACCCGTAGCGTCGGATGCGGTACTTCTCGTAGAACTCCCGGGGGAGGCCGTAGAGATACGCCGCCGGGGTGAGCGTCTGATGAAACGCCGTGTCGAAGACGGCGATCTGGGGTTTCTCCGGAAGAATCTCCCGGGCGACCCGAATTCCGGTCAGGTTCGCCGGATTATGGAGCGGCGCGAGCTCGATATTCTCCTCAACCGCCTGTTCGACCTTTTCGTCGATGATTACCGAGTTGGCGTACTTCTCTCCGCCGTGGACGACCCGGTGGCCCACCGCGGCGATCTCCTCGACGCTCTCGACGCAGCCGTTGTTCTCGTCGGCAATGGCCTCGGTCATCAGGCGCATGGCCGCGGAGTGATCCTCGACGGGAATCTCCTTGGTAAGCCGGCCGTTGACCGACTCCTGGGATATGCTTCCCACCCCCTCGCCGATCCGTTCGACGACGCCCTTTCCCAGACTCTCCCGGGAGGGCATCTCGAAGAGCTCGTATTTCAGCGAGGAGCTACCGCAGTTAATAACCAGAATGGTTTCTTGTGACTGTCGTTGGCGTGGCATGTGGCTCCATTGTATCGATTACAGCGACTCTTCGACCAGCAGAGCGGACAAGAGATCGCCTAAGAGGTTGAAGGTCAGGATCATCCAGGCAAGGGCGAGCCCCGGAAAGTACGCCAGCCAGGGGGATTGGAACAGATAGTTCCGGGCGTCCTTGAGCATAAGCCCCCAGCTCGGGTTCGGTGGCTGGGTCCCGAGACCCAAGAAGGAGAGAGCCGCCTCGATCGAGACGGCGAAGGCGAAGGTGACGGCGGATTGGACGATGAGCTTTGGGAGCATGTTCGGAATGAAGTGAAGCAAAACCCGTCGGAACGCCCCGGTACCCAGGGCTTTCGAGGCCTCGACGAAGGGCTCTTCCCGGATCGCCATTACCTCTCCCCGGACAAGACGGGCGTAGACCGGAACGAAGACGATTCCGAGGGCCACGGTTACCTGACCGAGGCCGTAGCCGAAGGCCGCCACGATGGTTATGGCCAAGAGAACCGTCGGAAACGAGAGGACGGCGTCCATCACGATCATGAGGCTCCGGTCCAGGGTCCGCCCGGCGAGCCCCGCCGCCAACCCGAAAACGGTGCCCCCGAGAAGGCTCAAGGCGACGGCGATGATTCCGACCAGGAGGGCGGAACGCCCGCCGTAGATAACCCGGCTCAAAATGTCCCTTCCGAGGTTGTCGGTACCGAAGAGAAAGCCGTCGCTCCCGGGGGGGAGAAAGCGTTGTTGTAGACGCTGGCTCACCGGGTCGTAGGGGGCGAATACGGGAGCGAAGAGAGAGACCCCGAGAATTACCACCAGGCTTCCCAGGACGGCGATCTCGAGAATCCGCCTTCCCGTCGGCATCCTTCGACGACTCACCGCGGGCTCCCGACCTACCTCAACTCGACGTTCCGCAGATCGAAGGTGTCGAGCTTGTTATCCATGTGAAATCCATGGACATTCTCCCGGAGCCCCACATGACGATAGTTCGAGCCGATATAGACGTGGGGTAACTCGACCGCCATTATCTCGAGAACGCGGGTGTACATCCGTTCCCGGAGCTTCTGGTCGGTCTCCCGACGAGCCTCGGCGATCAGACCGGCGGCCTCCCGGTTGTACCACCCCACGTAGTTTTTCGGGGAGTCGTAAGGGCCCAGGGCTCCGTCCGGGTCGAGCTTCCCGGTGTGTCCGATGACCGTCACATCGAAATCGCTCCCACGGTAGACTTCCGAGAGCCAGGTGGACCAATCGAGAAGGCGCAACTCCGCCCTCAGTCCGACCTCGGTCAGCATGTTCTGATAGATCTCCGCCGCCCGGACGTGGGGTTGGAAGTTCTGCGGCACGGCGAACCGCACGACGAAATCGTCCGGCAGGTCGATCTCTTCGACAAGCTCCCGGGCCCGGTCCGGGTCGAAAGGATAGACGTCCGCGAAGTCCGGGTACGCCGGATCACCGGAGTCGATAAAGCTCCCGACGGGCTCGCCGCCGCCGTAGGCGACGTCGAGGACCGGTTGACGGTCGATTGCGAGGGAGATTGCCTGCCGGAGCCGGAGGTCGTCGAAGGGCTCCCGGGCGTTGTTTACCGCGACAACCATCACCAGACTCGAAAGGTCGGTATCGACCTTGGTCTCCGGGTTCTCTTTCAGGAGGTCGATGTCGGTATCCGTCACGATGTCGACGACGTCGACCTCGCCGGTTAAGAGCCCCTGAATCTGCACCGCCCGCTCGGTAATCACAAAGAAGGTAACCCCGTCTATCCGGGGCCGCCCGTCCATCCAGTACGCTTCGTTCTTCCGAAGGACGATGCGGCTATCCCTGACCCACTCTTCGAAAACAAAGGGCCCCGTCCCGACGGGCTCGCCGCCGAAATCGTGCCCCGCGGCTATCAGGTCTGCCGGGAGAATCGCAGCCCACCCGGAGGCCAAAGCCGCGAGAAGCGGCGCGTGGGGCCGGGAGAGGACAAGACGTACCGTGTAACCGTCGAGGGCTTCGACGGCTTCGATCGCCTCGAAATCCGAGATGTTCGGCGACGCGAAGGCCGGGTCGATTATCCGGTTGATGGTCGCCACCACGTCCTCGGAGGTAAGCTCCCGGCCGTGATGGAAAGCCACGTCCCGCCGGAGCCGGAAGGTCCATTCGAGGCCGTCGGGAGAGGCCTCCCAGGACTCCGCCAGGGCCGGGACGAGGTCGCCTTGGGCATTCGGCTCGAGAAGGGTATCGTAGATGCTCCGAACCACCTGAAAGGTGAGAGTTCCGCGGGTCGCATGGGGATCGAGGGTATCCGGGTTTCCCGAAATCGCGAAATCGAGATGGCTTTGGGCCGGATCTCGGGGACCGGCCGCTCCTTCCCGCCCGCCCCGGGCATAGCCGGGAAGAGAAACCAGAAGAAGTAGCACGACGCTTCCGAGGAGGATGCTAGTATGTCGACGTTTCATGAGTGCCCCTTAGTTGTCGTCCTTCCGGTCGACGAGGACGGCGCTCTCGAGGAGCCGTCGTGTGTAGGGGTGTTCCGGCGCGCTAAATACCCTGCCCGTTTCCCCCTCTTCGACTATCCGTCCTTCCCGGAGGACTACTATATAATGGGAAAGATAGCAAATAAGCGTCAGATCGTGGGAAACAACCACCAAGGTAAGCCCTAACTCCTCCTGGAGATCCAGCAGAAGGTTCACCACCCGTGCCTGGACCGACACGTCGAGGTTCGAGACCGGCTCGTCGAGGAGGAGCACCTTCGGCTCCATGGCCAAGGCCCGGGCGATGGCCACCCGTTGCCGTTGCCCCCCGGAGAGCTGTCCCGGAAAGCGGTTCAGTACCGAAGGGGGAAGGCCGACGAGCTCCAAGAGCCTCTGCCCCCGGTCGAGGTGCTCCTTTCGCGGAAGGCCCGTGTTGCTCAGCGCCTCACCGAGGCTCGTGCGGACCCGGAGCCGGGGATTAAGGCTTGTTCCCTGAAAGACCAGCTGGATCTCCCGCCCGGACCCGCCGTTATACCGGATCGATCCCTCGGTCGGTACCTCGAGCCCGCCGAGGCACCGGACCAGGGTCGTCTTTCCGGACCCGGATTCTCCGACGACACCGAGAATCCGTCCTTCGTAGGCGTCCAAGGAAACGTCCTCCAATGCCGTAGTCGAGTGAAGCTTCCGGCCAAGGCTGCCGTAGGAAACGAAGCGCTTCGAAAGGTTTCGGACTTCCAGGAGGGGCCCACCGGAGGTTTTCATCCTTCGGCCCCCTGTAAGTCTTCGGGTCCGCCGGGTCCGCCGGGTCCGCCGGGGGGGCGAAGAGACCCCGGGAAGTGGCAGGCGACCCGATGTGACTCCCCGGATCCCGGTTTGCTCTCCAAGACAGGCGGCTCCCGGCGGCAGATCTCCTTAGCCATCGGACACCGGGTGTGGAAGGGGCATCCCCCGGGGACCTCTTCCGGCAGAGGCGGCGTCCCGGGAATGGTCGCCAGGCGGCGGCCGGGATGCCCCGGCCGGGGAACCGCAGCGAGGAGCAGAGCCGTGTACGGATGCAGGGGCCGGGCAAAGATCGCCTCCCGGGGAGCCGATTCCACGATTCGACCGGCGTAGAGGACGCTCACCCGATCGGCTATTCGCTCGACGACCCCGAGATCGTGGGTGACGAAGAGAATCGACAGCTGTTGCTTCCGCCGGACCTCCAAGAAGAGCTCGAGAATCTGATCCTGGATGAGTACGTCGAGAGACGAGGTCGGCTCGTCGGCTACCAAGAGGTCGGGACCGCAGGCGGTGGCGACGGCGATACCGAGACGCTGCTGCATGCCGCCGGAGAGCTCGTGGGGATAGCGACGAAGGAGAAGCTCCGGGTTCGGAAGCTCCACCCCCCGAAGGAGCTCTAAGGACCTTGTCCGGACCGCCGACGGGGAGAGCCCGAGGTGGCGGGAGATGTGCTCCCCGAGTTGTGTTTTCACCGTCAACGACGGGTTGAGAGCGAGCCCCGGCTCCTGGAATACCAATCCGATCCGGCGCCCCCAGACATTCCGGAGCTCCCTTCCGGAGAGGCGGTGGAGGTCTATTCCGTCGAGGAGCACCTCGCCGGCGTCGTAATGGAACGGCGGCGTCCCGAGGAGCCGCAACGCGCCGCGGCAGGTTACCGTCTTGCCGGATCCCGACTCTCCGGCGACGCAGTGGATCTCCCCCGGGGCAACCTGTAGGTCGATGCCGTAGAGGACGGGCACCCGGTATCCCCGGCTCCGGAGCGAGATCTCGAGTCCCCGGATCGCCAGACGAGGAGGGATCATGGTGCCTGCCCCCGGCGGACGCGTGGATTCAACACAACGTAGAGGGTATCGACCAGGGCGCTCAGGAGGGAGAACACCATCGCGACAAAAACGACGCCCCCCTGAACTACGGGGAAATCCCGGTTATGGATCGCCGAAAGAAACAGACGCCCGAGGCCCGGGAGGGAGAAGACCTCTTCGATAATGATAGCGCCACCAATCAGGTAGCCGAACTGAATCCCGGCGACGGTCAACACCGGGAAGAGGGCGTTCCGGAGGACGTGAACGTAGCGAACCCGCCCCTCGGCGAGCCCCTTCGCCCGGGCACCGACCACGTAGTCCTTCTTGATCTCTTCCAGCACCGACCCCCGGACGATCCGCAGCAGAAACGCCCCCCGGGCGATTCCCAGCGCGAGGCTCGGAAGCACGAAGTGCGCGGCGGTACCGATACCGAAGAGGGGGAAGAGGCGAAGCCAGATGGAGAATACCAGAAGAAGCAGAATGCCGAGCCAGAAACTCGGAAGAGCCATCCCCACCTGGGACACCGTCATCCCGAAATAGTCCAGGGGCGTCCAGGGACGGACTGCCGAGGCGACACCGAGGGGAACGGCGATCGCAAGGGCGACGAGAAACCCGCCGAAGGCCAAGCCGAGGGTAACCGGGAGGCGCTCTGCGATCAGAGAGCGGACCGACCGGTCGGTGTAGAACGATCTTCCGAAATCGAGCCGGGCGACGTCCAGGAGCCAGGACCCGTACTGCCTTACAAGCGAACGGTCCGTCCCGAGGCGCTCCTGTATCGCCTCGATCTCCTCCACCCCGGCTTCGATTCCGGCGAGTGTCCCGGCGGGATCTCCGGGGATTACCCGCAGAATCAGGAATACTACGGTGGATACCAGCCAAACCGTCACGAAAAGGCGGAACAGCCGGGAGAGAAAAAGCCGTGCCACGTCGGCTACGACTATTTCTTGAGGCTGTGGATTATGCGCTCGAGAACCTTGGCTCGGTCCAGCGGTTTGACGATGTAGTTCTTTGCTCCGATCATCAGCGAGTTCTTCACCAAGTCGTTCTTGCCCAAGGCGCTTACCATCACCACCGTTGCGCTCTTGTCGAACTCCATGATCTTCTCGAGGGCCGTCACTCCGTCCATCTTCGGCATGGTGATGTCCATGGTTACCAGATCGACGTTCGGGTGCAACTCTTTGTACTTCTCGACGGCTTGCTCTCCGTCGGCCGCGGTCCCGGCGATTTCGAAACCCGCTGAGGTAAGAATTTGATTCAGCTGTTTTGCGACGAACATGGAGTCATCGACGATGAGTACGCGGTACGGTGTCCCGTCCGGCTTGAGCCCTTCAGGCTCCTTCTCGTTCATGCTCGGGTAGTCGACTTTACTTTTCATCGTCTCTCCCTCCTCACTTACGTATTCTTACCCTATATCGAAACGTTTTTCAAGAATCTATAGACATTGGAGTAAAAAAGTGCCCCGGGGAGACGGCGGCTACCCCGGAGCGAAGGAGGAGTAGATCGGTTGGAGAGTCGTCTGATCTCCGCAACCGGTCTTTTTACCTGTTTTTTACATCGTTTCTTAACTGCCACTCTTAGTGCAGTAAACGTGCCAACTCCGGCAAGACCCCATAAGTCTATTTATAGCAATATTTTATGGAATATTCTAACGCCGCTCCTCTCCGGAACACCATATGCAGAATGCATAGTCCGGGTCGAGCCTTCGGACTTATTTTATTTTATCGTAAAGAGATAGGATCAGATTGCAGTATGGGTCACGCTATTCGTTTTGCATCGGGCCCCGGCTCAACCAGCGGCTGAGCTTCGACTGACTGACTCCCAAGAGGCGTGCCGCGGCAGACTGATTGCCCTCGGAGAGAGAAAGCGCTTCCCGGATAAAGTGTTCCTCGACTTGCCCGAGGGTCGGGAAGGCCCCGGAGTAGTAAATTCCCGGCGCATTTTCGGTCGCTTCCCGATTCCCGGCTTGAAGGGCTATGTACTCCGCGATGTAGCCGTCGGGTATGACGCCGGTACCGCTGCGGCTTGCGGCGTCGAGAAGAAGGGCTTGGAGCTCCCGAACGTTCCCCGGAAAACGGTAGGTGCTGAGCATCCTCAGGGCCCCGGCGGAAACCTTCGGGGGAGGGGTTGTCTCGGCCCCGACGAAGCTTCCAAGGATGTATTCCACCAGCAGTGGGATGTCCTCCCGCCGTTCCCGGAGGGGCGGGAGGGAAACGTGATGGGTCAGAAGCCGGTAGTAGAGGTCCTTCCGGAAGGATCCGTCCTGCTGCTTCTGATGAAGGTCGGCGTTGGTTGCCGCGACCACCCGGGCGTTCGACAACCGGGGCTGATCGGCCCCAAGGGGGTAGTACTCCCCCTCTTGCAGGAGTCTGAGCAATTTGACCTGGGCAGGGAGATCGAGCTCTCCGATTTCGTCGAGAAAGAGAGTCCCTCCGGCGGCCTCTTCGATCAGACCCGCTCGCGCCTTGAGGGCCCCGGTGTAGGCCCCTGCGATGTGGCCGAAGAGCGTGTCGGAGAACATGGTGTCATCCAGACCGGCGACGTTTACCGCGACGAACTTCCCCCGCCGTCCGGAAACCTGGTGGAGCGCACCGGCTATCAACTCCTTCCCGGTTCCGCTCTCGCCGGTAATCAAGAAGGCGTGGGGCGTTAGTGCGGCGTTTTCGATGTAGTGAAACACCCGAAGCATACGGGGGCTTACGGTGACGATTCCTCGGAACGCGTCCGGATTCCTTAATGCCACTTCGTCCT
The DNA here is from genome assembly GCA_964413945.1 of uncultured Spirochaetaceae bacterium. GTDB lineage: Bacteria > Spirochaetota > Spirochaetia > DSM-27196 > PWMO01 > CAYPUT01. The sequence goes on from CAYPUT010000021.1 coordinate 15,143, forward strand.
CGGCGCCCGAGAGAATCTGGACGTTCTTCTGCAGCTCGCGAAACTTGAGCGCCTGAGAGACGGAGGTCGACAGCCGGTTCTCGTCCACCGGTTTGGTCATGTAGTCGAAGGCCCCGAGGCGCATGCACTCCACCGCAACGTCGACACTGTTCTCCAGGGTCAGCATGATGGGGAGGGTGTTCGGGGCTGCCTCGACAATATCCGGAAGAAGCTCCTGCCCGGTCTTGTGGGGCATGTAGAGGTCGAGGAGCACGACGGCGAAGTCGTTGTCCTTGAGAATCTTGATGACGTCTCGGCTATCCGTGCAGAGCATGGTGGTTCCCAGATCCGCGCCTTCGAGGATAGCCTCGGAAAGCTCGGCGATAACCGGGTCGTCGTCTACAATCAGAATGGTTGGTTTACCTGCCATGCCTCTCTAACGCTCCCGACAAACCGTCTGTCGATTCGGTCTTTCAAGCGAAACGCCGGGATCCCGTCGAGCACCAGACCCCATTTCGCCGCCGCACCCCGTCCGTTACCCAGATTAAGAACAAGAAGAAACTGCGACTGTGGCGAGAAGCGCCTCGGGAGTTCCCGGTCCCCCGCCCCTCCGGCCTCCGCCGCCGCTAAGAGATTGGCGAGGAGCACGGGGTTCTGCCTGACGGCATGAACGCCGACCCGTCGAATCGGCTTTGGTTGAAAGCTCAGACAGTCCCCTCCGGCGAAGACATTCGGATGGCTCACCGACCGGAGGTGCCGATTCACGAGAATGCCCCCGTCCTCCCCCAAGGCAAGACCGCTCTCTTTGAGCCACCCCGGGGGACGTACGCCGGTCGCGAGTAGGACGACCTCCGCGTCGACGGTACTGCCGTCGGTGCATTCGACACCCCTCGGCAGAACCTTTCGGATGTAGCCCCGGCGTATCGCGACGCCCTGGGACTCGAGAGCGCGGGCGCTGATCCGCCGGAGCCTTTCGGGGAAACGCCGAAGAAACTCCCCGCCGGCGCAGAGGCAAACCGCCGGCGTCGGGGCACCGGTTTCCCTGCTTTCTCGACCAAGGAGCGCCGCGGCGTTACCGGCAATCTCCACCGCGGCGGGGCCTCCACCGACGACGACGACGGGGCCACCCCCTTCCGCTCCCAGCTTTGACAGCCGTTGATGTGCCGCGTAGAGATTCTCGATCGGCTTGACCGGAAAGAAGCTATCCCGGGGAACGTCCTGGGCGACTTCCAACCCTTCGGCGTCTACCCGGCTTCCGACGTTGCACGAGAGAAGGTCGTAGGCGAGGGTCTTCCCCGAGGCCAGGTGCACTCTGTTCGTATCCGCTTCGATGGCAACCAGGCGGTCCTGAAGGAAGGCCCCACCCCCGGCCTCGGTCATCTCTCCGACGGGAAACCGGGTTTCCGCCGGGGTGTAGTCCCCTCCCAAGAGTCCGGGCCCCATTCCCGAGTAGTAGTGGTAGGCGGAGGGCGAGACCACGTCGACGTCCCACCCCAACCCCCGAAAGGCGGAGAGGCTCCTGAGCAAATCGAGGTGGGCGTGCCCGGCGCCGGCGAGGAGAAGACGCATTAGAGCTCTATCTCCGTTTGGATCATCGAAAGCAGGGGAAACGAATCGACCCCGAGGAGCCCCTCGGCAAGAACCAACCGCAGAACCTCGCCCCGCCCGATCGGAAGGTCCCATTCGTCTCCGACAAGCGGCTTTGTTACGACCGCTCGCCCCTCGCCGACGGAAACGAGTCGCAGCTGATTCCCGCCCCCAAGGCGGGTGTCCGGAACCGCCGAAAAGGGCTCCTCGACGAAGGCGTCAACGGCCTGCGAGCCGGTAGGAGTGGTCCGGACGATGATAACATCCCCACCGGCCAGACCGGTTCCACCACCAAGCACGAGGGCGGTCCATCCCCGCTCCCGAACGGGAAAAGAGACCGTGAGTACCTCCCCCTCGATCCGCCGGTCGATGGTCTTCCCGGCAAAGGTAAGGCGTCGGGCGCCCGGGTCTCCGGGGGACGCGGCGATGAGCCCCGGTTCGAAGCTCCGGCAACCGGATAGAAGCCAAAAAGCCGCAGAAAGGAGGAGCAGACTAAGAATTCGGCGACGATCGACACGCAACATGCCTGCAGGCTATCCGATTACCGGTGCCGCCGCAACTGCAACGCCACTTGACAGTTCAAAGGCGGCCTCACTACTGTATCGCCCGGAGGCCATCCCCGCATCATGCGCATACGTTACAACGCCCCGGTTACCCTAACCTACGCAATCCTCTGCACCGTGGTGTTGGTTGTGGACATGGTTTCGGGTCGGGCGCTTACGCCTGCCTTCTTCTCCATCGGGCCGTCCCTGAACACGGGAAACCCCTTGGAGTGGCTCCGGCTCGTCACCCACGTCCTCGGCCACGTCGATTGGACCCATTTGATGAGCAACTTCGCGTTTATCCTGCTTCTCGGTCCCATTCTCGAAGAGAAGTACGGCTCCGGGGGGCTTTTCTTGATGATGCTCCTAACCGCCTTGGCAACAGGGGTGATGAACGTCCTCTTTATGAATACCGGCCTCTTAGGAGCGAGCGGTATCGTCTTTATGATGATCTTGCTGGTTTCTTTTACCAATATACGTTCCGGGGACATTCCCCTTACCTTTATCTTGGTAGTCGCCCTCTACCTGACACGGGAGATTATCGCCTCGGTCCGGGAAGACAGCATCTCCCAATTTGCCCACATCGTGGGTGGGGTCTGCGGAAGCCTCTTCGGCTTTATCCGGCCGGGAAGGTCGTAAGAGAAAAATGATAGAAAAGCTGCGCTCCATGGAGGAGCGGTTTAAGGAAGTCGAGCAACTGATCTCGCAGCCGGAGGTCCACCGGGACCAACAGCGCTACAAGGAGCTGATGCAGGAGCACGCCCATCTCTCCGAGGTGGTAAACGCCTTCCGGAGGCTCCAAGAGGAAGAGCGCCAACTCGAGGAGAGCACTGAGCTTCTCCACAGCGAGAAGGACCAGGAGCTCAAAGAAATGGCCCGGGAAGAGATCGAGGGCCTGGAAACAGAGATCGAAGCGCTTACCGAAGGGCTGCGGCTTCTTCTCGCTCCGAAGGACCCCCTCGACGGCAAGGACATCATCATGGAAATTCGCGCCGGTACCGGAGGCGACGAAGCGTCTCTCTTCGCCGCAGACCTCTACCGGATGTACGTCCGGTACGCCGAGACCAAGCGGTGGAAGGTCGAGATGATGGACAGTAGCCCGACGGAGGTCGGCGGCTTCAAGGAGGTTGTCTTCTCGGTTTCCGGGAAGGCGGTCTACGGCGAGCTGAAGTACGAGAGCGGCGTCCACCGCGTCCAACGCATCCCGGAGACCGAGTCCGGCGGACGAATCCACACCTCTGCGGTTACCGTCGCCGTCCTCCCGGAGGCGCAGGATACCGATATTCAGATAAACGCCGAGGAGCTCCGAGTCGACGTCTTTCGCTCCTCCGGTCCCGGAGGACAGAGCGTAAACACGACCGACTCGGCGGTGCGGATTACCCATCTTCCGACGGGGCTCGTGGTTATCTGTCAGGACGAAAAATCGCAGCACAAGAACAAGGCCAAGGCCCTCCGGGTGCTCAAGGCCCGCCTCTACGAACAGGAAGAGCTCCGGAAGCGGAACGAACGGGACACCGCCCGGCGGAGCCAGATCGGTTCCGGGGATCGCTCCGAACGGATCCGGACCTACAACTATCCCCAGAACCGCCTGACGGACCACCGGATTAACCTGACGCTCTACCGCCTCGATTCGGTTCTCCAGGGTGACCTTACCGAGATCGTGAACGCCCTGCAGATGAGCGACCGAGAGGCCTCCCTCAAAGCCGAGCTTTCCTAGACAGCCGGAGCGTGCCATGACCCCGGTCCGGGAGCTCCTTAGAGAAGCCGCGACGCTCCTCCGGGAAGGGGGAGTCGACTCCCCTACCCTCGACGCCGGAATACTCCTCGGGTTCGCGATGGATCTGCCCCGGGAAAAGCTCTACGCTCGGTTGACCGATCCCCCCTCCCCGGAAGCCGAGGCTCGTTTCCGGAGGCTCGTCGCAGAGCGCCTCGCCGGGGTACCCGTTGCCTACCTCCGGGGTTTCAAGGAGTTCTACGGCCGGGAATTCGCGGTGGATTCCCGGGTGCTGATCCCCCGACCGGAAACCGAGATCTTAGTCGATTGCGCCTTAGAGCTAATCCGCGACCCCGTGCACTCCGGGGTTCTCGTCCACGACTGCTGCACGGGCTCCGGGTGCGTGGCCATCACCCTTAAGGCGGAGCTGCCCCACCTTACGGTCTCCGCCTCGGACATTTCCCCCGATGCCTTGGCGGTTGCCCGGGAGAACTCTCGGCGGCTTCTGGAGCCCGGCCTGGGCGCCGAGGCGGTCCTTTTCTTTGCCTCGGATCTCCTCGCCCACGCGCCCGGGGATCTGAGCATGATTACCGCCAATCCACCCTATGTTGCCGAAGATGAAGTAAGAGAGATTCTTGCAAAAGGCTCCCCGGAGCCTCCGGAGGCCCTCCTTGGGGGCAAGATCGGTACCGAGACGCCGGGGAGGCTTCTCCGCGGCGCCCTGGATCATCTTGGTGCCAACGGTTATCTTCTAATGGAGGTAGGATTCGGTCAGGCATCCGGGTTAATGGAGGAAATGGAGGCAGCGGGGTACCGGGATATCGGAGCCCGGGAGGACCTCCAGGGAATAGCCCGGGTTGTCTACGGCCGAAAAGAGTAATGCCGACGAAGCAACGGACGAATCCAGTCTACACCGTCTCCGAGTTCGCCTCCCGGCTCGAGGAGTACTCCGAGGAGGAGCGGGCCCGGATTCTCAAAGCGGCGGAAGTCTCGAAGAAGCTCCACTCGGGACAGTACCGGGATAGCGGCGAGCCCTTCTTCGTCCATCCCCTTCAGGTCGCCGACATCCTCCGGTCCCTCCGGATGGATCCGGACACCCTTATCGCGGCGCTGTTGCACGACGTTCTCGAGGACACCAAAATTACCCGGCAGGAGTTGCGCAGGGAGTACGGCCGGGACGTCGAGGCCCTTGTAAACGGTGTTACCAAGATTGCCCTCGTCAAGTCCAAGAACAAGAGCGTCCAAGAGGCGCAGACCATTCGAAAGATGCTCCTCGCGATGGTCAAGGATATCCGTGTCATCCTGATCAAGCTGGCGGACAAGCTCCACAACATGCGGACCCTCGAGTTCAAGGAGGCGGAACGGCGCCGAGAAATCGCCCAGGAGTGCCTCGACATCTACGCGCCGCTGGCAAGCCGCCTCGGTATAGCCTGGATTAAGGACGAGCTGGAGGACCTCTCCCTGAAGAATCTCCACCCGGATAGCTACGACTACATACGGCGCTTCGTCGCCGAGAAGCGGGACGAGCGCTCGGACTACCTGGAACGGGTTCGCCGGACCCTGGAAGCTACCATCGAGAAGGCCGGACTCGAGGTTACCGTCGAGACCAGGGCGAAACACTTCTACTCGATCTACCACAAGATGAAGAAACGCGGGAAGGCGATAGATGAGATCTACGACCTTCTCGGAATTCGAATCGTCTGCGACACCGAGGCCGACTGCTATTCCGCCCTCGGGTTGGTCCACGGGCTCTGGCCCCCGATCGAGGGGCGGTTCAAGGACTACATCGCCATGCCGAAGGCGAATCAGTACCAGAGCCTCCACACGACGGTTCTCTCTTTCGGCGGAAAGATGATCGAGATCCAGATCCGGACCCGGAAGATGCACGAGACCGCGGAGTTCGGAATTGCCGCCCACTGGTTCTACAAACGGGAAGCCCTCCCGGAACAACAGCGCCGGGAGGATTTGGCGATTCTGACGAGAGTCAGAGATCTCGGGGGTATGCGGGTCACATCATCCGAGTTCCTCGACGAGATCAAGCGAGAGATTCTCAAAGACTCGATCTACGTCTTTACTCCCCAGGGAGACGCCATCCAGCTCCCGCGGGGCTCGACTGCCATCGATTTCGCCTACCACATCCACACCGAGGTCGGAAACCACACCAACGGCGCGAAGGCCGACGGCCAAATAATTCCCCTGAAGGCCGAGCTCTCAAACACCCAGGTGATCGAGATTCTTACCGCCCCGAACGCCCATCCTCACTTGAATTGGCTCCGGTACGTCCGGACCAGCCGGGCCCGGCAGAAGATTCGGCAGTGGCTGAACAAGCACGACGAGAACCTGATCATCGATCGGAGCATCGTTGCCCGCAAGGAAACCGGGCACCCGCACCACCAGCAGCTCGCACCTAAGGAGCCACAGCATTCCCGTCGCATCCTCGACGAGACCAAGGTCGGCGTCCGGATAGGCGACGAACGCAATATGATGATTCACTTCGCCGGCTGCTGCTCGCCGACGACCGGGGACGAGATCGTCGGGTACGTCTCCCGGGGGCGGGGAATTATCGTCCACCGGCGGGACTGCAAGAACGTGCAGAAAATAGAGGACTTCCAAGAGCGGCGAATCGAAGTCGAATGGGAGACCGTCTCTCCGAAGGCCACCCGAAGGTTCCGGGTCGTCGCCCGAAAGACCCTGGACCTCTTTTCCGAGATAGAGGGCGCGGCTAAGAAGTACCACGGCCACCTGATCGAAGGGCGGATCGACGAGAACGACAGCGGCCGCCTCGAGGCGACCTTTACGATGGAGCTCGAGAGCCGGGAGGACTTTAAGCGCGTCATGAAAGCCATTCGAACTGTACCCTCGGTCTTGAGCATCAACGAGTCTGTCGAGCGGGTGTCGGCCCCGGGGTAAGGACCTCAGAGGCAGCAAACCCAGACTCTTTGATCAGAGTTCCTCCCTTCGATTGTCCGAACCTTACAGAGTTGGTTATCTTTCCGTTGAGGAGGAAACATGGCTCAAATAGCATTCAAAGGTAATCCTGTGAACACGAGTGGAACGCTTCCGAAGACGAACTCCACCGCACCGGACTTCGTACTGACCACCGGCGACCTCTCGGACGTCTCGTTGAAGGATTTCGCCGGAAAGCGAAAGATCCTTAACATCGTTCCGAGTCTCGATACCGGTGTCTGCGCCGCGAGCGCGGTGCGCTTTAACAAGGAGATCGACAAGGTCGAAAACGCGGTGGTCCTGACCGTAAGCGAGGACCTGCCCTTCGCCCAGAGCCGCTTCTGCGAATCGAACGGCGTCGACAAGGTCGTGACCCTCTCGCAGCTTCGAAACAAGGATTTCGGGAAGGCCTACGGTGTCGAAATGGTCGACGGTCCCTTGGCCGGGCTCTTGAGCCGGGCGGTCGTGGTTATCGACGAAAACGACAACGTCATCTACACTCAACAGGTACCGGAAATTACGCAAGAACCGGACTACGACGAGGTACTAGAGGCGCTCTAATGACGTATACGCTTATCGGCTTCGGCAACATGGGACTCGCCCTCTTTGACGGCCTTGGAAAGGAACATCAGGGACGGGTAGTCGAGCCGAATGCCGAGCGGCGGAAGCTCGCCGAGGAGCGGGGAGCGAAGGCTTCCCCGGCTCCGTCGGCTGAGTTCTTCGAAGGAAGCGACCTGGTAATCCTGGCGATAAAGCCCCAGGATGTGGCGCAGCTTGCGAGCTACCGTGGCTTCCTCGAAGGTTATCCTATTATTTCTATCCTGGCGGGGACGCCGACTACCCGGGTAACCGAGGTGACCGGGAGCGCCCAGGTCGTTCGGCTTATGCCGAGCCTCGCCGCGGCGGTCGGCGCCGCGGTCGTCGGCGTCAGTCCCGGGAAAGAAACCGCGCCGGAGACACTCGCTCTTGCACTCCGGGTCGCCGAGGCCCTCGGGAGGCCCTTCGAGCTCCCGGAACGACTGATGCCGGCGATAACCGGGCTTTCGGGCTCCGGGATCGCCTTCGTCTTTTCCTTCGTTCACGCCTTGGCCCTCGGCGGCACCAAGGCCGGCATTCCCTACGACACCGCCGTCGATATCGCCTTCGAGCTTCTCAAGGGCGCCTACGAAACCCGCAGAGCCTCCGGAGAGCCTCCCATAACAACGGTAACCAAGGTCTGCTCCCCGGCGGGGACCACGATCAACGGTATCGAGGCACTGGCCGAATACAACTTCGACGCCGCGGTTATCGCCGCGGTAACCGCAGCGGCGGACCGGGCCGAGGAGCTCGAGAACCCCGGGACCTGACTCGGGGCAAACCTTGCAAGCCGACACCCGTCGGTCTATCATTCCCCCCATGCTGGATCCCAAGTTTATCCGCGACAACCTCGAAGCAGTCAAACAGAATATTGCCCATCGGAAGGTAGAAGCAGACCCCGACGGGGCCGTCGCCCTCTACGAGGAGCGAAACACCCTGATTCAAGAGATCGAAGCGCTCCGGGGCAAACGGAACGAGAACGCCGCCGCCATGAAGGCGAAACCCGCCCCGGAAGAGCGGGACGCGCTGATCGTGCAAGGAAAACGCCTCAAAGAGGAGATACCCCGACTCGAGAGCGAGCTATCGGAGGTAGAAGAGCGTCTCTCCGCCGAGTTGGATCGCATTCCAAACATGGCACACCCCGACGCCCCTGTCGGTGGCGACGACGCGGCGAACAAGGAGATTCGCGTCGTCGGTTCGCCGACCACCTTCGACTTTCCGGCGAAGGACCACGTGGAGTTGGGAGAGTCCTTGGACCTGATCGATTTCGAGACCGGGACGAAGGTGTCGGGGACCAAGTTCTACTACCTGAAGAACGAGGCGGTCTTTCTGGAGTTTGCCCTCGCCCGGTATGCCCTCGACGTCGTCGTGCGCCACGGCTTTACCCCGACCATTACCCCGGACATCGCCCGGGAGGAGGTGGTCTCGGGCATCGGGTTCAACCCCCGGGGAGAGGAAAGCAACATCTACACCATCGAGGGGGAAGGGACCTGTCTCGTCGGGACGGCGGAGATTACCCTCGGCGGCTACCACGCCGACTCGATCCTCGACGCCGAATCACTCCCCATCCGAATGGCGGGCTTTTCCCACTGCTTTCGCCGGGAAGCCGGAGCAGCCGGGCAGTTTTCGAAGGGACTCTACCGGGTCCACCAATTCAGCAAGGTCGAGATGTTTGTCTACTGCCGCCCCGAGGAGTCCGAAGCGCTGCACGAGGAGCTCTTGGGGATCGAGGAGGAGATCTTCACCGGCCTCGAGGTTCCCTACCGGGTCGTCGACACGGCGACGGGGGACCTCGGCGCCCCGGCGTACCGCAAGTTCGACATAGAGGCATGGATGCCCGGACGAGGAGACGCCGGGAACTGGGGTGAGGTAACGAGCGCCTCGAACTGCACCGACTTCCAGGCCCGGCGCCTGGGGGTCCGTTTCCGAGACGGGAATGAGCGGCGCTACGTCCACATGCTCAACGGCACCGCCATCGCCATATCCCGGGCCATCATCGCCGTTTTGGAAAACCATCAGCAGGCCGACGGCAGCATCCGTATTCCGAAGGCGCTCCAACCCTACTTTGGGGGCGAGCGGATCGGCCCCCGGGCCGGGGCAAGGGGCGCGACCGGGGCCCACCCCTAAACCGTAGGCGATGGCCCTCGAGCGATTGCTTAGTACCGGAAGGACCTTCGTCATCGCAGAAATCGGCACGGCGCATCGGGGTGATCGACGTCGAGCCCTGGAGCTGGTGGACGCCGCCGCGGAGGCCGGAGCCGACTGCGTAAAGACGCAGATTGTCTACGCCGACGAGATCGTCCACCGCAAGACCGGTCTGGTGGAGCTTCCCGGGGGTGCCGTTCCCCTCTGGGAGCGCTTCCGAGAGCTGGAGGCCGATCCGGCGCTCTTCTCCGATATGGCCGAGCGCTGCCGGAGCCGGGGCGTTACCTTCCTCGCGAGCTGCTTCGGGCCCCGGAGCCTTCAGGACCTGGTTGACCTCGGCGCCGAGGCGGTAAAGATTGCCTCCCCGGAGCTGAACCACCTGCCCCTCTTGAAGGCGGTACGGGACGCCGGCATGGACGTTCTTCTCTCCACCGGTGTCTCGACCCTCGGGGACATCGAGACCGCCCTCGAGGCAATTGCCCCGCAGCCGGCCGCCCTCCTCCACTGCGTAACCGCCTACCCGGCTCCTCCCGAGGAGTACAACCTCCGCCTTCTCGACGCCCTGGCGACGATCTTCGGGCGTCCGGTGGGTGTTTCCGACCACTCCTTGGACCCGATTCTGATTCCGACGGTGGCGGCCGCCCTGGGGGCTGTCTGCATCGAGAAGCACTTTACCCTCGAACGGGCCGGGGGCGGCCTCGACGACCCGATTGCCCTCGAGCCCGCGGCCTTTCGAGGGATGGTCGAGTCGGTTCGGGGGGCAGAAGCATCCCGGGCTTCCGAGCCGGTCGGCCGGGACGAAACCCTCGCGACGCTGGCGCGGCAGTTCGGCCCCGAGCTTCTGGAGTCGGTTCTCGGCGACGGGGTAAAGCGCCTCGCGCCGAGCGAGGCGGAGAACTACGGGCGGTCGAACCGCTCCATTCTGGCTGCGGCGGACATCGCCCCGGGGGAAGCGATCGGACCGGAGAACGCGGCCATCCTCCGGAGCGAGAAGAACCTGACCCCGGGCCTCCCGCCGGAGCACTGGGACACCATCCAGGGCGCCCGGGCCGCAAAGCCGATCTCCGACGGCGAGGGTATCCAATGGGAGCAGCTTCTGCGGTGACCGGAAGAACTTACGGCGCTTCTGGGCACCTTTGACTCGTTCATAGACCGGCAGGAGCTGGACACACTCCGAGGAAACTCATGACCCTGATCGACACATCGGCTTGGGTGGAAGCGCTCCGCCGGGACGGCGACGGAGGCGTGCGTTCCCAGGTGGACCATCTGCTGAAAACCGGGCACGCGGTCCTGTGCGACATCGTTATCCTTGAGCTGTGGAACGGCGCCCGTGGCGAATATGAACGGTCCAAGCTTCGGCAGATCACTGAAACACTGGAGTGCGTAAAATGAGCCCAACTGTCAAGACAGATTTCGTCGCCAGTTTAAGGAAGCCCCGAGTCTTTCGCCGATAGCCTCCCACCTATTCCGCCATACGCTTGCCGTCTGCCGATCAGTTTGACATATACAAAGATTGTATGTAGAATCATCGCATGGCTGAAAACACCAGTACGGTGAACATATCGTTCCGCGAAGACCTTCTCAAGCAGATCGATGAGGTAGCACGCACCGAGTCGCGCTCGCGCTCGGAGCTCGTTCGAGAAGCGGCTCGCATGTACATCGAGCGAAAACGGAGGATGGATGCGGTAATCGAATCGATCCGCGAGACCGTTCGTGAGCGCGGGATCACAGAAGAGGATGTCGCGGCCGAAGTCGCTGCGGTTCGCGCTGAACGAAAGCAGCCTAGGTCGTGACCGTCGCCGTAGACACCAACGTCCTCGTGTCCGGCGTGTTCTTCGGCGGCATTCCCGGCAAGATCGTGACGGCCGCGCGCGAAGGCGTTTTTACCCTCGCGATGACCCCGCTTCTTCTCAGTGAACTCCGACGAGTCTTTTCCAGGGCCAAGTTCGGACTCAATTCGGATGCGGTTTTGCTACTGATGGCCGACATAGTGGTCGAGGGTATTACGGTTGTCACGCCGAGGCGGTTCGTAGATCTTCTCAAGCTGGAGTAGACCGAGAAGACGGACACCAGTTCATTCTGCCGGCGAGGATTTTCTTCCTTCAGGAAGCTGTCCGAAATCACCGGAGTACACAAAGGTGGACAATTCGACGGAGGAGAAAGACGCTGCTACGCCTTCGCCGGCAAAAACGAACTCGTAGCGATCTCTGCACCGGCGAGGACGTCGCTGTGGATCGACTCATCGCGGCGGTAATAATCGGGTTTGCCGTACCGCCCGTCCGGTTCAAGACGGTAGACCATGACCCACCCGGCGTCACCATTGACAATCCAGTACTCCCGGACGCCGTGGCGTTCGTAGAGGGATAGTTTATCGGTCTGGTCTTTATAGCCGGTTGAGGGAGAGAGGACTTCCACCGCCAGGTCCGGCGCGGCGTGGGCGCCCTTGTCGTCCAGCCGGGAGGGATCACAGAAGACGGAGATGTCCGGCTGAACCACCGTTGGGGTATCGTCCTCGGACTGTGCCGCGTCGTCAGCGAGGCGCACGTCAAAGGGCGCGACGAAGGTAGTGCACCCGGTGCGGTCGGTGATGTCCGCTATCTTGCGGAAGAGACTCAGAAGGACCAACTGGTGCCCCGGAGAGGGAGCCGGACTCATGTTCCAGGCAACACCGTCGATGAGCTCCCACCGCTCGTCGTCGG
>CAYPUT010000022.1:0-26533 GCA_964413945.1 uncultured Spirochaetaceae bacterium
GGATTGCTCGGTCCAGCAGAAGCACCAGAAGCTCATCGAAGAGTCGCCGTCCCCCGGGGTCGACGACCTCGTCCGGCACGACATGGGGGAAGCCGGCCGGCGTCTCTTCGGCGAGCTCGGCTACCTAGGCGCCGGGACGGTGGAGTTTCTCTTTCAAGACGGTCGCTTCTATTTTATCGAGGTGAACGCCCGGGTCCAGGTCGAGCATCCGGTTACCGAGCTCGTCTCCGGAGTCGACATCATCCAGGACCAGATTCGGATCGCCTCAGGACAGAAGCTCGGCTACCGCCAACAGGATATCGAGATCAAGGGTTATGCGTTGGAGTGTCGGATCAACGCCGCGACCTCGGGAACCGTCACGGCCCTCTCGTTTCCGGCAGGCCCCGGGGTTCGCGTAGACAGCTACCTTGCCTTAGGGGCGACGGTTCCTCCGTACTACGACTCCCTGGTCGCCAAGATTATCTGTTGGGCGGAGAACCGCCGGGCGGGTCTCCGCCGGATGGCTCGGGCCCTCGATGAGACGCAGATCGAGGGGATTACGACCAATCTGGAGAGCCAGAAGACGATCCTCGCGGATCCGGAGTTTCTCTCCGGAAAGTTCGGCACCGGCTTTTTCGAACGACATCAAGCAAAGGAGCAGTAGCCAATGGCACCCCGCATTCTCAAACGGCTCCTCGGCACCAAGACTCGACACTCCGACATCGGCGGGCTCGACGAGCGCTTTTATGTCAGCCACCGTCACGCGTGCCCCGCGTGCGGTGAGCCGGTCCAAATGGAAGAGCTCCGGCGGAGCCTCTTCGTCTGTCCCCACTGTGGGCATCATTTTCGCATCTCCGCCATCGAGCGCTTAAGCTTTTTTGCCGACGGTGGCCGGTTCGAGGAGACGGGGATCGACGTCGAGGTTACCAATCCCCTCGACTTTCCGGGGTACGACGAGAAGATAGTCTCGACCCGGCAGGCGAGCCAGCTCGACGAGGCCATTTCCACGGGGCTTATCTCCCTCGAGGGTAGGGACGTTCTCGTGGGTGTCATGTCCTTTCAATTCCTCGGCGGGAGCATGGGGTCGGTGGTGGGCGAGCGGGTTGCCCGGCTGATGCTCGAAGGCGCCCGGCGTAAGCTACCGGTCGTCCTCTTTACCGCCTCCGGGGGAGCGAGGATGCACGAGGGCATCTTCTCGCTGATGCAGATGGCGAAGACCTCCCACGCCGCGGCGCAGCTCGACGCCGCCCGGCAGCTTCTGATTCTGGTTCTTACCGATCCGACGACCGGAGGGGTAACCGCCTCTTTTGCGATGCTCGGGGACGTAACTATCGCCGAGCCGGGGGCGCTGATCGGTTTTGCCGGTCCCCGGGTTATCGAGGGGACCATCAAGCAAAAGCTCCCTCCGGGCTTTCAGCGGGCGGAGTTCCTCATAGAGAAGGGCTTTGTCGATATGGTTGTCCCCCGGGGGGACTTGCGCTCGACCATCGGCTTTCTTATCGATTCTTCTAAAGGGGGGACCCGATGAGCGCCTCAGAGCTGGAACGAAAGATAGAAGAGCTCCGGCGTCTCGCGGCGTCGGAGCACCCGGAGCTCGAATCGGAGATCTCCCGTCTTACCGCCCGGCTCAAGACCGAAGGGCAGGAGGAGCTCCCGGAAGCGTGGCAGCGGGTTCAAATCGCACGGCACCCCAAGCGGCCGACGACCCTGGATTACATCTCCGCAATTACCGACCGTTTCTGTGAGCTTCATGGTGACCGGGCCTACGGCGACGACCAGGCGCTTATCGGCGGCGTGGCGTCTATCGAGGGCCGGTACGTTACCATTCTGGGGCATCAGAAGGGTCGAAACATGAAGGAGAACCTGAGTCGCAACTACGGGATGGGGCATCCCGAAGGCTACCGAAAGGCCCTCCGGCTGGCAAAGCAGGCAGAGAAGTTTCGGCGACCCATCGTCTCGTTTATCGATACCCCCGGCGCCTACCCGGGACTGGCATCCGAGGAGCGGGGTGTCGCCCAGGCGATCGCCCAGAACTTGCGGGATTTTTCCGTACTAGGGACTCCGATTGTCTGTATTGTAATCGGGGAAGGCGGCAGCGGGGGAGCCCTCGGTATCGGCGTCGGAGACCGGGTCTACATGATGGAGAACTCGATCTATTCGGTTATCTCGCCGGAAGGGTTTGCCTCCATTCTGCTCCGGGATGCGTCGAAGGCGAAAGAGGCGGCCACCCTCATGCGATTGACGGCTCCGGATCTGTTGAGCTTCAAATTGATCGACGGAATTATCCCAGAGCCCCCCGGGGGAGCCCACACGGACCCGGCGTATTCGGCCGGCCGGGTGCGGACTCAATTGACCGAGACCCTCCGGGAGCTTGGGTCGAAGCCCATCGACGTGTTGCTGCGGGAGCGCTCCCAACGCATTCTGAGCTTCGGTGCCCACCGGGAGCCCCCGAAGAAGCGGGGGCTCTTCGGGCGTCAGATTTCCTGATCAGATTCCCTGGAAGGTTAGCCAGGAGCCGATAAGGCTCGGTAGGCTCACGACGCCGACTCCCTGGAGAAGCGCGAGCACCCCGAAGACGCCGAAAATCGTAAGACGCGGGACGCTCCAGCCGTTGTCCTTCGACCGGAGTCCCCAGATTAACAGCGGCAGTACGCCGAGGACGGCAAAGGCGATGGTCAGAACCAGGCGCGCTTGCTCCGGTGCGGCGGCTTCCCACCGGTGGACCGCGGCTCCCCACTGCAGGACGACGGCGTTGAAGCGTTGGAGCCGACCGAAGGCGATAAGCAGCCCTATCCCGACAAGAAAGGCTCCGCTCACGATGCGAATGGTCTCCAGGTGCCGTTTGAGCCCCGAAAGTGCCTTAAGAAACTGCGGGAAGAAGGCGCCGGCGATCAAAAAGGGGACCCCGAGCCCCAGGGAGTAGACCAGAAGCAGCGCGGTTCCGGTGGCGGCGTTTCCCGAGCGGCCGGCCAGAAAGAGGATTCCGGCGAGTATCGGCCCGATGCAGGGGGTCCACCCGGCGCCGAAGGCCATCCCGATGGCGACGGAGCCGGTGTAGCCCCGGGGCTTCGACGAGAAGTGGAACTTACGCTCGATGTTCAGGGTCTTCCAAAAATCGAAGATGATATTCAGACCCAGAAGAACCACGACGCCCCCGGCGACGAGGCTGATCATTCGGCTCGCACCGCCGATCAGAAAGCCGGAGGTTCCGGCCAACAGCCCGAGCACGACGAAGACCACCGAGAAACCGAGAACGAAGAGGAGCGTCCGACCGACGGTTTCCGAGCGCCTGGGGGCGCTCTCCTGAAGCTCCGCGAGACTCGCGCCTCCGATGTACGAAAGGTAGGAGGGAATCAGCGGGAGGATGCACGGGGAGAGGAACGAGAGCAGCCCCGCCGCAAAGGCCAGCCCGAAGCCGGGAGCCGCCGTCATACCCCCTCCTCCAAGAGGCGCTCGAAGGTGTCGATAACCTCCGGTTCGTCCCAGAGGTGAAAGCCCACCTTCATCCCGATGAGGTTTCCCTTCCGGTCTATGAGATAGCTCGTTGGAAGACCTCGGACGGCGTAGTTCGAGGTGGTGCGGCCGTTACCGTCGAGGAGAACGGAGAACGAAAACCCGTGCTCCTCGACGAAGGCCGCGACGGTCTCCCGATCCTCCTGAACGTTTACCGCCACGACCTCGAGTCCTTGATCCCGGAAGGTGTGGTAGAGGGTCTGCATCGACGGCATCTCCAAGACACAGGGGGCGCACCAGGTGGCCCAGAAGTTCAGAAGCACCATTCGACCGCTATAGTCGGCGAGGCTCATCGCAGGACCCCCGAGGGTCGGCAGGGCAAAGCTCTCCGCCTGAATGTCCCGGCGGATTGCTTGGACACCGATCGCCTCCAACTGCGCCGCGACGGCGGCGTCGGGGCCTGCTCCCGGAGAAGGTGGATCAGGGCTCTGCGTCTCCGGAGCACCACCGGCGCCTGCTACGAGGGCTCCGCCTAAAAAAAGAACCGATATCGCCAATAGGATTCGCATATAAAAACCCCTATATATAATCTACCTGTATAGTATTACTACGATAGTCACGATTTTTCAAGGAGAAAGCGCCGAATAGACGATGAGCGCCACCGAATTGTAGGCGCCGTGGGCTATCGAGACGAGGTGGATGCTCCGGGTCTTTCGAAAGAGGACTCCGAAATAGAGTCCTAGCACCAGGGCGACGACGAACCCGGAAACTCCTTGGTAGACGTGCCCCAGGGCAAAAAGGAGAGTGCTCGCCGGGAGGGAGAGGTAAGCCGGGGCACCGGCATCCTCGAGGCGGCCGATCAGATAAGACCGGAAAAAGAGCTCCTCCCGGTATCCGACGACCAGAAAGGTGGCGACGACGATCGGTAGCATCTCAGGGTTCGAGAGCCGGAAGCGGAACTCCCCCAGAAGGGATTCGGTCCAACTTTCGGGAAGCAGGAGAAAGAGGGCTCCGACGGGGAGAAGGACGAAGGGAATTCCGAGAAACCCGAGGAGACCGCCTCCCACCGAACGAAGGGATATCGGGCGAAGTCCAAAGAGAGGAGCATCCCGGAGGTTCTGGATTTCGAGAACATAGACAACGATGAGAATCTGGGGCACCGCCATGATCCAGAAAAGGAGATGGAACGAGAGGCTCTCGAAGAGTCTGGGATCGTTGACGCTCTGTTGCCCCACGTACCCCGGAAGGAAAAGGAGGGCGAAGAGAATTACGATCTCTTTACATATTCTTCTGATGCCTCGTATATTGGATCTCATAAAGGAATCTCAAAAATGATGATTCAAAACGTTTTTCGTCAAACAAAAGCGACCATCTGTCGACATTTTAAGGGGGACTCCTTAGGGCGTACCCCGTTTTGATCATGTGGATCTTCATACTTGTCGGCAGCCTACTCGTAATCGCCACGCTTGTGTTTGTCCAACGGAACGGCGGGTTTTCGTTCCCCTGGGTCCAGTTCTACGTCCGGGGAAAGGAGTCGGGTTTCCGCTTTCGGGAGCTCAATCTCCTCAGACGGGTCGCCGTCGAGAACAACTTGCGTAACCCGACGAGCCTCTTCTGGTCCGAACGAACCCTCGATCGCTGCATCCGGGGCACTATCATCAATTTTCGGGCCCACGACAAGACCGAGGACGAAGGGTCGATCACGTTTCTGAACAAGCTTTTCGATTTTCGGAAACGGGTCGAGTTTAATCTTCCCAAGTACCGCCTCGGAATTCAATCGAGCCGAAGCCTCACGGCCCAGCAGCCGATCAAGATCACCTTTCCGGGGGGGAGCGTCTACACCTCAAAGGTCGTCGAAAACATGCGGAAGTACCTCGCGATTGCCCATCCGAGGGGCAAGCCGTTGCCGATGGGCTTTAGCTGGCAGGGGCAGAAGATTGACGTCTATTTTTGGCGCATGGAGGACGCGGGCTACTACTTCGAGTCCAAGGTAATCGGCGACTACATGGAACGACAGTTTCCCATCCTTCACATTGCCCACTCGGATCAGCTCGTCCGGACCCAGAAGCGAAAGTCGGTTCGAGCGCAGTTGGATACCGGGGGTATGGTGATTCCGCTCCAATCCATTCAGCACGCCAACGAGGCCTGGGAGACCACCGGCGGCTTCCGTTGCAAGATGGTCGACATTTCCGAAGACGGGGCGGCAGTTATCGTCGGTGGTCGGGCGAAGCCCGGTATGCCGGTCAAGATCCAGACGGAGATCGATTCGGAAGAGATCGTTCTCTGCGGCACGATCCGGGGCGTTACCTTCAAACAGAGCAAGAACTTGAGCATTCTTCACATTCAGGCGGTGGATCCGAGCCCGACGATGAAGAACCGCATCCTCACCTTTGTCTACGCGATCTTCAAAGACTCGGAACGGAGCCGGCCAACCCGCACCGTTTCAGCTCCCGCCTAATTTTGTCCATTATCGTTGAATACTCAGGCAAAACAAGTTAGTATAAGTAGGCACAGGGGGAATACGGATGAACATGCGGCGAATCATCGCATTGCTACTCATACTGCTCCTTTCGGGTCTCGCCGTCGCTCAGGAAACGAACCGACGCCTCGAGGCCTTTCAGGAGAATTTTCGGGAGGGCTCCCAGCCCATCAAGCTTCAGATTCTGCAGCAGGCCGGAGAGCTTCCGCCGGAAGAGATGGGGCCCCTCTACGGGCAGGCTCTGGAGTACGTTCTGAGTAACTCCCCGAGTCTCGAAAGCGATGCAATCCTCCAAGAGATTGCCGCGCTTACCGTCGACGGCATCGTCGCGTCCAATCACACCGACTCCTTGGAGAATCTCTGGCTCCTCTTCGAGGAGTACCGGGACATACAGGCGCGCCGGCGGATTCTGGCTGCCCTCGCGGAAGTCGGCCAAGGCGACGAGCAAACCGTCTTCTTCATAAACGGTTGGATTCAGGCTCAGAACAACATCAAGCGGGCCGGCACCGTTCCCGACCTCCAGGTGATGCTCGCCGCCGTCGAAGCCCTTAACGAGTTGGGCGATCCGACCTCCTTCCCGGTCCTCGTGGACACGATTCTGGTACAGCATTCGGCGCGGATTTCGCAAGCCGCGAGGGAGGGCCTCTTTGCTCTCGAGACCGATCCCGTCGTCCAGGCGAACGAGATGATCGCCGACCGCAACGCCCAGGACAAGATGCCGGTCCTCGATTTCTTTCTCTCTGCGGAAGAGCTCTCCGAAGAGCAGCGCGCCGAGATCGCCCTCGGCACCCTCCAAGATGCCCTTTCGATTACCACCCGGAGCGTCGTAATCGTCCGGGAGCTCCGACAGGTACGCTACCGGGCGGTCGACTACCTTCGGGAGCAGGAGTATCCTCCGGCGTCCATGGCGCTTATCAACCATTTTAACGACGTCTTCCTGGCCTTCGATCGAGGACAGGTTCGCAAAGTATACGTCCTCGACGCCGTCGCCGCCCTCGGAACCGTCGGTACCGAGGAAGCTGCGGCCCGGTTGTCGGAGTTTCTCGATTTGCTGAACACGTACACCGAGAACGACCGTCCCTACGATACCGAGATTACCATGGCCACGATTCTGAACCTCGAGCAGCTCGGTCAGCCGGTCGCCTACGACTCGCTTTTCTACGCGTCGCTTCTCGACTACCCGGCGCAGGTTAAGAGCGCAGCCCGAGAAGCCATGGCGGCGATTCAGTAGTGGCTACGAGGCTCCTCGGGCGGAGCTTCGTGGCGTTTACCCCCTTTCTTCTCGCTTCCGTTGCCGCACTCGGTTTCTATCTTCCTCTGCCGATCGAACTGGTTTTCGGGTGCTCCGTGGTCTGTTCGGGACTCGGGGTTGCGCTCTTTCCGACACTACCGGGCACCTCGAACACCGCATCGGCGTTTCTTTTGGTCTCCGCGGTCTTTTTCTTTATGGGGGGGCTTTCGAAGAACCTCGCTGAGGCGGTTCCCTTTCTGCCGCCCGGCGATACGGATGTCCTTACCATCACCGGGAGCACCCTGCGGGACGCCGCCGAAACATCTTCCGGCCTCTATCGCGTTCCCGTCCGCCTTAATAGTGTAACGACCGGCGATCGGCCGGGATCCGGAAGCGGGAAGCAGAGTTGGCCCGGCCGGGGTACCCTTCTCTTTCGCCGGGTCGACGCCTCAGATACGGTCTTTGGCGCCCCGCCTCTTTTCTGGGGGGACCATTTCTCCGCAGTCGGAGCTCTCTGGTGCCCCGATGGCTCCGACTCGTGTCTCTTTCTTGCCGACCGCGTGGTTCCGGAGGAGACCGGGCCTCGGGCTCTGCTTCTCGATTCCCGAAGGGGAGCACGGCGGGAAATCGGCGTGGCCCTCGGCCGCCTTCCCGGCGGGGTGAGGCCGCTGACCGGCGCGCTCGTTCTCGGAGACCGGGGGTTTCTCGGGTCCGAGGCGGTAGACCGCTTCCGCGGTGCCGGGTTAAGCCATATCCTCGCCTTGTCTGGGATGCACCTTGGAATAGTTGCCGGTAGCGTTGCGCTTGCCTTCGGGAAGGGCATCGGAAAGCGGGGAGGGGCTATTGCGGGTATACTCGTCGCCTGGGGGTACGTCCTGTTGGTCGGTCCCGGGGCTTCGCTTCTCCGGGCGGCGGTCATGTTTAGCATCTGGGGATTCTTCCGCCTCTGTGGAAGGCGGGAGCACCCGCTGAACGTCCTCGGCTACAGTTTTCTGGCCTTCATTCTCCTCTGGCCCGAGGCGACCCGGGAAATCGGCTTTTCGTTCTCGTATCTCGCACTGGGGGGGCTTCTCCTCGTCGGGGCACCCCTGGGTCGCTTCCTGCAACGGTGGCTCCCGGCGCCGGCGGCGGTGCCCCTCGGCGCCTCCGCCGGCGCCTTTCTCGCGACGGCGCCCCTCTCCCTTGTCCTCTTCGGTTTTGCCGCCCCGATAGGGATTCCGGCGTCGGTGGTCGCGGCTCCCCTGGTGGTTGTCGCCCTCTGGACCGGGATGGTCCTCCTTACCGGGGCCCTTTTCGGCGCCCTGGTTCTTCCGGTCTATTGGCCGGCCCTCGAGTCCCAACGGCTCCTCCTGTGGATAGTGGGCTTAAGCTCCGAGGCGCCCGGGGTGTCGCTTCCGGCGGCAGGCGCCGGCCTCTGGGTTCTCGCGTTGGTTCCGCTGTTGTCGGCGGCAATCGGTGCCGCGATTCGCTTTGTCCGGGTCGAAGCCCGGCGGCGCCGGCTGGAGGAGGAGCCGTTCCTTGCCTGAGAGACCCGAACCCCATTCCGTCCGGAGGCTCTTAGAGGCGCTTGGTGTCGGCGCCAAGAAGCGCTGGGGGCAGAACTTCCTGTCGAACCCGGACACCGCCAGGCGCATCGTCGAGCTCGGGGACCTCGGTTCCGGGGACATCGTCTGGGAGATCGGTCCGGGGCTCGGGATCCTTACCGAACGGTTGCTCGCCGCCGGCGCAGAGGTGGTCGCCTTCGAGATAGACTGGGGACTCGTCGCCTATCTTCGAAAGCGGTTTTCCGGGACCCGGCTCACCGTCGTCCCCGGAGATGCCGTCAAGGAGCTGCCGAAGGCCGTCGACGCCTACGGCGTGCCGAGCCGGCTTGTTTCGAATCTTCCCTACCGGAGCGCCGCAACCATCCTCGGACGTCTGGTCGAGGCGGCGGTGTGGATTCCTCTCCAGGTAGTCACGGTGCAACGGGAGGTCGCGGACCGGATGTTGGCGGCCCCAGGGACGAAGGACTATTCGAGCTTTACGGTCCTGATGCAGAGCGGGTACGAGATACGCCGGGAGATTCAGCTGTCGCCGGGGGTGTTCTATCCCGTCCCGGAGGTCGACTCAACGGTCCTTCGTCTTCGGCTCAAGGCAGACCCACCGGAGGACCCGGGGGCCCTCTCCCGTCTCTGTCGGGCCGCCTTCGCCGCCCGGCGAAAAACGATCAAGAACAACCTGCTATCGGCACCTTTCGGGGATAGCCGGGGAAGAGAGGGGGTTCTCGATGCGTTGGAAGAGCTCCGGATAGACCCGGAGGTCCGGGCGGAACGGCTCTCGGTAGAGCAGATGATCGCCCTCGCCCGGCGCCTCGGCGGAGCCCTTTCGGGCCCCGGCTCGCCTTAGATTCCCGGATCGCCTAGATTCCCAGATCCGAGAGAACCGCGTCGACCTGCTTGCGGCGCTCCGGTGAAAGCGGGGTAAGAGGCAGCCGATACGAGTCCGTCAGATGACCGGCCTTCGCCATCGCGTACTTGATGGGGATCGGGTTGGTGTCGATAAAGAGCGCCCGGAAGAAGGGGAGGAGCCGGTAGTGCTCCGCCACGGCCTCTTCGGTCCTGCCCGCCATTCCCGCCTCGATCAGGCGCTGCATTCTCCCGGGAAGCAGGTTGCTCGCCACCGAGATAACCCCCCGGGCTCCGATCAAGGTAACCGGTAGGGCAAAATTGTCGTCCCCCGAGAGAACGTCGAAGTCGTCGGGAACACCGGCGATGGTATCCATGAACTGAGGGAGGCTCCCGGCGGCCTCCTTGACCGCGACGATGCCGGGGTGTCTTGCGAGGCGGATCATCGTCGGAGTCTCGATGTTCTTTCCGGTTCTGCCGGGAATGTTGTAGACGATAACCGGCAGGCCCCCTTCGTCGGCTACCCTGGTGAAATGCTGATAGAGGCCTTCCTGGTTCGGCTTGTTGTAGTACGGGGTTACCTGAAGCGTGGCGTCGGCGCCGATTTCCTTGGCCCGGCGGGTCATGTCGACCGCCTCGGAAGTCGAGTTGCTCCCGGTACCGGCGATTACCGGAACCCGCCCCCTGGTCTCCTCGACGACTATCCGGATGACGTCTATGTTCTCGTCGTGGCTCACCGTGGGGCTCTCTCCGGTGGTTCCCATCGGGACGATCCCGGCGATACCCTCGTCGATTTGAAAGTCCACGAGCCGGCGGAGCGACTCCTCGTCTACCGCGCCGTCCTTTCTAAAGGGAGTTACCAACGCGGTAAAGGCACCCTGAAACATCACATACCTCCTTTGGTAAGGTCATCGAAGAGATCGTCGATCGAAAAGAAACCGCTCTTGCCGGCGATCCACTCGGCGGCAACGACGGCTCCGGAGGCGAAACCGGACCGGTTCCGCGCCCGGTGTACAAGCTCGATGGAATCCGCCGGAGAGTCAAACACCACGTGGTGCTCGCCGGGGTTCGCTCCACCTCGGGTCGAGCTTACGTGAAGCTCCTCGGGCTCTATTCTCCGGTGAGCGGCCTCGGTGAGTATGCGTTTTTTCCGGGTAACGCCCTCGAGAACAAGCTCCGCGAGAGAGAGGGCGGTCCCGGAGGGGCTGTCGGCCTTTTGCCCGTGGTGGGTCTCGTGGATGTAGACGTCGTAGCCGTCGAAGGGCGCAGCCAAGCGGGAGGCATACGAGGCCATGCGGAAGAGCAGCTGGGCGCCGATTGAAAAGTTGGACGACCAGACGAGGGAGGCCCCGGCATCTTCCACGACGCGGCGGACCTCGTCCCGCTTTTCCTCCCACCCGGTCGTTCCGACGACGGCGGGGATGCCCTTCTCCGCATAGAAGCGAACGCGGTCTAAGATACCTTCCGGGAGGGCGAAATCGATTACGGCCTCGGCGCCGGCGGCTTCCCGGGCGCCGGCGGCTTCCCGGGCGCCGGCGGCCGCATAGGCCTCGAGGCTCGGATAGTCGGCCCCCGGGGCCGCGGGATCGACCTTTCCGAGGACCAGGTGGTTCCGTTCGAGCGCTACCGCCTCGATTTCGTGGCCCATCCGCCCGTAGCCGGAGAGGAGCAATCGCATCTTAGGCTCCCTGGCAGAGGGTGACCGCGGCGGTCGTTACGATGTCCTCGACGGAGCATCCCCGGGATAGGTCGCTGACGGGTTTCGCGAAGCCCTGGAGGAAGGGACCAAAGGCTTCGGCGTTTGCCAGCCGCTGGACCAGCTTATACCCGATATTGCCGGCACCGAGGTCCGGAAAGACCAGGACGTTGGCCTTCCCCGCTACCGGAGAGCCGGGGGCCTTTTTCTCGCCGACCGAGGGAACGAGTGCGGCGTCCGCCTGGAGCTCTCCGTCGACCAACAGGTCGGGTTTCCGCACCTTTACGATCCTCAACGCATCTGTGACCTTGTCGACATCCGGATGATCCGCCGAGCCCTTCGTCGAGAAGGAGAGCATCGCGACGATCGGTTCTATCTGCAGGAAGGCGCGGCAGGAACGAGCCGCCGCCAAGGCGATCTCGGCGAGCTGCTCCGCATCCGGATCCGGGATGGTCGCACAGTCGGAAAAGATCATCGAGCCGTCGCTCCCCCACTTCTTGTCCGGAACCTGCATGACGAAGCAGGAGGAAGCGTACTTGGTGCCCTCGGCGGTACCGATTATCTGGATCGCCGCCCGGAGGACGTTCGCGGTGGCGTTGTCCGCCCCGGCGACCATGGCGTCGGCGGCTCCCTTGCGCACCATCATCGCGCCGAAGTAAAGCGGATCGGCCATCGCCTCGGCGGCCTTCTCCGGGGTCATACCCTTGTGCTTTCGAAGCTCGACGAAGGTCGCGATGTAGTCGTCCCAAACCTCCGAGGACGCCGGGTCTGTGATCTCTACGCCGACAAGGTCGACCCCTCTTTCTTTCGCGACCGACTCTACTTCGTCGGGTTTTCCCAGGAGGGTAACCGCGCCGACAAGCTTGTCGTCCAAGAGGCGGCGGGCCGCCTCGACGGTTCTCGGCTCGGTCCCTTCCGGGAGCACCAGTTTTCCCTTCAGCTCCCGGGCTTTTGCTTTCATTCTTTCTTCAAAGGTCATCGTTCCTCCCTCATCAGAGCATAGCAAGTTTGATATGCTGGGTCCATGCGAATCGGTGTCTACGGTCTCGGGCGTTTCGGAAGCCTCTGGGCGTCTCTCCTCTCTCGGCAACACGAGGTTCTCGCGTACAACCGGTCGCCCTCCCGGCCGACTCCGGAAGGGGTTCGGCGGGTCGACCGAGAGGAGCTCGGAAGCTGCGACGGGGTATTTCTCTGTACCGCCATTTCCGCCGTCGAGCAGACCTGCCGGGATCTTCTTCCGGTGCTCCGGCCGAAGCAGGTTATCCTCGATACCTGTTCCGTAAAGAGCCATCCTCTCGAGACGATGGACCGGGTTCTCCCGGAGACCGTAGAGACGGTCGGGACCCACCCGATGTTCGGACCGGATTCGGTCTCCAACGGTTTCGGAGGGCTTCCGGCGGTTATCTCGCCGGGGCGGTGCTCCTCTAAGACGATGCAAACCTGGAGGACGGCCCTTGAGGGACTCGGCCTCCGTGTCATTCCAATGAGCGCCGAAGCCCACGACCGGGAAGCCGCCTACACCCAGGGCATTACCCACTTCGTCGGACGGCTTCTCGACGCCCTCAACGTCCGGCCGAGTGGCATCGCGACCCTGGGGTACCAGAAAATTCTTGAGGTGGTGGAGCAAACCTGCAACGACCCGTACCAGCTCTTTCTCGACCTTCAGCGGTACAACCCTTACACCTCACGAATGCGCCGGGATCTGAGGGCCTGCTTCGATCAAATGCTCACCGAACTTGACAGCGCAACCCCGGACGAGTAGCCTCTTGCCAGATGCCCGATCCGCGCTTACGCACTATAGACGAAGAAGATATCGAGACCATCGTTGCAGAGGATGTTCATTTTGACGGAGAGCTCTCCTTCGACCGGAGTCTCGTGGTAAAGGGCCGCCTCGAGGGGACTATTGCCTCTTCCGGAGACCTCTATATCAACGAAGGCGCTTCGGTCGACGCCACCATCAAGGCCGCCCTGATATCGGTTCGGGGAGCGGTTCAAGGGCAGCTGATCGCCCGGGAGCGCATCGAGCTCTTCTCCTCGGCGGTCGTCAAGGGAACCCTCCAGGCTCCCGATCTTATCGTCCAGAGCGGCTGCAGCTTGAACGGCGAATGCCGAATGCCCGCCGCAGGGGGAAAGCGATAATGCCTCGCGTGTCGACCTCCGGCGTGGCGGTGCTTATCTCGCTCGTGCTGCTGCTCTTTCTCCCGGCGGCGGCCCCGGCGCAGGAAGAGGCCGACGCCCTCGCATTGTACCGCCAAGGGCGCTACAACGATGCCGTCGCCGTCACGCTTCAGGAAATTGAGGCGATGCCCCGGAACATGGATTCCTATACCGTGCTCGGATGGAGCCTCTTAGCCCTCGGCCGGTACCAAGACGCCCTCGAGTACGGCCTCCGGGCCCTGGAGATTTCCCGATTCGATGTGCGGGTCATCGGCATCGTCGGAGAGGCGCATTACAACCTCGGGAACTACCTTCAGGCCCTCGACTACTTCGAAGAGTATGTGGCCATCGCCCCGACGGGGACGCTGATCGACGCGGTCTACTACTTTATGGGAGAGATCTTTCTTCGTTTCGAGGAGTACAACCACGCCGATATCGCGTTCTCCGCGGCGGTGTTCCACGACGCGAACAACCCCGGGTGGTGGGCCCGCCTCGGCTTCGCCCGGGAACAGGCCCTTCGTCTAGAGAGCGCTTTAGAGGCGTACAACCGGGCGCTTCAGCTGAACCCCAACCACGCCGATGCGGTCCGGGGCGTGCAGCGCGTCAACGAGGCGCTATCGGGATAACCGGCCGGTCGCCGGGTAGCTAAGGAAAAAACCATGCAACTTACCCAAGAGATAGGGCGGAGGCGTACCTTCGCGATAATCAGTCACCCGGACGCCGGGAAGACGACGCTTACCGAAAAGCTCTTGCTCTTCGGGGGCGGTATTCGAGAGGCCGGCGCCGTGCGATCGAACAAGATCCGCCGGTCGGCGACCTCCGACTTTATGGAGATCGAGCGACAGCGGGGAATATCGGTGGCGACCGCCGTTATGACGATGGAATACAACGGCTACCTCATCAATATCCTCGACACCCCGGGTCACAAGGACTTCGCCGAGGACACCTTCCGGACTCTGACCGCCGCGGATAGCGTTATTCTCGTTATCGACTCGGTCAAGGGTGTCGAGGAGCAGACCGAGCGGCTGATGGAAGTCTGCCGGATGCGCCATACGCCGGTTATCGTCTTTATCAACAAGATGGACCGGGAAGGACGCCCGTCGTTGGAGCTTCTCGACGAGCTCGAAGAGAAGCTCGACATCAAGGTACGTCCTCTGACCTGGCCCATTGGGATGGGGCAGGCCTTCAAGGGTGTTTATAACCTCCACGATTCCGACCTCTATCTTTTCCGTCCCGGAAAGACCGTCGTGGATGACGACCGGCTCCACATTTCGGGGCTTACGGATCCCGAGCTCGACAGGCAGCTCGGGAGCCACGCGAGCCGGCTCCGGGAAGACGTCGACCTCGTGGAGGGAGTCTACGAGCCGTTCTCGATCGAAGAGTACCGGGCGGGACGCCTCGCCCCGGTCTTTTTCGGGAGTGCACTGAACAACTTCGGGGTTCAGGAGCTGTTGGAAACGTTCTTAGGTATCGCACCGTCGCCGGTACCCCGAAAGGCCCACGACCCGGAGCGCCGGGAGCGCTTTGTCGCCGCCGACGAGGAGCGCTTCAGTGGGTTTATCTTTAAGATCCACGCGAACCTCGATCCGAGACACCGGGACCGGATTGCCTTTCTCCGGGTCTGCTCGGGGAAATTCCAGCGCGACAAGGCCTTCCTCCACGTACCCGCCGGCAAGAGTGTCCGGTTTACGACTCCCTATAGCTTTATGGCCCAGCGAAAGAGCGTCATCGACGAAGCGTATCCCGGAGACGTCGTTGGGCTCTACGATCGGGGGGACCTAAAGATCGGAGACACCGTTACCGAGGGCGAGAAGATTACCTTCGCCGGTATCCCGAGCTTCTCGCCGGAGATCTTCAAAGAGGTCGTGAGCACGGACCCCATGCGCTCCAAGCAGCTCGACAAGGGACTAACCCACCTGATGGAGGAGGGGCTCGCCCAGCTCTTCGTGCAGCATCAGGGGCGCCGAAAGATCGTCGGTACCGTCGGGGCGCTACAGTACGAGGTTATTCAGTACCGTCTGACGAACGAGTACGGCGCCGCCTGCCGCTTCGAGATGCTCCCCTACAGCCGGGCCTGTTGGATAGCCTCGGAGAACGCCGGTGCTCTCAAGGACTTTATCAAGTACCGGGAAGATCAAATCGCCTACGATAAGGAAGGCAAACCGGTCTACCTCGCCGAGTCCGAGTGGATGCTGCGGTCGGTCCGGGAGCGGTTCCCCGAAATTGCCTTCTATTTTACCTCGGAGTGGGAGACCCAAGGATCCGAGCCGGTTGCGGGGGCGGCTTCCCGACCGGCATAGCGGCGATGTACAAAGAGGCTTGGGTTTTAGACCCTCTCCTGGTATAGTCTCCCCTTGTGATACCCCGTGTCTTACGACTCCTGCCTGAGCATCTCTACCCCTCGGAAGAGTGGGCCATTGTCGAGACATCGTTTTCCACCGATTGGATGGGAAACGCCGAGACCATCTTTTCCCTGTCCAACGGGTTCTTGGGTATTCGCGGCGTTTTCGAGGAGGGGCGGCCGTCCATCGAGGCGGCGACCTTCTGTAACGGGTTCCACGAAACCTGGCCCATCGTCCACGCCGAGGAGGCTTTCGGATTCGCCCGGACCGGGCAAACCATCGTCAACGTTCCGGACGCCACGCTTCTGAAGCTCTACGTCGCCGACGAGCCCCTCTACCTGCCGACGGCGAGGCTTACCGAATACCGGCGCTCGCTCGACTTTCGCGAAGGGACCCTCCGGCGCGACATGAACTGGTCCTCGCCGTCGGGGCGGCAAGTCAGGATCTCCACCCGCCGGCTCGTCTCCTTCGAGCACCGCCATCTTGCGGCGATTACCTACGAGGTAACCGTCGACCGGGATGCTCCGGTTGTTCTTTCCTCCCAACTTCTAAACCGACAGGACAGCTACGCCATCGACGAGCCGGCGCCCCGGAACGACAACGGCGATCCCCGGAGGGCGAGGGCGTTCTCCGGACGCGTCTTGAACGCGAAAAACCATATAGACGTCGATAACCGGATCGTTACGGGATACCGGACATCTCAGTCGAAGATGAGTCTCGGGTGCGGTATCGACCACGTCGTCGAGACCGAGAACCCCTGGTTCTCGGAGCACAGCTGGAGTGAAGACCTCGGAAAGGTCGTCTTTACGATCGAAGCGAAGGCCGGAGTACCGATTCGCATTACCAAGTACGCGACCTACCACACCTCCCGGTCGGTCCCACCGATCGAGCTCGTCGACCGATGCACCCGGACGCTCGACCGAGCGGTCCGGGACGGGTATCACTGCTTGGCGGATGCACAGAAGGCGTTTCTCGACGACTTCTGGCCCCGGGCGGACGTCTTCGTCGACACCGAGTCGCGCATACAGCAGGCGATCCGGTGGAACATCTTCCAGATTCTTCAGGCCTCCGCCCGGGCGGAAACGACCGGAATTCCCGCAAAGGGTCTGACCGGTCAGGCCTACGAAGGGCACTACTTCTGGGATACCGAAGTGTACGTTGCTCCCTTCTTGACCTACACGACCCCCCGGATTACCCGAAACCTCCTTCGGTTTCGCCATTCGATGCTCGACGACGCCCGAGACCGGGCCGCCGAGCTCTCCGAGGAGGGGGCTCTCTTTCCCTGGCGGACCATCAACGGTGAGGAAGCGTCCTCCTACTACGCCGCCGGGACGGCTCAGTACCACATAAACGCGGATATTGCCTACGCGATAAAGCGCTACGTAGACGTCAGGGGGGATCGAGAGATCCTCGCCGAAGTGGGGGGCGAGATTCTGGTCGAGACGGCTCGGATGTGGGCCAGCCTCGGGTTCTTGAGCCCGGAGACCGGGAAGTTCCATATTCACGGCGTCACCGGTCCCGACGAGTACACCACGGTCGTCAACGACAACACCTACACTAATCTCATGGCCCGGATGAATCTGCGGTTCGCCGCCGAAGTCGTGCCCTGGATTCGGGAACATCGGCCGGAAGCGTACCAGCACCTGGTTCACGAGACCGGACTGCGTCCGAAGGAAGAGCAAGTCTGGAAGCGTGCCGCAGAAACGATGTACGTCCCCTTCGACCCGGAACGGGGGATTAATCCTCAGGACGACAACTTTCTCGAGAAGGAAGTCTGGGATTTTCAGAATACCCCGGTAGCCAAGTACCCCCTCCTTCTCCACTATCATCCGTTGATCATCTATCGGCATCAGGTTATCAAGCAGGCGGACGTCGTTCTCGCGCTCGTGCTTTTGGGGAACGAGTTCAGTGAGGAGCAGAAGCGGAAGAACTTCGACTACTACGATCCTCTTACAACGGGAGATTCCTCGCTATCTGCATGTGTCCAGTCGATTCTCGCGGCGGAAATCGGGTACGAACAGAAAGCGCTGGAGTACTTCCAGTACGCGCTCTTGATGGACCTGGCCGACGTCGGGGGTAACGTCGTCGACGGCGCCCACGTCGCCTCGACCGGCGGCGTCTGGATGAGCCTGACCTACGGCTTCGCAGGCATGAGGGACTTCGACGGAAAGCTCTCCTTCGACCCCCGGCTTCCGAAGGCTTGGGGCCGACTCCGCTTCCCTATCCGCTTCCACGAAAGCCGTATCCTTGTCGACCTGACCCACGAGAGCTTCACCTTTGCCGTTACCGACGGAGAGCCGCTAACGATCGAGGTCCGGGGGAAGAGGCTCGATCTCGAGCCCGGAAAACCCACAGCCGTTGCCGCCGGGCCCGGTACCGAGCCCGGCCCCGATTCCCGCCGTCCATAGCATTCCGCAGGCCGCACCGATGTCCTGTCCGCGGGAGCGTCGGGTAAAGGTCCGAAGGCCGCGCCGCCGGAGCTCCTGCTGAAACGCCTCCACCGTCGCGGGGGAGGGCGGCTGAAGGTCGAGGCCCGCGTCGATCGGGTGATAGGGAATCACATTGACCCGTACCGAGAGCCCGGTAAGCAGGCGGTCGACGGCCTCGGCGTGGCCCGGGGTATCGTTCAGGCCGGAAAAGAGCGTGTATTCCATCGAGAGCTTCCGGAGCGTGTCTTCCCTTCGGCGGCGAAGCAGGGCGATCGTCTTTGCAATGGGGTGAGACGCCTCCACCGGCATCAAGGCCCGGCGTTCCTCGGTAAAGGGGGAGTGGAGACTCACGGCCAAGTTGACCTTGGTCGCCTCGAGGAAGGTCTCGATGGCCGGGTGGATACCGACGGTGGAGATAGTAACTCGCCGGGAGCTCAAGCCGATTCCTTGCGGGTCGGTCAAGAGCTCCAAGGCCCGGAGGGTTGCCTCCGGGTTATCCAATGGCTCTCCCATCCCCATAAAGACGATGTTGGTTACCTCATCGCTCTCCGGAAGGCTAAAGAACTGATTCAAGATATCCGCGGGACCCAGGTTCCCTTGGAAACCCTGCTTTCCGGTTTGGCAGAACAGACAGCCACGGCGGCACCCCACCTGGGTGGAGACGCAGAGGGTCAGGCGCTCGCCCTCGGGGATAAGGGCCGTTTCCACGGCTCCGGGAGACTCAGCCACGGGAAAGAGATACTTCCGGGTTCCGTCGGAGGAAACCGCGACGGACCGCGGCTCCCGGCGCCCGATGACAAACCGCTCGGCAAGGGTTCGGCGGAAGCCTTTGGGCACGTTGGTCATCTCTTCGAAGTCGGCGGCTCTCTTCGCGTAGATCCATCCGTAGAGCTGATTCCCCCGGAACGGTGGCTCCCCGAGCTCTACCGCGAGGGAGCGAAGCTCCGAGAGGGAGAGTCCGAGGATGGGGGTGCGGGGGATAGGATCCACCGCCTGAGTGTACTCCGGTCCGGGGAGCTCCGGAAAGCCGTGGTATACTTAAAGGGTATGGGACCCGGCGCCGATAGGATAAGTGAATGAGTAGGCTCGGTCGAGGTTTGCTCTTGGCGCTCGCAGCGCTGAGCATACTCGGGTGCGAACAGGTGTTCTCCACGAATCTCTTTTCCGGATTGGAACGGGACCCGTCCAAGCTCTCGCTGGACCAACAGATCGTCTACGCGCAAAGCGCCCTCGCCTCCGGAGACTCCGGAAAGATGGCGAAGGCCTACGACGCGCTGTCGGACTCGATCGAAGGGACCGACGACGCGGAGCTGAACCTCTTGGCGGCGGACCTGGCGCTGGGAGCGTCGGATCTCCAGGCCGTCTTCGACGAGATCATGGAGGTGGCTCTCGGGGACAGCGATCTGAGTGACCAGGCGGCTTTGGCGGATGCGCTAAACGGGGTCTTGGGTGACGTCGACTACGACTATGTCCTCGAAGCCCAGGCTCAGATCGATGCGGCGGAGGCGAACGGCGGTACGGTAAGCGAGGAACAATACCTCTTGGTTGCCGTGGGCCTGATTATGCAGGCCGCCGACACCGAGGAAGGTGTAGACGAGCTCGATCCCGGGGAGGCCCCGGCGGCCGAGACGTGGATTGACGATGCCATTGCCGCCCTCACTGCCCAGGGAGAGTCGAGCGAGTACCTCGAGCAACTACAGAGCCTGCCGTTCTTTTAAGCGCCTGGCCACAAAGAAGGGGTTGCCCGTGACTCAGACAGTACACTCTCCGCGTAGAACCATCCGCAGTCTCGCTACCGGCCTCGTACTGCTAACATCGCTCTCCCAAGGCCTCGGCGCCGCAGAAATCATACCCGACGACAACGTCTACGTCCCCGCTCCCCGGACCGCCGCGATGGGGGGAGTCCACGCGGCCCAAGCCGACGACACGACATCGCTCTTTTCCAATCCGGCGGCGTTCCGATCGGTGGAACCGGAGTTCAAGGCGGCGGAGCTCGCCTTTGGGGTCAGCGGACCCGTCTTTACCGTGTCGAGCATCGTCCTCGAGGGCATGAGCTCGGACATAGACGAGGTTCTTACCTCGCCGGACGTGAATGATCTGCTTCAGAGCCTCTACGCCGGTTTCTCGCTTGTCGGCCCCCTCTCCTTTGCCTACGTCGGAGAAGGGCTCGGTTTCGGGGTGACTGCGTCCAACGGCGTTGTCGCAGAAGGAACCGGGGCGAGCGTCTTGGACTTCAACATCTATCAGCGATTGGTAATCAGCGGAGGGTACGCCGCCCGGATTCCCACTCCCGGGAACATGCCCGGGGAGCTCGACGCCGGCTTTCTGTTCAAAGGGTTCGTAACCGGCCGTTCCGGTTTCTCGACGGGAATTCTCGACCTCCCGGACACCCTGGGCAGCATCGGACCGGGGACCATCCTCGACGAGCCCTTCGACTTGATTACCGGCGTCGGCATCGATGTCGGGACCCGGTACGCCCCGAACCAGATCTGGGCCTTCGGCTTGACCGTGCAGAACCTCTTGGCACCGGCGGTGATAAACCAGTATTCGAGTCTCCGGGCCTTCCTCGAGAACGAGCAGCCGGTAGCCCGGCCCGCGGCCCGAATTCCTCAGAACGTCTCTGTCGGGGTCGAATACTCACCACCACTGTCGCCGGGCTTCGCCCGTCACGTTTCGGATTGGAGGCTCTACTTCGACTACCGTGACATAATCGATTTCTGGGCTGCTCCGGAGACCTCGGAGAACATCCTCTTGAAGTTCTCCCTCGGGAGCGAGCTCACGATGCTCCAGGTGCTCGCTATTCGTCTCGGCTTTGCCCGGGGGTTGCCGGCGGCAGGCTTCGGTCTCGACTTGACACGCTTTAGCTTCAGTGCTGCAATGTTCGGCACGGAACTGACGACGGAACCGGGCTTCAAGTCAGTTTACAATCTGCTTATCGGAGTTACCTTTACCCTCTAGGTGCTAATAGGTACTTTTAAGCGAAACAGAAACGGGTGCTCCCGCACCCCCGCCATGTCCCGGGCCGCTAGCTCAGTTGGTAGAGCAACAGCCTTTTAAGCTGTGGGTCACAGGTTCGATCCCTGTGCGGCTCATTGTTTCCCGGTGCCGTCTTCGGCTTCTACGGCAGCTGGTGGAGCCGGTTCGAATGCTCCGCCGCGGAGAAGTGCCGCTCGTAGTTCATCTTGTTAAACCAACTCAGGTAATCCTCCGAGGGGCGGGTCTTTTCCTCGAGCTTGTCCCAGACATCCTCCGGGAGATCCCAGTCGCCGTGCTCCATGTTCTGCGCAAGTTGCGCGGTCGTCCGGACTCCGAGGATAACCGAGGTCACGAAGGGGCGTCGGAGGGGCCAGCCGATCGCAAGCTTCGGCATCGGGTGGCCGGTGTCCACCGCGACGGACTCGACGACGGCGGCGGTCTCGAAACCCTTCGGATGCCAGAATCGGGGACCGTCGACTTTGGTTCGGTAGGAGAGACGGCTTCCATCCTCCGGCTTCTCCTGATTCTTGTACTTTCCGGTCAAAAGACCACCCCCGAGAGGGCTGTAACAGAAGATGCCTACTCCACTGTCGACCGCCGCCGGGATAATCTCCCGTTCCGGTTCCCGGTGGACCAAATTGTAGAGGTACTGCCCGGCGGTGAGCTTTTCGTAGTCCCGGTTCTCGGCGATTCCGTTGAGCTTAGCGATATGCCAGCCGAACATGTTGCTGCACCCGACGTACCGGACTTTTCCGGCGGAGACCAGGTCGTCGAGGGCTCGCATCGTTTCTTCGAAAGGCGTCACGGGATCCGGCCCATGGATGTAGTAGAGGTCGATGTAGTCGGTCCCCATCCGCTTCAGGCTTGCCTCGCAGGACTTTATCAGCTGCTTTTTCGAGCTTCCGAAGTTGTTTGGGTCGAGGCTCCGGGGAAAGTAGGACTTTGACGCGATCAGCACATCGTCCCGGGAGATCTGCGGCAGAAAGGAGCCGATTATCTCTTCCGAGGTGCCTCCGGCGTAGACATCCGCCGTGTCGAGCATGTTGCCCCCGGCGTCCAGATACGCCTTCATAATTGCGTGGGACTCTTTCTCGTCGCATCCCCAGTCCGGAGCGCCAAAGGTCATCGTTCCCAGGGTAAGGCGGGAAACCAAGAGGCCGCTGCCCCCCATGTATCGGTACTTCATATCTTTAAGCATAACCGATCCGGCGGGGATTGCAACGAGAGGCGAGCGACGGGGCTATCCGCCGAAGGTGTCCTCCGTTATGACAAGGCTCATCTCTTCTCCGTTGACCACGACGTCTGCCTCGAGGACATCGCTATCGAAGCTTTCGAATGTGTACTGAATGGTTTGTACCGGACCACCTTCAAGGACCAGGTCGCAGTCCATACCCTCACCGTTGTTGCTCGCGGTCCCGGAAATGTGCGTGTAGGCAGTCTCGGCGAAGTCGCTGAGAGCCATCTTCTCCAGCGTCAGTACGAGATTGTCGTCGCTTAACGTAGCACCGGCCGGAGCTTCGCCGAAGGCCGATTGGAAGGAAGCGAACATAACGGCCGCGAAGCTGACCGCAAACGCCTCCTCCGCCTCTTCTTGGGTAACGACGACCCTGGCCTCTGCCTTCTCGACGGCTTCGCTCGTTTCACCGGTTTCCGACGCTTCTGCGCCGGGCCTGGCGTCTTCGCCTCCGCACCCTACCGTGATCACTACCACAAGAGCGATAAGTGCTGCCGCTAATCGGTTCTTCATTTTCTGTCTCCTTTGGTGGTACGTATACCACGGTTTACTCGATTTTTCACTTTTTGTGGAGTTATTAACGTTAATTTAATTATCGCGGACGTTGCAAAGGAAATATTGTCGTTATCATAACCAATTTC
Organism: uncultured Spirochaetaceae bacterium; assembly: GCA_964413945.1. Taxonomy (GTDB): domain Bacteria; phylum Spirochaetota; class Spirochaetia; order DSM-27196; family PWMO01; genus CAYPUT01. The sequence goes on from CAYPUT010000022.1 coordinate 23,002, forward strand.
TAACGTTTCTGGTCGGAAGGTGTGATATGATACCGGAGGGTAAAAGCACCAAAAACTCATATAGGAGCGATGATTTGAAAACAGCCATTTTCGGCGCACCGTCATTTAGCGTCGTCCACATCGACCTCGACACGGGAGAAAGCGTCACCGCCGAGGCGGGGTCGATGCAGTCCATGTCGGCGGAGCTCGATATGAAGGCCGTGACCAACGGCGGCTTCTTCTCAGCTCTCGGCAAGAAGTTCTTCGGGGGGGAGTCGTTCTTCGTAAACCGCTTTACCAACAGCACGGGAAAGACCCTTCGCGTTTCGATTTCCCAGGACGTGCCCGGCGAGGTCGTGCAACGAGAGCTGAAGGATGGCGACGCGATCTGCCTGCAGCGGGGAGCCTACCTCGCCCACACAGGAGAAGTTACGTTCAAGGCGGCCTGGTCGGGCTTTGTCTCCTGGGTCGGGGGCGAGGGGCTTATCAAGCTGACGGCAAAGGGGCCGGGAACCCTCTGGTACGGGGCCTACGGCGGGATCGTTCCACGGCGGGTCGAAGGGGAGCTCAAGGTAGACGACGGTCACTTGGTTGCCTGGGATCCGGGGTTAAAGCTAAAGCTCGCCCTTGCCGGCGGCCTCTTTGCAAGCCTCTTCGGCGGCGAAGGGTTCGTAACCCGGCTGGTGGGAAACGGTACCGTCTACGTTCAGACGAGGAGCGTCAAGGGGCTCGCGTCGTGGCTCAACCCGAAGTTCAAATAGGAGAATCGCTATGATAGTTGAGGTTTTGGCTCGACCCGCCAACGCGGCGGCAAAGGTTACCCTTTCCGGCGGAGAGGGCTGCGTCGCCGAGGGCGGCGCGATGATCGCCATGTCCGGGGACATGGACGTCCAGACCCACGTGAACAAGGGCGAGAAGGGTGCCATGGGCGTCCTGAAGGGAATGGCGAGAAGGCTCGCCGGAGAGGGCATCTTCTTGAACCACTTTACCGCGAGCTCCTCGGGCGGAGAGGTTTACCTTGCAACGAGCCTCCCGGGAGACATGGAGGTTATCGCCCTCGGCGAGGGGCGCACCATCAACGTCCAGAACAGCTCTTTCGTTGCCCACGACGCCGGTGTTGTTATGCAGATAAGCTGGGGCGGGCTTAAGAACGTTTTTTCCGGCGAAAATCTTATCTGGCTCAAGATGAGCGGGTCCGGTAACGTCGTCATCAACGCCTTCGGTGCCATCTATGCAGTCGACGTCGACGGAGAATACATCGTCGACACCGGCAACATCGTCGCCTACGAAGACTCTTTGGAGTTCAACATCAGCAAGGCCGGAAAGAGCTGGATCTCCTCCTTTGCCGGCGGGGAAGGCCTGGTCTGTCGCTTCAAGGGCTCCGGAAGGGTCTGGTGTCAGTCCCACGCCGACCGGCATTTCGGCGCGAAGCTCACCCCTCACCTCGTACCCAAGAAGAAATAAGGAAGACGCAATGGATCAGCAGAAAACCGACTTTCCCTTTGCCGTCGAAGCCGCTCCGGATTACGGAATGGCTGCTATTACCATCCCTGCGGGGCGGACCCTCAAGGTCGAGGCCTCGGCGATGGCTTACATGGACTCTAGCCTTACTATGAAGACCAAGATGGGCGGCGGACTCAAGCGAATGCTCTCCGGGGAGAAGCTTTTTATCAACGAGTTCAGCGCCCCGGATAAAGATGCCGAAATCGGAATCGCTCCCGGAAGCCCCGGAGATATCGGGCACGTCTTTCTAGAAAACGAGACGATCTATCTCCAGAACTCGGCGTTTCTCGCGGCGAGCCCGGATTTGAGCACGACGATCGAGTTCCAAGGGTTTAAGGGCTTCTTCTCCGGTGAGAAGCTCTTTATGATCAAGGTAACCGGAACCGGAGACCTCTGGTTTAACACCTACGGGGCGATGTTGGAGATCGACGTTACCGACAACTACGTCGTCGATACCGGCTATATCGTGGCCTTTACCGAAGGGCTGACCTACGATGTACGCTCGGTCGGCGGCCTGAAGAGTCTCTTCTTCTCCGGAGAGGGGCTCGTGTGTCGATTTGCGGGAGCGGGAACGGTGTGGATTCAGACCCGCCTCGCCCCGGCCTTCGTTCGATGGGCGGATCCCTTCCGGAAGCAAAAGAAGAACAAGTAGATGCACCCGCGTTGCGGGAGACCCGGGCCTTACCGGGTCTTCCTACCTTTTGCTGCCTTCCTCCTTGTTGCTGCCGGCCTCTCGGCGCAGGTGCGTTACGCCCTTCCGGCGCCGCTGGAGGTTCCCGATTACGACCGCTCTTCTCCCCGGCACCTCGAAGAGCTACGCCCCTTCGGATGGTCCCCTGATGGTGCCTTCGCGATGCTAACCATCGAAGAGGTCGACGGTCGCGGCGGTGTGGTCTACACCTATCGGGTTCGGAGTGCCGTGACCGACGAAGATCTCTATCTCCTCGAGGACGACAGTTTTTCTTGGCCCCCGGGATCCGCAGAAGCGGAAAACCCGACGGCCGAAATCTCCTGGGCCCGTGTCGGCGAGACGGTATCGAAGGTGCTCGCGTCCTATGGAATCGTCCAAGACCCCGAGGTTGCGATTCGGCGGTTCCCGATCGAGTCGCCCGTCGGTGCCGTTACCGCGGATGCCCTAGTCGCCTTTGAGGCCGAACCCGAAGACGCCGATTTCGACCGGGTAGACGCCTACGAGGTGTGGGTTCGCCGGGAGGGGCGCAGCGCGAAGCGCATCGCCTCGGAGGTCGACGTTTTTGCGTTCGGGGCTCGGGTGCTCGGCTACTTCGCGAGTCCCTTCGAGCCCAGAATTCTGGTCTTGTGCGGTGAAGAACGCTACGTCTTCGAGGGGACCGCCGTCGCCTACCGCTATTTCGGTGCAAGCTTGGTTGTAGGCTTTCGACCGCAGCGGGTCCTGCAGGGGGGCCCGAAAGTGTCGGGAAGTTACCGGCACACCGCCGGCGTCGCGGAGCTCATTATCGACGAGTACCCCGACGGAACCGTCTCGATCGAAGGCTACGCGGAATCGGTGCTCGCCGGTGGAGCCTCCGAGGGTGCGGTAAACGTAGGCGAAATCTCCGGTGTCGCGGCGTACTCCGATGGACGAGCCTTCTACTTCGACGGCTTCGGCTGCTTCTTGGAGCTTCGTTTCGCTTCCGACGCTCTCGAGGTGATCGAAGTGGGAAGCTGTGGCGGCCTCAATGTGAGCTTCTCGGGGCGATTCGAAAGGAATCGGTAGTATGAACAGCTGATCCTCGACCCGTATCTGCGCTATAGTCGGTGCACACAATGGTCGGTCGATTTTCAGACAACCGGACGCCCGGGAGCCGGCAAAGCCTTCCGGCAAAGCATCAACCCCGCTATGGAGACACCGGCTCCTACGGGGCCGTTCTCCGCCGTCTTCGAGGCCTTCCCCCGGTGGTCTTCCCCGGGGAGATCCGGCAGCTCGAGGGGCACCTCTCGGCGGCCGCCGCAGGTAGGCAGTTCGTTCTCCACGGGGGCGATTGCGTCGAGCGCTTCGTCGACTGCAACGCCGAGACCATCGCCAACAAGC
>CAYPUT010000023.1:0-26012 GCA_964413945.1 uncultured Spirochaetaceae bacterium
GTGGTTCACGCTCAAAACCTACCTCCTTGATTATCCTTAACGGAACCGCCCTGGTGCATCCGGCGCTTCGAACGGTGCCGAAGAATTTGTAGGATCGCCGGGCAGTCCGTGGTAGACTCCGGAGTTATGAGCGCCTCGATCCGCCCCCCTCGAGGGGCGGCGCAATACTTTGCCCTTTTCTTCGCCGTTGTCGCGATCGCCGCTCCCGCACCGGGCGCCTTCGCCGAATCGCGGGTCGACCTCTCCCGGCCGGTCCCCGCCGGGGGAGAGCTCCTCGGGGCCGCGGAAATCGCCGGGACCCTGGCTCCGGGCATATTCGACCGGAGTTTCGACTACGACCCGCGGCCCGGGAGCCTCGGGGGCACTTACTGGCAGATAGCCGCCGGGCTCTGGGCGGTCTACGGGGTTTCCGACGCCGTCGCCCTGGGGCTCGACTTCTCCCCCGGGGGCGTTATTATCTCGCGGTACGCCGACGAGGAGAACAGGCGCCGGGGCCGCCTCTCGGACGTGGTGTTATACGGCCGGTTCGAGCTCTGGGGGGACGACGGCCTGGTCGGACCGGGGCGCTGGGGAGCAACGCAGATGGAGCTTTCGGTGGGGCCCCGGATCGTTTTGGCGATGCCCGCGCCGGATTATGCCGCCGCTCTGGAGAACCGGCAAGCCGACGAGCCTTACGTCGCGGCGAACCAGGACCTCCACGCCTTTGGAGCCGGAGTGCGCCTCGATCTTGCCCTGTCGCCGAGCCCGGACTGGAGCATTAGGACCTCGCATCAACTCGACATCTTTCTTCCCGCAGACTACGGCTCGGCGGGCCTCTCGGCGTACGAGGAGAACGAGATCCGCCGGGCCCTCTCCGGGGTCGACCCCTTCGATACCATCTGGTACCGCTACCGCTACCGGGGGGCATACGGAACGATCTTGCACACCCGCGGGTCCTGGGATCTCCAGCCGCTAACCCTGGAGGTCGACTACCTTCCGCCGCCGATCGTCGACGACCTCGATCCGCTTTCCGATACCGACTCCCTGCTCTTGCGCGGCGGAATCGGAGCCGAGGCGCGCATTTCCCGGCGGGAGGGCAAGGCGCCCATTCTCTTCCGGAGCGCCTACTACGCCCCACTCCTCGGCAAGAACCGGAACGCCGAGCACACGCTTATCCTCTCGTTGGCTTTTAAGCTGCTCTGACGCCGACGCTCCGGGGCGCCACACTTTTTTCGAAATAGTTCCGGTTTCCGTGAAGCACCGGGGACTTCAGGTCGGTAGTAGTGGGTGCGCGCGCTACTACTGATACAAGGAGTAACTGAGGATGAACAATCTAAACTCGATACTTATCGAGGGAAACCTAACCCGGGACCCGGTTCTGGCAACGACCCCGAAAGGAACCCCGGTCTGCAATTTCTCGGTCGCCTCGAACCGGTTCTACCGGCAGGACACCGAAAGCAAGAAGGAGGTCTCCTTCTTCGATGTCGAAGTCTGGGCGAAGCTCGCGAACCAGTGTGGAGAGTACCTCTCGAAGGGCCGGGGCGTCCGGGTGGTCGGCCGCCTGAAGCAGGACCGCTGGATCGACAACGACGGCAAGAACCATTCCCGGATTAAGATCGTCGGGGAGCACGTGGAATTCCGGCCGAACTTTACCGGGGCGAAACCCGCCGAGGAGGAGCTCGAAGATCCGGACGTTATCGTCGAAGCGCTGGAAGAAGAAGAACAGGAGGTGGAAGCGGCATTACCATTCTAACCCGGAACGCTTGACCCACAACGCCCGGCTACGTATTATACGGGCGTTGTGAATAGTCATAACGTAATCCAGACAATCACTCGGTGGTGGTGGCCCAATAGGGTCTGACGCTACCTTTGCGCCGCAGGCCCATCAAAGTCGCTCACGGTGGGCCGTGCGGAACCTCCAAACGCCGCGCACATCGTGTCGCGGCTTTTTTTTGGCCCCGGGTTAAGCCGTAAGGCGGCGCTGCAGGAGTCAAGCAATGCAACGAAGAGATACGATCATCAAGGTTCTCTCCGGGGAGCGGTTTACCCCCTACGCCCTCGCCCGGAAACTCGGAGCCGTCGCCCTCCTCGAGTCATCGTCGTACCAGAAGGGGCGGGAGCGCTACTCGGTCCTGGTGGTACGGGAAGCGTTTCAGGTGATCCAGGATGACACTCAGATCCACCTCGAAGTCGACGGGAAGCGCCGGGCGGTCAAGAGCACGGCGAAGGACATGCTCGACGTGCTGCTCTACTTCGCCAACCAACACGCCGAGGTGCACCAGGACTTTCCTTTTCCCGCCGGGGGCGTCGGCTACCTGGCCTACGAGTTCGCCGCCAAATGCGACACCATCCGCCTCTCCCCCCGGGAGGACCCCTTGGGGCTCCCCCTCGGCGCCTTTCTCTTCGGCCACATTCTCGTGATCTTCGACCACTACACCGATCTGCTCTACCTGATCGGTCTGAACTACGCCGAGCACCAGATCGATCTGGAGGCGGAGATTCACCGGACCGAGGAGAAGATAAACGACCTAAACTTTAACTACCTCCAGCCGGACGAGAAAGAGTACACCGCCGAGCTCTTAGACGGCGACGCCGGGGCCAAGGTCTTCCTTGCCGGGGTCGAGGCGGTCCGGAAGGAGATTATCGCCGGGAACCTGCTTCAGGGGGTTCTCTCCCGGCGGATGCGTATCCGGACGAAGATTCCCGCTCTCGAGGCCTACCGGCGCCTCCGGAGCGCGAATCCGTCCCCCTACCTCTTCTACATCGACTTCGGTGACTATCAGCTTTTCGGCTCCTCCCCGGAGGTCCATATCAAGGTAAAAGACGAAGAGGTCCGGATCCGGCCGATCGCCGGGACCCGGCGCCGGGGAGCCGACCGAAGGGAGGACAAGGCCCTCGAGGAGGAGCTCTTAGCCGATCCGAAGGAGCGGGCGGAGCATCTGATGCTCGTCGACCTTGCGAGAAACGACATCGGGCGGGTCTGCCGGCCTGGGTCCGTCGCCGTCGAGGAGTACATGACCGTAGAGCGCTACTCCCACGTTATGCACATCGTCTCCGAGGCCCGGGGAACCTTGGTCCCGGGAAAGACCGGTCTCGACGCCATCCGGGCCACCTTCCCGGCGGGGACCGTCTCCGGCGCCCCGAAGATCCGAGCCATCGAGACGATCGACCGCCTCGAGCCCCACAGGCGCGGCTTTTACGCCGGGCTCGTGGGCTACATGGAGCCCGGGGGCAACCTCGACAGCTGCATAACCATCCGGAGCGCCTTCAAGCGGGGCGAAACGCTGATTCTCCAGGCCGGTGCCGGAATCGTCTACGATTCGACGCCGGAGCGGGAGTATGAAGAAACGGGAGAAAAACTCGGCGCCCTGGCGGCGTCGGTCGGACTGGAGGGACTTTAGATGATCCTGCTAATCGACAACTACGACAGCTTTACCCATAACCTCTATCAGTACCTTCGGGAGATTACCGAGGAGGAGGTCCGGGTAGTTCGAAATGACGCCGTCGACATCGACGGAGTAGCGGCCCTCGCGCCGAGCCGCATCATCATCTCTCCGGGGCCCGGCCGACCGGAGGACGCCGGCGTGTCGGTCGAGGCTATTCGGCGCTTTGCCGGAAGCGTCCCGATCCTCGGCGTCTGCCTCGGGCATCAGGCCATCGGCTACGCCTACGGCGCCGAGATCGTGGGGGCGAAAGAGATTGTCCACGGAAAGACGCAGAAGATGGATCTCGACGGCCGAGGCCTCTTCCGGTCTATCGACACCCCGGCCCTCTTTACCCGGTACCACTCCCTGGTAATCGACGAGGGGAGTCTTCCGGAGGAGCTCGAGATAACCGCCCGGAGCCCCGACGGGGAGATTATGGGGGTTCGCCACCGGGAGGATCTGGTGGAGGGGGTCCAGTTCCACCCCGAATCGATAGCCAGCGAGACCGGCAAGAAGCTTCTAAGGAATTTTCTCCACTACCGCCGGGAGCCCTTCGTCTACCCGGCGACCCTCGGAAGCGTCCTCGCCGGAGAGAGCCTCTCCCGGGAGGGGGCCGAGAACTTTATGCAGGAGCTGACCGAAGGGAACTTGAGCGAGGCGCAGGTGGGTGCCTTTCTCGCGGCCCTAGCGGCGAAGGGGCCGGCGCCGGAAGAGATCGCCGGGTGTGCCGCGGTGCTCCAACAGAAGCGGACGGTTATCCGGTCCGACCGGCCGATCCTCGACACCTGCGGGACCGGCGGGGACGGAGCCGGAACCTTTAACATTTCGAGCTTCGCGGCCCTGGTGGCGGCGGCGGCCGGGGCGACGGTGGCGAAGCACGGCAACCGGGCGATTAGCTCCAAATGCGGCAGCGCGGACTTCTACGAAGCCCTCGGGATGCGCATCACCCTGACCCCGGCGGAAAGCGAAGAGCTCCTCGCCGACGAGGGGTTCGCCTTCCTCTTCGCCCCCCTCTACCACCAGGCGATGAAACACGCCGCCGTTCCCCGGCGGCAGCTGGGCATCAAGACCATCATGAACCTTCTCGGTCCCCTGGCGAACCCCGCCGGCGCCGCCTACCAGCTGATCGGCGTCTACTCCGAGGCGATGTGCGACCCGGTCGCCCGGGCGGCGCAGATGCTCGGACTCAAGCGGGGGTTGGTGGTCCACGGTCTCGACGGCTTGGACGAGATCTCGGTCGCCTCGGACACCCGGATCGTCTATTTCGACGACTCCGGGGCCTTCGAGAGCTTTGTCTCAACCCCCGAGGAGTTGGGGATCGAGCGGTACCCTGCGGGGGGGCTTGCCGGCGGGGAGGCGAAAAAGAACGCCGAAATCGGCCGGCAGCTTCTTGCCGGTGGCGGCCCCGCCGCCCTCCGGGACGCGGTCTGCCTGAACGCCGGGGCCGGGCTCGCGGTGTACAACGACGGGGTCGACACTCCCGACGCCCCGGCGGCCGGTGCCTCCGCCGGTTCGGGAACCCGGGCGGCGGTGGTTGAGGCCATCCGCGCCGGCTACCAGCGCGCCCGGGAGCTTCTCGAGAGCGGCGCGGTCGACGAGAAGCTCAAACGTATCGTCGCGGTAACTACCCGGGATCAGGTGGGGATAGCCGGATGACCGCATCCGCCGTCCGAGACGCCCTCGATCCCGGGGCCGTCGGGATTCTGCTCGAGATCGCCGAAGAGCGTATCCGGCGGATTGAGCGCCTCGGGGCGGCCCAGGGGTGCTCCCTCCCGGCGCGGCGGGAAGCCCCGGTGGTGCCCTTTCTCCGGGAGCCGAGGATTATCTGCGAGGTAAAACGCTCCTCTCCTTCGGCCGGGGAGTTCGCCCGGGGCCTCGACCCGGTTGCCCAGGCGCTCCGGTACGCAGACGCCGGGGTTCCCTCGGTCTCGGTGCTGACCGAAGAGGGCCGTTTCTCCGGAAGCATCGAGGATCTGATGCGGGTAAAGGCCGCCCGCCCGGACCTCTCCCTCTTGAGAAAGGACTTTCTCCTGACCGAGGAGGACCTCGACGTCTCCTTCCGGGCCGGCGCCGATGCGGTACTGCTTATCGCCGCCCTCCTTACACCTAAAGCCCTCGGCCGCCTCTACCGCCACGCCGGCCGGTTGGGGCTTACGGCGTTAGTGGAGGTCCACGACCAAGACGATGTGGCGAAGGTCCGCCCCTTGGCGCCCCCCTTCGTGGGGATTAACAGCCGGAACCTCAAGACCTTTGCCGTGGATCCCTTCGGGCCCTTGGCCCTGATTCCCGGCGTCGACTGGCCCTCCCGGGTGGTCTTCGAGTCGGGCATCTCCCACCCGGAGCATATCCGGGTTGCCCGAGACGCGGGGTTCTCCGGGGCCCTCGTCGGGGAGGCCGTGGTCCGCCGCCCGGCGCTCCTGCCGAGGCTCGTCGAGGCCGCCGGAGCCGGCAACCCGGCCCCGGAGAGCTTCTTCTGGCGGCGCCTCGCGGTCCTTCGCGGCCGGGCGGTACCGCCGGCCGCGGCTCCCCGGCCCCTGGTCAAAATCTGTGGGATTACCAACCCGGAGGATGCGCACCTTGCCTCCGGGCTTGGGGTCGACCTGCTCGGCTTCGTGTTCGCCGAGTCTCCCCGGCGGGTGGAGCCGGAGCTCCTCGAGGCCCTCGAGAGGCTCGACGTGCTCAAAGTCGCCGTCGTGGTAACCGCCGGCGGCCCGGGAGGGCGAGCGCTGCCGCCGGGAGTCGAAGAGCTGCTCCGCCGGGGCCTCCTCGACGCGGTGCAGTTTCACGGCGAGGAGGGGCCCGAGGAGTGCGCCGACCTGGCCTTTCCCTACTACCGGGCCCTCCGGGTCCGGGGACCCAAGGACCTTGGGGAGGCGAAGCGCTACGCCTGTCCAAGGGTGCTCTTGGACCACTACGACCCGAAGCTCGCCGGGGGAACGGGAAAACAGATCGGCGACGAGGTGCTCTCCTCCGACGCGCTGCCGCGGCCCCTCTGGCTTGCCGGGGGGCTCTCGCCGGAAAACGTTGCCGACGCGGTTTCCCGCTACCGTCCGGAGCTTATCGACGCCTCGAGCCGCCTGGAGTCGGCTCCCGGGCGGAAGGACCCGGGCAAGCTCAAAGATTTCTTCAAAGAGGTACACCATGCCACACTACGATAGCTACTACGGGGAGTTCGGCGGCGCCTACGTGCCGGAGGTTCTCCGGCCGGCAATAGAGCAGCTTGAGGAAGCCTTCGAGGCGGCGGCGAGGGAGGACGACTTCTGGGCCGAGTTCCACTCGATCGGCCGGGACTACGTCGGCCGGCCGACGCCGCTGCTCTACGCGGATAACCTAACCCGTCACCTCGGGGGGGCGCAGATCTACATCAAGCTCGAGGGTCTCGCCAATACCGGGGCCCACAAGATAAACAACGCCATCGGCCAGGCCCTTCTGGCCAAGCGCCTCGGTAAGCACCGGATTATCGCCGAGACGGGGGCCGGGCAGCACGGCTTTGCAACGGCCGCGGTCTGCGCCAAGTTGGGGCTCGAGTGCCGGGTCTACATGGGGGAGGTCGACGTCCGGCGGCAGCAGCCGAACGTCTTCTGGATGGAGCTCTTCGGCGCCGAGGTGGTTCCGGTTACCTCGGGAAGCAAAACCCTAAAGGACGCGGTAAACGAGGCGCTCCGGGACTGGGCCGAGAGCTTTCCGGATACCCACTACCTGATCGGGTCGGCCCTGGGGCCCGCCCCGTACCCGGCGATGGTCCGGGAGTTTCAGGCGGTCGTTGGCCGGGAAGTAAAGAACGAGCTCGAGAGGAGGGGCGTGGTTCCGACGGCCCTTCTCGCCTGCGTCGGTGGGGGGAGTAACGCCATCGGGTTCTTCGAGCCCTACCTTACCGAGAAAGCACCCCGGCTTGTCGGCGTCGAGGCCGGGGGCCGTAGCCTGAACGTCGGAGACCACGCGAGCCGGATGCAGGGCACCGGCAGGGTCGGCGTCGTCCAGGGGTATAAGAGCCTCTTTCTCGTCGACGATAACGGGCAGGTCGGAGAGACCCACTCGGTATCCGCCGGGTTGGACTATCCGGGTATCGGCCCCCAACTGGCCGCCTTAGGGGTCTCCGGCCGGGTGGAGTTCCGCATTAGCTCCGACGACGCGGCCCTCGAGGCGATGGGGCTCTTCGCCCGGAAGGAGGGTCTGGTCTTCGCCCTCGAGAGCGCCCACGCGGCGGCCCAGGTGGTGGAGATGGCCCCGAAGATGGGCCGGGACGAGGTGATCGTCGTGAACATGTCGGGACGAGGGGATAAGGATCTCTTTATCGCCGCCCGGGCCATGAAGCCCGAGGCGTGGAAGCGTTTTCTCGAAAGCGAGGCGGCCACACTATGAGCTACCAGGGAGTAATGGCCCATCTTGTCTCTCACTACCCCGACGCCGAGTCGTTCTGGGAGGTCGCTTCGGGGATTATCGACGGGGGAGCCGCCGCGGTGGAGCTGCAGTTTCCCTTTAGCGACCCGACCGCCGACGGCCCGGCCATCCAGAGCGCCTCCTCGGCGGCCCTAAAGGCCGGCTTTACCCTCGCGGCGGGGTTCGACTACCTCCGGCGTCTCCGAAGCATGACCGACCGGCCGATCTTCCTGATGACCTACGCCAACATCCCGATGATCCGGGGGATCGACCGGTTCGTCGGCGAGGCGGCGGAAGCCGGTGCCCGGGGGCTTATCGTTCCCGACCTTCCCCCGGGGGACGACGAAGGACTCTACGCCGGCGGGGCCACGCGCGGCGTCGCCGTAGTCCCCGTCGTGGTTCCGAGCCTCTCGGAGGCCCGCCGCCGGCTGATAGAAGCGGTAGCGCCGGAATACCTCTACGTTGCCCTCCGGCGGGGGACTACCGGCAGGGAGACCGAGATCGGGCCGGATCAGATCGAGTTTCTCGACTGGGCCCGGGAGAAGGCGGGAAAGCTGATGGGAGGGTTCGGCATCCGGCGCCGGGAGCAGATCGACGTACTCAAAGCCCACCTCGACTTTGCGGTGGTGGGGTCGGCCATCGTGAATACCATCGAGGGCCCGCGGGAGGGTATCCGCGAAAGGGTTACAAGCTTCGTCAGGGGTTTGACCGAAGAGCCCCATTCCACCGATACTCTTCCCCGGAGGTCCGGCTGATGCAGGTAGAGATTACGACGGAGAACTTCGAATCCGAGGTTCTTCAGTCCGATGTTCCCGTAATTGTCGATTTCTGGGCCGAGTGGTGCATGCCCTGTAAGATGATCGCTCCCGTGCTGGAGGAGCTTGCTGACCAGTACGACGGCAGAATCAAGGTCGGCAAGCTCAACGTCGACGAGCAGGCCGACCTGGCGGCGCAGTACAACATTATCAGCATTCCGACGCTGCTCCTCTTTAGAGACGGCGAAGTGGCGGAGCAACACGTCGGAGCCGCCCCGAAGCCGAAGCTCGAGGCGCTCTTCAAGGACCACGCTTGAGGCATCTGCTCTACGGCACGTAGACCTCGTCGGTATTGACCGCCCCGAAGGTCGCCCCCCGGGTCGGGGTGATGTGCCAGTCCGTCGAACTGTTCGTGTCGACCGCTTCGGAGCTTCTCGAGATGGACCGCGTCGCCGTCGAATCCTCCGGGTCGATCAAGTCCTCCGGGGCAATAGCCTCCCCGGCGGCTTCCCAGGCGCCGGCGGCAAAAAGCTCCTCGGCCTGGGCGAGCATTCGGCTGCTTCCGAAGCCGCGGTAGTTGGTGTCCGAGGCGCTTGTCCGGTTGCTGTAGAGAACCGCGTCGATAACGCGGCCGAAGGGCTGCTCGGCCAAGGTTACCGCCCCGTTGTTTCCGGTAAGCCCATCGCCCCCGGGTATCCAGACATCCCAGGCCGAATCGGTGGCATCGATGCCGCCGGACTCCGCCGGGTCGTCGATTTCGGTTACCTCTTCGGGGCTCCCTTCCGGCCGGTAGTGGACTACGACATAGGCGCCCGCCGGAAGCTCCATTGCCGGAAAGACGTGCCGGGTTTCCCACTCCCGAGGGGTCCCTTCGTAGAGGGTGAGTCCCCCGAGATTCCCCGGGCTCTTCAGGTAGAGCTCGACCACATCCGGTTTGCCGGCGGAGCCCTGGGTCGTCAGCTCGTTGATGAGAATTTCCGGCACCTCGGCGTTGAAGCCGTAGAACGACGCGATAAAGGTGGTGCTGTTTCCCGCGCCGTCTTCCACCCGCCCTTCGAGGGTGTATTCGGTTCCGGGGACGCTCTGGTGTTCCGTCTCGACGATAACCGACGTCTCTTGGACCTGGGCCGAAGAGGCCCCGAGGGCGTCGCTTACGGCTACGCTTTCCGGGGTAATGGTGATCGCCTCGTCGAAGTCGACGGCAACCTGATTGGGACCGACGGCCCGGATTCCCAGGTAGACGGGGGGTACCAGATCCCCCCAGTTTTCGTCCTTCGTCTCCTGCAGGGGAGCGCAGGACGCGAGCACCACGGCGGCAAGAAACAGTCCCGCTCCGCGTCGGCCCGTGGTCGTTGTTTTCCGTATCATTCTTGTCCTCCTTACCCCCTACAACGGGGCCAGGATGCCCGGTGATTCAAACGCCGGACGCGACGGTTACAGGTTTCGAGGGCCGGCGGCGGCGGCCGCCGGGTTCCGTTGGACAGCAGACTCCCCGGCGGATATACTCACCGCATGGCAGAAAATCCACTCTACGAGAAGTACGGCCAGAGCATAGCTGCCGGCCGCGTGATCTTCCAGGAAGGTGAAGAGGGGAAGCACATGTACATTATCCAGGACGGGACGGTGCGCATTACCCGCTCCATCGACGGAAAGGAACACGTGCTCGCAGACCTCGGTAAGGGCGATTTCTTCGGCGAGATGGCGATCGTCTCCCGGATCAAGCGGACCGCGAGCGCAACGTCGGTTACGCCGGTCCAGCTTCTGACCTTCGACCGCCAGGGCTTCCAGAGTATGATCGAGAAGAACTCGAAGATCGCGATGAACGTCATCGACAAGCTCTGCCGCCGGGTCGAGCAGGCCAACAATCAGATCCAGAGACTGTTTCAGAAAAACGAAGAGAGCATGATCGCCGCAAACCTCTACTATCGATTTCTCGAGAAACCGGCGGAAGAGCAAGCCCTCGCCCTCGACCGTGCCTGTAAGGAGATCGGGATGGAGCTGGAGGTGCCGGGGGAAAAGGTGCGCGAGAAAATCTTCGGACTTGCCGAGAAGAAGGTAGTGTCCGTATCCGGAAACGCTCTCCGGCTTACCAGCAAGGAGAAACTCTCCGCGATTGCCGAAGACGTAACGTAGGAAGGATCTACTATGTGTGGTGTAATTGGGTACTGCGGTCCTAAGCCTGCGGCGCCGATCCTGATCGAAGGGCTCAAGCGTCTCGAGTACCGGGGCTACGACTCCGCCGGCGTCTGCGTCGGGGACGAGGGCGCCCTGACCGTCATAAAGTCCAGCGGAAAGATTGCCGACCTCGACGTCCGGGTACCCGCCGAGCTCCCGGGACACTACGGGATCGGTCATACCCGGTGGGCTACCCACGGTGAGGTGAACGACATCAACGCCCATCCTCACGTCGATAATTCCGAGAAGGTGGCGCTGGTCCACAACGGCATTATAGAGAACTATCAGTCCCTCAAAGAGAAGCTCGAAGAACAGGGCTACGAATTCCAGTCGGAAACCGACACCGAGGTTATCGCCTTTTTGGTCGCCGACCTGTACGAAGGGAACCTGGAGCGGGCGGTAAAGCGAGCGTGCACCCTCCTAAAGGGCACCTATGGGATTCTCGTCGTCCATGCCGACGAGCCGCAGCGGATCGTCGGGGCCCGGAACGGCTCCCCCTTGGTCCTCGGTATCGGCGAGCGCGAGATGTTCCTTGCCTCCGACGTAACGGCGATTCTCGCCCACACCAAGCAGGTTATCTACCTCGAGGACGGCGAGGTGTGCACTATCACCCCAGAGAGCTACACGACCACGGATCTCCGGGACCGGGCGGTCGATAAGAAGATCGACTATATCAGCTGGGAGCTCGAGGAGATGGAGAAGGGCGACTACGAGACCTTCATGGAGAAGGAGATCCACGAGCAACCGGAGTCGATACGCCGGGCCATGCAGGGGCGCCTCGACCGCGAGTACGCCACCGGAAAGCTCGGGGGGCTCAACATGAGCCGCCGGGAGCTCCTCGACATCGAGCGGGTCAAGATTATCGCCGCCGGAACCTCCTTCCACGCCGGGCTGGTGGCATCCTACCTTCTGGAATCGGTGGCCCGGATTCCCTGCACCACCGAGCTGGCCTCGGAGCTGCGGTATCGCAACCCGATCGTCGAGCGCAACACGCTCTACTTCGCCGTTTCCCAGTCCGGGGAGACCGCGGACACCCTCTACGCGATGCGGGAGCTTCAGCGCAAGGGGGCCCGGGTTCTCGGTATCTGCAACGTTGTCGGCTCGACGATTCCCCGGGAGTCCGACGGCGGGGTCTACATCCATTCGGGGCCCGAGATTGCCGTCGCCTCGACCAAGGCTTTTACGAGCCAGGCGACCGCCCTCTACCTGGTTACCCTTATTCTCGCTCGCATGCGCCACCTCTCGGTGGAGCAGGGCCTCTCGTTTATCACGGCCCTCGAGCGCCTTCCGGAACAGATCGAAGAGATATTATCCCGGAGGGACGCGATAAAGGCCGTGGCCGACCGTTACGCCGGCGCTACGGACTTTCTGTTCTTGGGTCGGGGCATCAACTACCCCGTCGCCCTCGAAGGGGCCTTGAAACTCAAGGAGATTTCCTACATCCACGCCGAGGGCTACAGCGCGGCGGAGATAAAGCACGGACCGATCGCCCTCATCAACGAGGATACCCCGAGCCTCTTTATCGTTCCCGACGACTCGCTTCGGGACAAGGTTATGTCCAACCTCAAGGAGGTAAAGGCCCGCAAGGGCCCGGTTATCGCCCTGGCGGTCGACGGGGACGAAGAGGTGGCCAGGATCGCCGACGACACCATCTACGTGCCCCACACCAACGAGCTCTTCTATCCTTTTCTGATGGTGGTTCCCCTCCAACTCCTGGCGTACTACTGCGCCATCAAGCTCGACCGAAATGTCGACCAACCGCGGAACCTTGCCAAGAGCGTTACCGTCGAATAACGCATCCCGACGCGTCTCTACGCGACGAGCCTCGACGCTCGCCGGGGTTTTTCTCCTTGTCCTTCCTGTCCTCTTTGGATGTGACGGAACCGACGACACCGGCGGTCCCGGCGACGAGCCTCCTGTCCCATCCTACGACGGCGCCCTACCGACACCCCCGCCACCCCCTCCCGAGGCGGGAATACTCTTGAGCGGCCCCGTGGACGGGGAGGGGCTTTCCTTTCTGCCTCCGAACGTCGTTTCCTTCTCCTACGCCCTCTACGAGTTCGACGAGAACCGTCTCGAGGTCTACTACACCCGGGACGAGGTATTCGGGGTCGACGGATGGGGAACGGTAGACTGCGGTTCCTTCGTCCTTCGGCGGAACGTCGAAGAGGAGCTCTTTCTCTACGAATCTCCCGACGGTTGGAGCCTCTTCGTCGGCTCTTCGGTCTTCTTAGACGACCCCTGCGGCGTTTTCGGTGGGTTAACCGACCGGGTCGCCTTCTTCAGCCGATCCCTCGGGCCTCGGCAGTCGCCCCTTCCGGCGGTCTTTCTGACCCGGCAGTAGCTAAACCGGCCTCGAAATCCCGTCGATAATCAGAGACGTGAAAGGATCGTCGTTTCTTCTGGCATTTGTCCTTTTGGCATCCGCCGTGTTTCCGGCGGATCTTTCCCTTGCCCCTGAGGATCTGATTATCGAGCAGAGCCTCGAAGGCGGGTATCTCTTGCGAATTCGGCAGAAGCCGGGGGTCAACTCGGTCCTGGTTACCGAATCCACCGAGGACCCGGAGCGGGAGGTCGCGACCTACGCCTTTCGAAACCCGGCGTTCCACCCGCTAAACGGGCAGGAACGCCGGGTTCTGAACGGTGAGTTTCTTCCGCCGGAGATGCACTTTCTCGTCGATTCGACCTCCGCCCCGGATTCGGACCTTGGAACGGCCTTCCACGTCTTTGTCCCCTACGTGGTGGAGTACGGCTATCCCTGGTCCCGTCAGGGGGAGCGGCTCATCGTCGACGGCGCCTACCTCAACGTGCGCACCTTCGAGGCGACCCACGCGAGCTACGCCGGCGCCTTTCTCGATAACCCCTTCGTTCTCCGGGTTACCCAGGCACCGATGGCGGTAACCCCGGAAACGTCCTTGGACGATCGCTACATGCCGGATACGGCGAGAAGCTACGAGGACATCGCCCGAGCGAGCGACGGTGTGGTCCGGTACTCCGAAGGGGAAGAGGATCTCGTCAATCAAATCGGGGAGATTATCGCCGGGGTGGAGGGGGGAAGCATCGACCTGGTTCTGGCTCTCGATTCGACCCAGAGCATGGAAAACGACGTCCCGGCGCTCCGACGCAGCCTTGTTCCCCTGCTCCAAAGCAACTTGGAGGGCTTTGAGCGCTTCCGGATCGGGATTGTCTACTACAAGGACTACATGGAGGACTACCTGACCCGGACCGTTGCCTTCCAGAACGACCTTTCGGTGGTCCAGCGGGCTATCGACGGGCTCCGGGTGGCCGGGGGACGAGATATACCCGAGGCTGTCCACGAAGCCCTCTACGCGGCGGTGGTCAACTTTCCCTGGGTGGCGGAGAACCGTCTGGTTATTCTGGTGGGAGACGCCCCGCCCCACGCGCGTCCCCGGGGCGCAGTAACCGAAGAGATGGTCTACGAAGCGGCCCGGGAGCGCGACGTCCGGCTAAACACGATTATTCTGCCCCACTGACCGGGCGTTACTCCCGGGGCGGGGAGCCGAACATGCGGGCCCGGGGAAGGTTTCGCTCTTCTTCGATTTTCTGCAAGAGCCGCTCCGAGAGAACCCGGGGCCACGCCGGGAGAGGTCGCTCGTCGTCCGGGTCCTCGTAGGCGGCCAGCACCTCTTGAAAGAGGCGCTCCGCAGTATCGAGGTTTCCCTCTTTGTAGTAGGTAACGGCAATCTCGTACCGGGCGGCGATGCGGTTCGGCCAATCTTCCGGATAGCGCTCCAAGAAGGTCTCGTAGTAATGCCTCGTGACTTCCCACCTATCGTTATCCGCCGCCTGTTGGGCAAGCTGGAAGATCTCCATCTGGGAGAGACCCTCGGGCACCTCTTCCGGAACCGTATAGCACCCAACGAGGAGAGCGAGGAAAAAAAGAAGGGTAAGGGGACGGCCCATAACGGTATGCTGTTCCATTCGGTTGTGGGATAGAGCCTACTCACCGGCGGTGAGTCGGTCAAGCTTAAGACGCCGATTTACCCTTTGGCCGATTGCCGGTAGAATCCGCGGCGTGGTCGCAACAATTGTTAACGCCCTCGCGGTAGTTCTCGGGTCCGCCCTCGGTCTACTCATTGGAACCCGCCTCGGTAAGAGCTTTCAGGACACCGTATACAACGGAATCGGCGTCGTTTCCGTCATCATCGGGATCTCGATGGCCCTTCAGACCCAGAGAATACTCTACCTGGCCCTCGCGCTGGTTTCCGGGGGCCTCCTCGGCACCTGGTGGGGCGTCGAGAACGGTATACTCAAGCTCGGCAACCGGCTAAAGGGGCGTTTTGCCTCCAAAGAGAGTACCGGTGATTTCGCCTACGGCTTTCTGACCGCCTCGGTGCTCTACTGCGTCGGGGCCCTAACCATCGTCGGAGCCTTTCAAGCGGGTACCGAGGGGGACTATCAGCTTATCCTGACCAAGTCCGTGATGGACGGCTTTATGTCGATTCTTCTGGCGAGCGCCCTGGGGGTCGGGGTGGGCTTCTCGGCTCTCTCGATTTTGGTCTACCAGGGAGGCCTGACCCTCCTGGCGGTCTGGATCCGCCCCATCGTCACGCCGCTCCTCCTTTCGGAGATAAGCGGCGTCGGGGGCGCCATGGTTGTGATGATAGGATTGAACCTGCTCCGGGTTAAGGAGATTCGCACCGGCGACTTTATCCCGGCCCTCCTCGTGGTCATCCCCTTGGTTCTTTTGGACCCCCACTTGGCGATTCTACGCCTCGGATAGTAGCCCCCGGCCACAGGCGCCCGGCGCTATGCCCAGTGAATCAATCCCGGAAGGAAGGGATGCACCAGGTCCGGATGCTTCGGAAGCACCCGGACCGCGACACCTTGGCGTCCCGGTACCCGGCAGGCGAAGCTCCCGGCGAACTCTATTTTGTGATCCTTCGAGACCTTGCCGGGGGTCAGGGAGGTCCGTTCGGGCTCGACGATCTCCCCCTGGGTGTCGAGTCGGCCGTAGAAGGCCTCTACGGTAATATCCTCCGGCGACAATCCCGGGCAGTGCAGCCCGGCCTCCACGGTTACCGCGTCTCCCACCTGAATCTCACCGCTCCCGGTCTTTCGCAGGTAATCGAATCCCAGAGAGTGCCACGCCGTGTTGATCCGGTCGATGTAGCCGGCGACGTCCTTGGCTTTCGCAAAGCCGTTGGCCGTTACCCGGTCGAAGTGTCCAAGAGCGGGCTCGTAGAAACGGTCGTAGTAGTCGATCAGCATCCGGTGGGACGCGAAGTTCGCCCCCATGTAGGCTATCGACGCCTTCATCATCCGGAGCCATTCCCGGGGAAGCCCGTCGCGGCCCCGGTCGTAGTAGGTCGGAACGATCTCCCGTTCCAACAGATCGTAGAGCGCTTTGCTCTCGATTTCGTTCTGGACCTCCGGATCCTCGTATTCCTCCCCGCTACCGATGGCCCACCCGAGCTCCGGCGCGTACGCCTCGGCCCACCAGCCGTCGAGGGTCGAGCAGTTTAGGACGCCGTTTAGCGCCGCCTTCATCCCGCTGGTGCCGCTCGCCTCCATCGGCCGTCTCGGTGTGTTCATCCAGAGGTCGCTTCCGGAGACAAGCTGCCGGGCGATGGTAATGTCGTAGTTTTCCAAAAACAGAATTCGGCTCCGGACCTCCGGTTTCCCGGCGAAATGCACAATCTCCCGGATAAGGTTCTTCCCCGGGTCGTCGTGGGGGTGCGCCTTTCCCGCAAAGATCAGCTGCACCGGCCGCTCGTCGTTCGAGAGGAGCCGCAACAGCCGCTCCGGGTCGTCGAAGAGTAGGGTTGCCCGCTTGTAGGTCGCAAAGCGCCGGGCAAAGCTGATGGTCAGAATATCCGGAGAGAGTACCTCGTTTGCCAGGGAGAGCCGGTTCCCCGAAAGTCCCCGGCGGCTCAACTGCTTCCGCAGTCGGTCACGCGAAAAGGCGACCAGATGCGCCTTCCGGCGCTCGTGGGTTCGCCAGAGCTCCTCGTCGGATACCCGGTGGATCCGGTCCCAAATCTCGAGGTTCGCCGGCTCGTCGGAGAAACGGGCCCCGAAGTAGCGGTCCAAGAGCTCCTGCATGTCCTGCGGGAGATAGGTCCGGGGATGGACACCGTTGGTTATGCTCGAGATCGGAATCTCCGACTCCGGGAGCCCGGGCCAGAGGCTCCGCCACATCTGCCGGCTTACCTCGCCGTGAAGGAGGCTGACGCCGTTGTTGTGGGCCGAAAGCTTTAGAGCGAGAACGGTCATGCAGAAGCTTTCGGCGGTATCCGCCGGGTTCTCCCGGCCGAGGGCCATGAACTGCTCCCAGCTCAGGCCGGTACCCCGGGTCACGCTCTCGAAGTACTTCTGCATAAGCTCCGGGGTAAACCGCTCGTTTCCTGCGGGGACCGGCGTATGGGTCGTAAAGATGTTGGTGGGCCAGATGGCCTGCACGGCTTCCGACAGGTTGAGGCCGTGCTCGGTTACATGCTCCCGGACACGCTCGATCGCGAGAAAGGCCGAATGACCTTCGTTCATATGGGCGACGGCGGGGTTGATTCCCAGGGCCCGGAGGGCCCGGATACCGCCGATCCCGAGAAGAATCTCCTGACGGATTCTGGTCTCCCGGTCGCCACCGTAGAGGGTCGAGGTGATATCCCGGAACCCTGCGGAGTTCTCGTCGATATTGGTGTCCAGCAGATAGAGGGAGATGCGGCCGACCATGACCTCCCATACCCGGGCGGTAACGGCGCTTCCGGCCATATCGACGACAATCTTGACATCGTTTCCCTCGGCATCGAGACACCGGCGAACCGGCATGTTGTACCAGTCGTTCTCCGGGTAAGACTCCTGCTGGTATCCGTCGGCGTTCAAGTACTGCTGGAAGTAGCCCTGCCGGTAAAGCAGCCCTACGGCGACCAAGGGAAGGGCAAGATCCGACGCGGTCTTCAGATGATCCCCGGAAAGCATCCCGAGACCTCCCGAATAGATGGGCAGACTTACGTCCAACCCGTATTCCATCGAGAAGTAGGCGATGGTCTTGTCCCGGGGCCCCCGGTACCACCCATTTCCGGACTGATACTCCGCAAAACGGGCGACTACTCGATCGAGGGCCGAAAGGTAGGAGTCGTCCTGGGAGAGCACCTGGAGCCGTTCTTGGGAAACCATGCCGAGCACCCGGACGGGGTTCTGACCCGACCGGAGCCAGGCATCGTAGTCGAGGCGGATAAAGAGGTTAACCGCATCGTGATTCCAGCTTACCCAGAGGTTCCGGGCAAGGTCCTGAAGCGGCGCGAGGGGGGGCGGCAGCTTCGGCTGCACGGTATAGGGTAGTATGTTCATAGGCTTTCAGGGTGCTCATCGACAATGGTTATAACCGAGCTCGATCCGTCGGTTGCGTCGAGAGCGTCTATTTCCGCTACGGCAGTCGTTACGTTCTTCTCCTTGGCGGGGTGCACGGTGATGACCACCGGCACAAAATGCTTGGAATCGTGATCCGATGTCGTGCTCGGTAGCTCGTCCTGGAGGACGCTCGAGATGTTGATACCGTGTTTTCCGAGGATCGTGGTAATCCGGGCCAACGCGCCGGGGGTGTCGTCCACCATCACCCTGAGGTAGTAGCGGTTTACCGTCTCCTCGACCGCTATCTGCTTGTGCTGCTTTACCTTGTCAGGCCAATAGCCGTACCGCCTAAAGACGCTCTGAATCGACCCCGCCGCGATTCCGACAATATCCGCAACGACGGCGCTGGCGGTAGGAGACCCGCCGGCTCCCCGGCCGTAGTACATCGTGTGTCCCGTGGCGTGCCCGTAGACGCTGACGGCGTTGAAGGGTCCTGAAACCCAGGCCAAGGGATGGTCCTTGGAGATAAAGGCGGGCCGGACCCGGAGGGCGATGCCGTCCCCCATCCGCGTCCCGATGGCAAGCAGCTTGACGACGTAGCCGAGCTCGTCGGCGTAGAGCACGTCGTCGCTGTCGAGGCCGTCGATGCCCTCGACGGGAATCGCCTCGAAATCGACCCGTTGCCCGAAGGCAATAGCCGCCATAATCGCCAGCTTATGGGCAGAATCGACACCGGTCACGTCGAGGGTCGGATCCGCCTCCGCCAAGCCCTTGCTCTGAGCCCCCCAGAGCGCCTCGGAGTAAGACTCGCCCTTCTGGATCATCTCCGTCAGGATAAAGTTGCAGGTACCGTTTACGATGCCGTAGAGCGCCTCGATGCGGTTGGCCACCAGCCCGTCGAAGAGCGCCCGGAGAATCGGGATGCCGCCCCCGCAGCTTGCCTCGAAGCCGATAGCCACCTTATTCTTTCTTGCGAGGGCCAGAAGCTCCACGCCGTGATGGGCCAAGAGCGCCTTGTTCGCCGTAACCACGTGCTTTTTCGCTTGAAGCGCCTGCTCGATAATATCTTTGGCCTTCGTCGTCCCGCCGACTAACTCGACGACGATCGAAACCTCGTCGTCTTCCAAAGCCCGATCGAGGTCCGTCTCGAAGAGCGTGTCGTCGAGTTGCAGATGTCTCGCGTAGGTAAAGTTGCGATCCACGATGTAACGAATAACCAGATCGAACCCGCTCTTGGTCTTCAGCAGCGCCCGGTCTCTCAACAAGATTTCTGCTACGGCTCCGCCGACGGTTCCACAACCGACCAGCGCAATACCTACCTGTGATTTTTTCACCTGATCTGCTCCATGGGATAAGACGCGGCTCATCCTACGGTTCCGACAAAGCCGTTGTCAACCTGCGCGCTCCACTGATACCGTACGCTGATGCCCCGGCTACCGTTGGCCCTCTTTTCCGGAACCTATCCCGTCCTCGACCTCTTCGAGCCCCCCGCAGGCCCGGCGGGGGAGACTGCCGCCTCGGGGACACCGCCGGCCCCGGAGACCCTGCCGCCGGTAATTTACTGTTCCGGGGAAACCGCCGGAGCCTGGGGGCTCGGACCCGGCCCTATCGTCGTCTGGGGATGGCCGCTTCTCCGGTTAGTCGGAAAATCGGGCGGGGACTCGGTCTACGCCCACGAGCGCCCCCTAGACCCCCGGGAAGCGCTGCTCTTGGCCCTTGCCCTGGAGGGGCGCACCGGCGGCTATTCCTGGGAGGAGATGCACCGGATCGTCGCCTACTGCGAGCGCTTCGCTCTCGACGTCGATCCGGAGGTTAGCCGGGCGGCCGCCGGCGACGGGGGCCTTGTATTTCGGGTCGAGCGCTACCGGGCCCTTCCCCCGCTCCTCCGGGGCGCCCTCGACCGGGGAGAGATCGACGCCAAGACCGCCGAAGCCCTAGGCCCTCCGGCCACCGGGGGCAACCGCCGGGACGGGGTGCTCGGGAAGCTCTTGTCCGCCGGCGAGGGCTTGAGCCACAGTAACCGGCGGAAGCTCCTCTTGATCGCCCGGGAGCTCTTGGTCTCCCGGCGGCTGGACGCCGGCGAGCTTTCCCGGTTGGTCGAGGCCACCGCCGGCGCCCCGGAGGAGCTTCTTTCGCAGCTCCGGGCTCTCCGCTACCCGGAGCTCACCGGCATGGTCGAACAGCTGAACCGTTTTACCGAAGAGCATCTAAGGGGCACCGGCGTCCGCCTCGAGGCTCCTGCGAACTTCGAGGGGCGCCGATTCACGGCTTCCTTCGACTTCGCCGACTCTTCCGAGTACTCGACCCGCCTCGCTGCCTTGGGCCGCGCCGGGGACCGGCTGGAGGCCATCCTTGACCTTCTCTGAGAGCCCCGGAAGCTACCGGGTTACCAGGATCTACCTTCAGGAGGAGGCGGCGGGGTCGGTCTACACCGACCGGTTGCTCGCCGCGCTCCCGGAGGTTCCGGTGTTCCGCATCGCCGACAAGAGCCGGATTCCCCCGGAGGACCTCTCGATGCGGACCATCTACCTCCACGCGGCCCCCCAGGCGACCTTCGGCGCCTGCCCCGGCTCCAAGGGCCACCGCTGCTGCAACTACCGCACCGTCGATATCTACGAGGGGTGCCCCATCGGGTGCTCCTACTGCATTATGCGGAGCTATCTGAATTTTGCCCCGATCTCGATCAACGTAGCCCTCGAGCAGGAGATCCGGGCCATTCGGGAGGAGGCCCGAGCCCATCCGACCCGGCCCCTTCGGGTGGGGACCGGAGAGGTTGGGGACAGCCTTCTCTACGACTCCCTCACCGGGATCTCCGGGGCCCTTATCCGGGGACTCGCGGATGTGCCGAACGTGCACTTAGAGCTCAAGACCAAGACGGCCTCCGTCGACCATCTCTTGGACATCGAAGAGAAGGGGAACGCGGTCATCGGTTTCTCGGTAAACCCGGAGCTTCTCTCCACCGAACAGGGGAGCGCGGCCCCGATGGAGGCCCGCTTGGCCGCCGCGCTCCGGGCGTCCGGCGCCGGGTACCGCCTGGCCCTCCACTTCGACCCGATTATCGCCGTCGAGGGATGGCGAGACGCCTACCGGGAGTTGGTGCGCTTCCTCGAGCCCCTGTCCCGAGGCCCGTCGGTCGCCTGGATAAGCCTCGGTACCATTCGCTTTACCCCGGCTCTCCGGGACCGCATGCCGGACCGGCGCTACCTCTTCGACGAGTTCTTTCCCGGACGGGACGGGAAGTACCGCTACCTCCAGCGCCGGAGACGGAAGATCTACAGCGAGCTCCTCGAAGCCCTCGCCGAGCGGTTCGACGCCCCGATCTATCTCTGCATGGAGAGCGAAGCGGTCTGGGAGCTGGTCTACGGTGAGACGCCGGAGCGCATCCTGCGTCTTCGTGATATATTCGATCCCGTGGAGGAGGAAAGATGAAACCGTTTCTGTTCTCGGCGCTGCTCCTGCTGTCGGCTCTCTTCGCCTTTCCGACCGAAGAGCCCGTGGGCGAGGTCGTCTACGTCGAAGGAAACCCGAGGCTTGTTCGCCGGGGAACCGCCCTCAACGACCCCGTCGATTTCGGTACCCGCCTTCTCAACTACGATCAGATAACAACCGAAGCGGCCGATTTCGTCGAGGTGGCGATCGATCCGTCGACGGGAATAGACGCCACGATCCGGGTCCACCCCGGCTCCACCTTTTATCTCGACCTTTCCTCCCTCCGGGTTAACCAGCGAGGGGGTATCGAGCTCCTCGCCGGTACCGTCAGCCTTAACGTTACCCGGCTTCTCGGGGAGAGCGAGCTGGAAGTGCGAACCCAGGGCGCGATCATGGGAGTTCGTGGAACCCAATTCGACGTTGCCATCGGTCTAAACGGCGACCTTTTGGTAACCGCTGCCGAGGGCCGGGTCGTCTGTCGGGCCGACGACGAGGGGACCCTCTTCGCCACGCCGAACCAAGCGGTCGAGCGGGGCTTCGACGGCCGGTTCCGGAATATTCCGATCGCCGTCAGCGACATCGAAACCTTTCGCCGGGAGTGGATCGAAGAGAGAATCGAAGCCTTCCGCGGGAGCCCCGTGAGCGTCCTCCGGTACTATTCCGGCCGTTACTACGAGCTCCGGGGACGATTCAACCAGGCCTACCGGGACCTTCTCGAGAATCGGGCGGTCCTCGATAAGTGGATGCAGGAAGATCGCCGGGGAATCGTCGGGAGCCGCGCGGAGCAGCTCCGGGAGAAACGCGAGATCATCGAAGAGCTTCTGCGGATTCGGCGGGTGCTCTTTGTTTTCGAGCGAGTCTACTACCGGCTTCTCGAGTTGGAAGCCAGCCTGCCCCCGGGGGCCGCGAGCCGTCCTTTGGCCGGGGGGCGGACCGTCGGGGAGTTCGTCGCCGATTTCCGGCGGGATCGCCGGGTGCTCGGGGAACGGATGCAGACCGTCCGGTACATCTTCCGGCTCTACGCCGAACGGAACGACGGGAGCGTCCCCACCGAAATTGGCGATTCGACCTTTTCCGAAGATAGCTTTACCGACCCGGACGAGTTCTTCCGATCCGATCCCTTCGGGAACTAGAAGAAGGTAACCTCTTCCGCCGGCTTTGCCGGTTTCTTGAGCTTTTCCAGGTACTCCTTCTCTTCCTGCTCGACGTCGACGATCAGCTTTCCGGTAATCCGCTTGAGCCACACCTTAAAGGTCTCCGGCTCGAGAAAGATCTTCCGGGCAATGGTGCCGCCGACATCAGAGCTTTGCACCTTGATGCCCTCGGTCTGAAGATACTCGAACGCGAAGGTCACGTTGCTCTGCGGAATCGAGCCGCCGTTATCGACGGTCCGGTTTAGAACATGGCCGCCGCCGAAGACCTTCGCCACCAGGTCGTCCTTCTTCGCCCCGAGTTTTATCATCTCGTTGACCAGAAGCTCCATCGCGAAGATTCCGTACTTTCCGGTTTCCGACCCGGCGAGGTTGTTAGGGCCCAGGCGCCCGGGAAGCATGAAGTGATTCAACCCGGCGAAGCGGTTCTTCGAGTCGTAGAGGGCTACGGCGACACAACTGCCCAAGACAGTCGATATGATGGTGTGCTCCCGGGTGGCGTAGTACTCCCCGGGATGGATAATCGAGACGTTTCGCTGGAACTTGTTGTGATAATGCTGATACACCCTGTTACCCGCCGTCAGAAGAGCGTTACTTCTCCCGAGTCGGTTCCTTTTTCTACTTCGAATCCCGCCAACTCTCCGGCGGTTTGTTTGTGGGTAAAGATAGTGAAGCGCTCGATTAATTCCTGGAGGCGTCGACTCTCTATATCCCAGCTTTCGAGACCTTTGGTCTCGAGGAGTTGCCGAATCTCCTCTTCCGCCTGCAGGCGGAGTTCGCCCAGGCTGCTCTTGATGTTCTGAATATCCTGCAAGAGCTGCTCGAGACGCTCGAGGTCGACGGTTGTCGACCGGAACAGATCGAGAAAGCGCTCGGTAAAGAGGGAAAACCCTCCGACGGCGTCCGTCAGCTCCCCCTTGGCCGAAAAGAGCTGTTGATACTTGCCCTGAATCTCCTGTTGAAAGCTCTCGACGAAGGACTCCTCCCCGACGAAAACCGCCTGATACTCGCTTATAGTCTTACTCGTGCTGCCGATAAACTCCTTCGTCGAGTCGAGGCTGGTGTTTACGTCGGTCTCGATCCGGCGGGTCAGGGCCGTCATCTCTTCTACGGTCCCGGCCATCCGCTGGAGGACCGACTGCTTCGCAACCTCGATTCGCGAGGCGACGTCGATGTTATGGAATCGGGTGATCAGGCTGGTAAAGGAGCGGAAGTCCTCCTCGAGGTAGCGCACTTCCTTCAAGAGGCGGGCGCTGTGGTCCGTAATCGACCGCTTCATCGTAATCGAGCGGCCGAGGTCTTGGAGGAGCTGTTCCAGCATCGACGAAGAACGGTCGAAGATGGCCGAGAGGTTTTTGCCCTCGCCGGTCTCCTCTTCGACCACCCGGTTGACGAAGCTCCGCCGCTGCGACTCGACGTCTTCCATGTGGGTCTTGAGCTCTCCGGTCTGTTCCCGAAACACCGCGAGACTGGATGCGATCTTGTCCTTGATGTCGTCGAGGAGGGCGCTGCAGAGGTTTGGTAGCAGCTTGTAGAACGAAAGCTCGTCGAGATGCGACTCTACGCTGCTGTCTTGCGAGTCCTCGTGGATCTCCCGGAGGGAAAGAATAACGTGATCCACCGACTGCTTGACGATATCTTGTACCTGAACCTCCTGCATTATTCGCATCAAGGGTGGCTGTAGCTTTGCCGAGTTATCGCTTATCTCCCGTAACACTCCGGCGATCGAAACAATGCCTTCGTTGAACTCGTTGAAGCTCTCTTCGAGGCGCCGTTGGAAGTTTTCGAAGAGCTGCTCTTGAAACTCCTTGACCTCTTGAACCGACGAGCGGAAGGAATAGAAGTCCTTTAGGAGCCGCTCCCCTCGCTCGGTGATGGTTTCGGTCAGGGCTATGGTCTGGGTCGAGAGGCGCTTGAGCTCCTCGGTGATGTACGAGAAGGCGCGACCGGCTTGCCCGGCCTTCAGTGCGACGGTCATCGCGTTAAGAGACACCAGCTCCATCTCGATCGAGTCTTCCCTGATATTGCCGATAAGTCCCTCGAGATCCGAGAGCCGCTCGATCTGGCGGTCTAAATTCTGAAAGAGCTTCTCGTCGCGCTGATGCAGCAACAGGAATTGCTCCGAGCCGGCGTCTATCGCCTGCTGGGTTTCCCGCAGAATAGCGCCAATCCGTGTCTCGTCTCCGCAGCCCTCTTCGGAAGACCGGAGGCATTCGGAGAAGTTGCGTGACTGCTCGAGGCTTCTTCGCATTTCTTCGATCAGGGTAGGAAGCTGATCTCCCAAACGCAAGAAGATTTCCTCGGTATGAGCCGTCAGCAGCTCCAAGGCACCAACCAAATCATGTGCCATAGAGATTTTGGCGCTTTGCATGGTTTTAGATTATACGGTGCCCTGGGCAAAATGGCAATAGTTGATGAGTGCTCCCGATATTGTGTCTTTTTCGCCGTTTCGGAAAAGCCCGTACCACAAAAAAAGCGCCGGGTCTTACCCCGGCGCTCCTCATTACGAGTCTCTCTGTTAGGAGTTCGAAGCCGTCTGTGGCGCCTCTTCTTCCCGGCCGATAGCGACTTCGGTGTCCATGTCGAAGAAGGTAATCTTTTCCATCTCCGGAACGAACCGTGCTTCGTCTCCAACCCTAAGACCTACGTTGGGGTTTATTCGGGCGATAAACTGATGGCTTCCGGTGCTGACGTAGAGATGGGTCTCCGCGCCGAGGGGCTCGATAACCTCCACATTTGCCGAAATAAAGGTACCTTCTTTCGCCTTGTCGTCGTACCGCAGATCCTCCGGGCGAATCCCGAACACGACCTGTTTTCCGATATGGTTCTGAACCTTCTTCGCGGCTACTTCTTCGAGCTCGAGGGTAAACCGCTCTTCCTTTGCGAAAACCTTATTGCCTTCCTTATCGATCTGAACGGTGATGAAGTTCATCGGGGGCGAGCCGATAAAACCGGCAACGAAGCGGTTGACCGGAAAATTGTACAAGGTAAGCGGATCGCCGATCTGCTGGATAAGGCCGTCCTTCATAACGACGATCTTGTCGCCCATCGTCATGGCCTCGACCTGGTCGTGGGTAACGTAGATCATGGTCGCCTGGAGACGATGGTGGAGACCGGAAATCTCCGCCCGCATCTGGACCCGGAGCTTGGCGTCGAGGTTCGAAAGCGGCTCGTCGAAGAGGAAGACCTTCGGCTGGCGAACGATCGCCCGGCCGACGGCGACACGCTGCCGCTGGCCACCGGAGAGTGCCTTCGGCTTTCTGTGCAGAAGCTCTCCGATGTCGAGAATTTTGGCGGCCTTGTCGACCCGCTCTTTAATCTCTTCCTTACTGAACTTCCGGATCTTCAGACCAAAGGCCATGTTGTCGTAGACCGTCATATGCGGATACAGCGCGTAGTTCTGGAAC